>NZ_JBQNBV010000036.1:0-16298 GCF_052169755.1 Selenomonas sp. | reverse complement strand
CGGCGCCTTGCCGTAAACACGCAGAAAAACGCCGACGACGATCGTTTCCGGACCACCGACGAGGTCGGGAACTTCGTCGAGCGGAACGACCGAAACCTTCGGCACATTCATATCAATGCGGCGATTGATGAGCTGCGACAAAGCTGTCGCAGAATTTCCGGCGCCGACATTTCCTATTTCCCGCAGCACATCGAGCTGCACAGGAGAGAGGTCAATAATATCTTCCGTCATAGCTGCACCCTCTAGCATACTGGCATGATCCGATAGAAATATCCTTCTCCTGTCCTGCCGGACAGGAGAAGGTCGTAAAATCTTATTTCATATCTTCCGGCAAATCGACGATTTCATCGAGATTCAGCATGATGATCAGACGCGCATCAATGTTGCCGATGCTGCTGACAAAACGATTGCTCGTGTTGTCGCTGACATCCTTCGCTGCATTGATATCACGTCCGGAAATAGTCAGCACCTCAGTCACGGCATCGACAATCATACCGATGGAAAACTCGCCAATCTTCATGATGACGATGCGCGTTGCCTCCGTGTAGGGAGCATCTTCAAGACCGATGCGGCGCTTGAGGTCAATGACCGGCAGCACACTGCCGCGCAGATTGATGACGCCCTTGATGTAGTCCGGCGCGAAAGGCACGCGTGTGATATCTGTCAAAACTTTGATTTCCTGCACATTGAGGATGTTTACGCCATACTCTTCTTTCAAGAGCTTGAATGCAGCGACCTGAACATCTTCCATAATTGCCTTTTTTTCCTTAGCCATGTCTAAATCCTCCCCCTTACTGCTGCACGACCGTGCCTACATCCAAAATCAAGGCGACACGGCCATCTCCGAGCACAGTCGCTCCAGAGAAGATCTTGAGTCCGGAAAGGAGTTTTCCGAGCGTCTTGATGACGATTTCCTGCTGACCGATGAGATTGTCGACGACAATACCAGCCTTACGCTCACCGACATAAACGACGACGACAAAGATATCGTCATTGTCTTCTTCTTTCGTACGCGGCACTTGGAGTGCGTTACTGAGATTGATGATCGGAATGATTTGACCGCGCAGCACGATAACCGCCTGATTCTGCACCGTCTTGATGTCATCGGGATGAATATTGATCGTACTGTCGATGGAACCGAGCGGAATCGCATACATCTCTTCCTGCACGCGCACGAGAAGCGCCTGGATGATAGCGAGCGTCAGCGGCAGCTTGATCTTGAATACAGAGCCTTCATCGATTTTCGTTTCAACATCGACGTGACCGCCCAAGGATTCGATCTTGCTGCGCACAACGTCCATGCCAACGCCGCGACCGGAGATATCCGTAATTTGCTCCGCCGTTGAAAAACCCGGTGCAAAGATGATGCGTACGGCGTCCGCATCAGACATCGTATCAACCTCATCCTGTGTGTAAATGCCTTTTTCCACAGCCTTGGCACGAATCTTATCGGCATCAATGCCCGCACCGTCGTCCGTGACCATAATGACAACATTGTTTCCTTCATGTCGCGCGATAAGACCAACCTCGCCCGTGCGCGGCTTGCCCTTCTTCTCGCGGTCATCGGGATGTTCGACGCCGTGGTCAAGCGAGTTCCGCAGAAGATGCATCAGCGGATCGCCGATCTCATCGATAACCGTACGGTCAAGTTCGGTTTCCTCACCCTCGACCGTAAGGTTGATGTCCTTGTTGAGTTCTTTTGCGATATCACGAACCATGCGTGGGAAACGGTTGAACACTTGACTGACCGGAACCATGCGAACCTTCATGACGACGTTCTGCAGATCAGTCGTCACTCGATCCATCTGTTCTAAGGTTTCCGTAAGTTCCGGCATACGATTCGTCGTGCCGATCTGCTCAAGGCGCACCTTGTTGATGACAAGCTCACCGACAAGGTTCATGAGATTGTCGAGCTTTTCGATATCGACGCGCACGGACTGGCTCGCATGATGCTTCTTCTCAGCAGCCGGCGCCGGCTTCGCCGGAGCTTTCGCTGCGGGTTTTGCCGCAGGTTTGGCAGCGGGCTTTGCCGCAGGAACCGGTGTCGGCGCAGGTGCAGCAGGCGGCGCTTCAGCGGGAGCAGCGGCAGCCGCAGGCTTTGCAGGAGCCGCTGACGGGGCTGCAAGGTTATCAGGATCGACCTGCTCGATCTTCACTTCTTCAAGTTCGGAGACAGGTGCAAGTGCATCGGATATTGCATGTGCGTCGGAAGTCGTCACAATCACGAGATCGAAATCGTGATCGAACTTCTCCGCTTCCAGATCCTCTGCCGGGGGAACCGATTTGATGACGTCGCCAATCTCTTCGAGGGCATTCATGACCATGTATGTACGCGCTGCTTTCAAAAGGCATGTATCGGCGAGACGGATGTGGATATGGAACACGTCCATGCCGCCCTGCTTCGCAGCCTTCATTGCATCTTTATCGTCCTCCGTGTAGTCCAGCGAGGATATCGACGCAGCTTCTGCAGGCGCCTCAGCAGCTGTCGGAGCCGGCGGTTCTGCGGCATCTGCCGTTGGCTGCGGCTCGCCTTTCGAAATGGACGAGAGTTTTTTCACGAGGTCAGAAACATCAACAAGATCCTCAGGATCGCCATTGCCGACGTTTTCGATCATTTCTTGCAGGGAGTCAAGGCACTTAAAGATCGTCTCAATGATGTCCTCCGTCACCTTGAGCTGATTGTTGCGGATAAGATCAAGAACGTCTTCCATCTCATGTGTAAGCTCAGCGATCTTATTGAACCCCATCGTCGCCGACATACCCTTCAATGTATGCGCGTTACGAAAAATCTCGTTGACGACGGACACCTCGTTCGGGTCATTTTCGAGGCTCAGCAGACCATCGTTCAAGGACTGCAGATGTTCGCGTGACTCGTCCAAAAACATGTCCATGTACTGATTTGTTTCCATTTCAAATCCCCCTGTTTGTTTTCTGCTGCCTCTAGGAACTACCGCTTAGTGCAGCATCACCTCAAAAGGCCCAGCAGCCTGTCAGTTTGCTCCGCAACCTTCGCCAAGAGCCTTGGTACCAGCCAGGCAGCACGCGAATCGCGAATCACTTGCATCATTCTTATATTCTTCGCCGCCACCGTCAAAAATCCTGCTTTTATTTATTCACGACCGGGACTGTCCGGGTGCAGGGCAATTTGACGGCGGAGTTCGCTAAAGACAAAATGGACGATTTTATTCATCGTTCCTCGATTAAGCTCAAGGAAGTGCGCCCCGATCTGCCAGCCGCGATCATTCGACGCAAGAGGCTGACAGCGTACAACGCGCGTCATGACGGACAATGTGCCGATGTTGGGGAAGTTCGTGAACACGATGGCCGCACGGCTGTTGATCTTGACATGGTGCGGCGCGATAAAGGAAACGCCGCCGCCGCTGACATCTGTGGTTCGCAGATTCATCAAGTCGCCCTCGCGACCTTCCGTATTGATAATCCGCACTTGGATGGGCAAACGCACCATTGCACGCACAAAACCGCGGTTCTGGTGACGCTCAACGACCTCGGGCTTCGTGATCTTCCAGACAGGAATCGGATCCCGCGCCTTTCCCCTGAATACAGAAAAAAAGCGGTAACGACACATCTCATCTACAGCAAGTCCATAGAGCTGTTCACCAACTGCCGGTATGACAGGACGACGTTTCTCATCCACAGGCATGGCAACAACCAATCGATCCGAAGTAATATCTTCTATACGGCTCGTATACTTTATATCGTCATCTTCGAGGTAAAACTCAACCCTCTGCCCAATTTTTAACACCTTTGCCGCATTGATCAAATCGCCGGCCATAACAGGCACCTCCCTATCATCGAGTGAAATCAAGAAAATATTGCAGGAATGATTTCCAGCCTTTTTTTACAGGAACTTTCTCCCCGTAGAGAATTGCTCGTGCAATCGCCTTGATACACTTCGCTGCAAGCGAGCTTGGATATGCTTCTAAGATCGGCTTTTGCTGCCGCACGGCTTGGATCATGTTGCGGTCCTCATAAATCGCACCAAGACAGCCGATATCCATGTGCAAGAACCGTTCTGCCGTTTTCTTAAGTTTTTCCGCCACTTCCAGGCTTTCCGCCTCATCGTAAACGCGATTGACGACGAGGCGCATGTTCGGTTTCGCGGCATACATACTGTACGCCTTCATAACGGCATAGGCATCGGTCAGCGCCGTCGGCTCAGGCGTCGTCACGAGAAGCACCTCGTCTGCCGCCAGAATGAAGTCGAGAACATTTCTGCCGATACCTGCCCCCGTATCTATGAGAATGATGTCCGCCATCTCGCCGCAGCCCGTGAGTTTTTCTTCCAGCAGGCTGCGTTCGGCAGGAGTGAATTCTCCTGCCTGCTCCATACCGGAGCCGCCTGAAATGTAGCGAATCCCATACGGTCCCTTGAGGATGACGTCATCAAGCACCACGTCATCATCCAGAAGATGCAGAAGATTGTACTTAGATGATGTTCCCAAGAGGACGTCGACGTTCGCCATGCCAAGGTCGGCATCAATGACAAGCACATTTTTTCCCTCAGCGATGAAAGCGAGCGCAAGATTTACCGTAAGATTTGATTTGCCAACGCCTCCCTTGCCGCTCGTGACGGCGATGATGCGTGCGCCTTCTTTGGGCAGAGGACGCGGCGCAGTCGGTGCGGCAGGCTCTGCACCTGCCGACGCATCCTTGCCGACGTCCGTGGCGGCGGGATCTTTTTTATTTTCTACGAGCTTTCGGAGACTCGCTGCCTGATCCTCCATACATCTACCTCAAAAAAAGTTCTGCAAGCTTTCCCGCCTCCGCCGATACAATGTCGTCCGGAACGCTCTGCCCATTGGTCAGATAGGAGAGCCGCATATCCTTTTTGCACAAAATATTCAAGATAATGCCAAGGCTCTTCGTTTCATCCGTCTTGGTGAAAATCACCTTGTCAGGCTTACATACGGAAAACTTATCCACGATATCTTTCGCGTCCTCATTCTTCGTCGTGGCACTCAAGACGAGGTACTTTTCAATATTGGGATTAACGGCAAGAAAATCCTTGAGCTCCGCCATCTGGCGGCGATTATGCTGACTGCGCCCCGCCGTGTCGATGAGTATAAGCTGCTTCTGTCGGAACTTCTGTATGGCTTCCTTTAGCTCATCCGGCGTATATACGATGGCGATCGGCAGCCCTAAGATGTCGGCATACGTCTTGAGCTGCTCGACTGCTGAAATGCGATAGGTATCTGCCGTGATGAATGCCGTGCTGATGCCTTTTTCCAACACACACTGCGCAGCGATCTTGGCGAGCGTCGTTGTCTTGCCGACCCCTGTCGGACCTAAAAGAGCTGCTATCTTGCGCTTGCGGCTCTTGAGTTCAAGACCGTCTGCCATCTGCATATTGTCGGCGAGATACTTCGTCAGACCTTCAAGGGCAAGCGGCGTATCTTTGTCTGCCAAGATGGTTTCGGCGGGCAGCTGCAGCACGACATCCTCGATGATGTCCGGCTCGACATCCTGCTGTTTCAAGGCTTGCTGCAAAGACATTTCATCTTCCGGCGCCTTTTCCTTGCTGACGACCTGGACGAGCATCGCCTTCATCTGAAGAAGCTCGTTCTGCAAAGCCTCAATCGTTTCTTGTTGACGCTCTGCATCGCCTTTTTCAGGCGGTCTCGCAGCGGATTCCCGCCTTTGGTCTGCATCCTCTTTCGACGCCTGCGCCGCCTTTTCATCCACAGGCTTCGCCTTGGGCGCTACGTCAGCTGCGGATGAAGATGCCGCCGCCTCATCAAGAGTATCCTTTTTCTCCGCAACACGCAGCTTTCTTCGCTTGACAGAGGCAGCCCGTCTGCGCCGCACCTTGCGTACAGGCGGCTCAAGCGATTCGGCTTTTTCTGCGGCAGGAACGAGCGGCAGAAACGATTCCGCCGCCTGTTCCTGCGATGGAAACGCCGGAACAAACGGTTCTTTCCCTGCGACAACAGGCGCTGTCACATCGGGCATCGAATCGTATGCCTGCCGCTTCGCTTCAGCGACCGCCGCTTCCGTTCCTGCCGTCTTATAGCTTTTTGCTGCACTCTGCGAAAGACGCCTCTGCGGTTGGGCTGCAGCGGTCGCCTGCTGTACAGGCATCTGCATCTGCATCTGCATCTGCAAAGGATCTACGGCTGTCGCAACGGATGCAGAAACTGCTCTTGCCTGTCCTTCCTGCGGCACAGCAAGCGGCGTCATTGTCTCTCCCTGCACAGCTCGCGCCGCATGACCCTGCGGCAGCGGCACCGCGCTCTTAGGCGGCTCCTTTGGCGACGCCTCCTGCGCCTGCAGTTCAGCAAGCGTCGGGAGACGTTCTTCGCGTTTCTTGGGTGGGCGGCGCGGCGCCTCGTCGAGAGCCGCCGTCACTTCAAAAATCTCCTTTGCGCCGTACCCAAGGATGCCGCCCTTCTTTATTTTTTTTGTATGCAGGATCACCGCGTCGTCGCCAAGCTCATCCTTCACCTGAGCCATAGCGTCTTTCATCGTGGCAGCCTGGAACACCTTGATGCGCAATTAAGTTCTCACCGTCCCAAGAATCTGAAGTTCGACCGTCTGCTCGATTTCCGCATGGGAAAGAACGACAAGCCCCTGCACGGAACGCTCAACAAGCTGGCGGAAATAGGTTCGCACCGCAGGACTTGTGAGTACGATCGGCTCATAGCCCATATTCGTGAGCTTAGGCAATTCCGCGTTGAGCGATGCCAGGAGACGCTGCATCGTATCTGGATCGAGACTCACATAAGAGCCGTGCTCGGTACGCTGCACGGCGCCCGCTATATGATTTTCCAGCCCGGGATCGAGCGTGATGCAAGGCAAGACATTGTTCTGAACATACTGCTGTGAAATCTGGCGTGCAAGTGCATGGCGCACATACTCGGTGAGGATATCCGTATCCTTCGTCGCACGTCCATAATCGGAAAGCACTTCAAGAACTGTTTCCATATCTCGAATGGAGACGCGTTCTGCCAGAAGATTTGCCAAGACTTTCTGCACCTCACCGACAGCGAGGACTTCAGGCACAACTTCCTCAACGAGAGCTGCATTCGTCTTTTTCAAGTTGTCGAGGAGATTCTGCGTCTCCTGGCGGCCAAGAATCTCCGCCGCATGCGCCTTGATGACCTCCGTCAAATGCGTCGCAAGAACGGAAACAGCGTCAACAACCGTATAGCCGTTGAGCTCTGCCTGCTCACGCTGATCTTCCGAAATCCAAAGCGCGGGGAGTCCGAAAGCCGGCTCCGTTGTTTCGATGCCCGGCACCTCTTCAAAAACCGTGCCCGAATTCATCGCGAGATAGTGATCAAGCATGAGCTCGCCGCGCGTCGCTTCTATGCCCTTGAGCTTGATGATGTAGTTGTTTGGCTTAATCTGAATATTGTCCCGTATGCGTATTGTCGGCACAACAAGACCGAGCTCTAAGGCACACTGCCGACGGATCATGACGATACGCTCCAAAAGATCGCCGCCTTGCCCCGTGTCAACCAGCGGAATCAAGCTGTAGCCGATCTCAAGTTCCATCGGATCAACCTGCAGGAGATTGACAATATTCTCGGGCTTCGTAGCATCCGCTTTCGCCTTGTCTGCTTTCTTCTTTTCGGGGATTTCTTCGACCACTTTTTCCGAACTGCGCAAACGACGCGCCGCGAGGAAGCAAAGAATCGAAAGAGCCGCGAGCGGCAGCCCCGGCATACCCGGAACGATGGCGAGGAAAAAGAGGACGCCGCTGACGATATAGAAAATGCGGCTACGGTTAAAGAGCTGCATCGCTACGTCAAGACCGAGATTGCCTTTGGAAGAAGCCGAACGCGTGACGAGGATACCTGTCGCCGTCGAAATCATCAGAGCCGGAATCTGGCTGACAAGACCTTCGCCGACGGTCAACAGAGTATAGCTTTGCAGCGCCTGCAGTGCCGACATGTTGCGCGTCAGCATACCGATGACAAAACCGCCCGTAATATTGATGATGATGATGATGATAGCAGCTATAGCATCGCCCTTGACAAACTTCGAGGCGCCGTCCATCGCACCATAAAAATCAGCTTCCTGTTGAATCTTTAAGCGCCTTTTGCTCGCTTCCGCATCCGTGATGGCTCCTTGGTTCAGATCAGCATCAATCGCCATCTGCTTGCCCGGCATCGCGTCGAGCGTGAAACGCGCCGAAACTTCTGCGACACGCTCCGCACCCTTCGTGATGACGATGAACTGGATGATGACGAGAATTACGAAAATGATGAAGCCGACGAGCGCATTACCGCCGACGACAAAGTTGCCGAAAGCCATGATGACATCGCCGGCATAGCCGTTCAAGAGGATCAGCCTTGTCGCCGATATATTAAGCGCAAGCCGAAAGAGCGTCGTGACCAAAAGCAACGATGGAAAAACGGAAAAATCCAAAGCTTCCACATTATAAATCGTCACCATGACAATGACGAGTGCAAGCGTGATATTTACGCAAATTAACAAATCAAGAAGAGCCGTAGGCAATGGAATAATCATCATGATGACAATCGTGACGATTGCTACAGCTATGAAGATATCGCTGTATTTCGTTATGAAGCCATTGGAAAGCGTTGGATTTTCTGTCGCCATGCTGTTCTTGCTCCTCTATCCCCAAAAAAACTTCTCTTTAAGCAAATTTTTTCTTCTTCAAACGGTACACATAAGCGAGCACTTCAGCGACCGCTTGGTAAAGCTCGGGCGGCACCGTGCCCCCGACATCCACCGCCGCGTAGAGCGCCCTTGCCAAGGGCTTATTCTCAACGATTGTCACGCGATGCTCACGCGCAATATCCTTGATTTTCTGTGCGACGAGATCCTGCCCCTTGGCAACAACCTCCGGCGCTTTCATCCCCGTTTTATACTTCAAGGCGACAGCATAATGCGTCGGGTTCGTCACGATGACGTCGGCTTCCGGCACTTCCCTCATCATGCGGTTCATCGCCATCTGCTGCTGCTTCTGGCGAATCTTCCCCTTGATCTGCGGATCACCTTCCGTTTGCTTAAACTCTTCCTTAATGTCCTGTTTGCTCATCTTGAGATCCTGTGTCGTCTGCCATTTTTGATAGGCGAAATCCGCCGCTGCCATGACGAAGTAAACGATGATGATCTGGAACACGAGCGAAAAGATGAGATCTCCCATACGCGCCATGCTGCTCTTAAGATCAAGGTATATGAACTCCGGCATGTGCATAATTTCTCCTGACAAATAGATGTAGAGAAATGCACCGATGATCGCAATCTTCAACAGAGATTTCAAAAGCTCGACGACCGAACGCTTCGAGAATATGCGCCCAAAGCCCGTGATCGGATTGAGTTTGTCCAGTTTGAAGGAAAGCGGTTCCGTCGTAAACATAAAACCAACTTGGTAAAAATTAATAGCAAGTCCCATGATGAGGATTGCAACCATCACCGGAAATGCCGTCTTTGCCAAGACGATCATGCCATCGATAATGAGCCGCATAACGGTTTCTGCATCAATCGTCTGATTCATGTGCCCGTAGATATGAATCGTGTACTCTTCGATTTCCGCAAGAATTGTACTGCCGAGTGCGCGCATCACGAAGAATCCCGCCAACAGCACAAACGCGCCGCTGAGTTCCTGACTCCTAGCTACCTGCCCTTTTTGACGTGCATCATTGCGCCGCTTCGCCGTAGGTTCTTCCGTCTTTTCTCCCGCAAAGAGCTGCAGATCAAAAACAAAATCCGGCGGTTCACTATTGTATTGCGTGGAGGGCAGTGGTAATCTGCGCATACGTTTCATTGAACAACACATCCAGAAACAAGACATAAAACGGCATCAGAATCGAAAGAACGAACATGCCAATAACAATTTGAAGAGGCAAACCGACAACGAAGATATTGAGCTGCGGCATCGTTCGCGCCAAGATTCCAAGACCAACATTCGTCAGAAGAATGGAAAATGTTACAGGCATCGCCAGCTTCATGCCCGTTACAAATACGCCGTTGACAAGATTCACAACGAAACCTGCAATCGTCGGAGCAGGCGCCAGCCCCAAAATCGGCACAGACTGAAAACTTTCAAACAATGCTGCAATCAGCATGTGATGCCCATTGACGACGAGAAAAACAATAACCGCCAAATTATAAAGAAAACTTCCGATAAGCGGTATTTGCTGACCGGAAGTCGGGTCCATCACGTTGACCATTGCGAATCCAACCTGCATATCCATGACCTTGCCGGCAAAGTGAATCGCCGAAAACGTCACATACGCCACAAAGCCGATCAGCCAGCCGACAAACAATTCCCCCGCCACTGCCCCTGCATAAAGGAATACATTGCCCGGCGCCGTCACAGAGCCATAGCTGTCTACAACAGGAAACAACACGAAGGAAAAAGCAACGGCAGCTCCTACGCGAATGCGCACAGGAATGTTCAAACTGCCGAAAAAAGGCGCGATGACAAAAAGCCCCGTAATGCGTGTCAAAACGAGCAGATAGACTGCCGCATGCCCTTGAAGCAGGGTGTAGAAATCCACGGGCACATCTCTCCTCGCTATCCGATATAGAGCGGCAGATTCACGAAGATATTCGTGAAATATTCCACGAGGATGCTGAGCATCCACGGCCCAAAGATCAAGATTGCGACAAACACCGCGATGATCTTCGGAATAAAGGCAAGCGTCGCTTCTTGAATGGAAGTAGTCGCTTGGAACACGCTCACGAGAAGACCTACAGCCAGACCGAGACCAAGCATCGGCGCGGAAACTAGGAGCACGATCCAGAGAGCATTCTGCCCAATCTGAATGACAAGATCGCCAGACATCCGCGTTCCTCCTACTTAAAGCTTACAATGAGCGACTTGATCAAAAGATGCCAGCCATCGACCATAACAAAAAGCAGTATCTTAAATGGCAACGAAATCATGACCGGCGGCAGCATCATCATACCCATTGACATCAAAGTACTCGCCACGATCATGTCGATGACGATAAACGGGATATAGATCATGAAGCCGATCTGAAACGCCGTTTTCAATTCACTTATGACAAACGCCGGAATCAAAGTAGCAGTAGAAACATCTGCCTGCGACTGAGGTCTTTCGGCGTCGGATAAATTGACGAAAAGCGCCAAATCTGACTCACGCGTCTGTCGGAACATGAACTCACGCAAGGGAGCCAACGTATTGTCAATCGCCTGCTCCTGTGTGATCTGCCCTGCAAGATACGGCTGGATTCCCTGTTGATTTGCTTCACTCCAATACGGTTGCATGATGTAAAACGTCAAGAACAGGGACAACGCAAGCACCACTTGATTCGGCGGCACATTCTGCGTCGACATAGCGTTTCTGAGAAACCCGATGACGACGACAATGCGTACGAACGACGTTGTCATGACCAAGATCGACGGTACAAGCGAAAGAATCGTCAAGAGCGCCAAAATCTGCAAAGAAGCCGCAACATCCTGCGGATTACTTGCCTCTCCAACACTGACGCTGAGGTTCGGAATCAGAGGCGCTGCCAAAGCCTCCTGCGCTATGAGGAGTACGGAAAAGAACAGTACGCTTCCCAGCAACACTCGCCGCTTCTCCATCAATGGTTCACAACTCCTCTACTTTCGAAACACATCGTTCTTGAACATCGTCGGTATTCTCCTCACCAGTTGATCGAGCGAACCAAACTGTCGCTCGAATCCACCCGTATCAGAAAACGGCAGCGGAGATTCTTCAAGGCTTTTTTTCAAAAGCTGCTCCGCCTCATCTGCATCGTCAATCTCCCCCAAAAGGGTGATGGAATGCTCCGTCACACCGAGAATCAAAAACCTGCCCGCCAACGCAACGACGCATGCTGAACGCCCCGGTCCGAGCGGCAGGTTTTCAAGCACGCGTCCGCCGCGTCCAGACGTCGCACGACCGAATCGCCCGCCCAAAAACTTTGAAACATAGTAAGCGAGTCCCGCGACGAAAAGAAACACGACAACAAGACTTGCCACATAAGCGACGGTTGACCACCAAGAAACACCCGGCGTACCATTCGGCACAGGATCCTGATTCTCGTAGCCCGAAAGATAACTTCCATCACCTGCAGCTATACCGACAGACGGAAACAGGAATACTGTGACAACAAGCAGACCAAGCCAAAGGACGACACCCTTTTTTGTCAGCATCAGCCAAGCGCTTTACGCACAGCCTCAAGGACACGATCTGCCTGGAACGGCTTGACGATAAAGTCCCGCGCCCCCGCTTGAATCGCTTCGATGACCATCGCCTGCTGTCCCATCGCACTGCACATAACGACCTTCGCATTCGGGTCAACCTTCTTGATTTCCTTGACCGCACTGATGCCATCCATTTCCGGCATCGTAATATCCATCGTTACGAGATCAGGTTTAAGCTCCTGGTACTTTTCCAGCGCCTTCATGCCGTTTTCCGCCTCGCCGACAATCTCGTAGCCATTCTTAGACAAGATGTCCTTGACCATCATTCGCATGAACGCCGCATCATCCACCACTAAAACTCTGCTTGCCATAAATTATCTCTCCTCACTGAATTCTATGTCTGCTCTTAATACGCAGATGCCCACATACAGTTGCGCAGGCATTCCCTAAGCAGCTTGAAACCGCAAAGGCAACCCCTCATGTAAAACGCATCGCACAATCTATTGTATATGAATCGACCGAAAATGTCCAGCAAGACGCATATTATTGCAACTGCTGCGCCCTTTCTGCGGGACTTACAATATCTGTGATACGAACGCCGAAGTTCTCGTCAATGACGACAACCTCTCCCTTCGCCAAGAACTTCCCGTTGACCATGATATCTACAGGCTCGCCTGCCAATTTATCAAGTTCAACGATGGAGCCGTTCGTAAGCTCAAGAATATCCTTAATCGTCTTTCTTGTGCGACCAAGCTCCACAGTTACCTGAAGCAGTACATCAAGTATCAGCCCGATGTTCGCATCGTTCACCTGTACGGGAGCCGTAGAAAGCGGTGCAAACATCGCCGGCTGTACGGGCACATTCGACGCCACATGCGGAGACGGCGGCGCACCGTAGCCCGGAGCAGCCCCCATCATAGGCGCTGCCGGTGGCGGAGCCGCTGCTGCCGGTGCCGGAGCAGGTGCTGCCGGTGCTGGCGTTGGTACTGGCATTGGCTCTTCCTCCTCTGCTTCATTACTCAAGAGATACCCTACCATTTCCTGAGCCACAGGAATCGGCAGAATCTGCATGATCTCACTGTCGATCAGACCATCAACTTCCATGCGGAACGAGATCTTCGCGATAGGATCATCCGCAGAAACAATCTCCGTAACCTTATCTTCTGAACCGAGATCAATCATATTGACCTTTGGCGGCGAGATGTCGATCTTCTTGTTAAACATCGTCGACAGCGATGTAGCCACCGACCCCATCATCTGATTCATCGACTCGCCGACAGCGCTCATATGAATTTCATTGAGCTCCTGCGTCGGATTCGTTCCGTCGCCGCCCATCATGAGGTCGGCGATGATGGATGCATCCTGCGCTTGAATCGCTAACACATTGTTGCCGTCAATGCCGACGGTATAGCCTACCTCGACGATGAGATACGGCATCGGATACTGATCTTTGATGGAACTCAGCGTATCCACCGATACCGTAGGCGTCGTGATCGAAACCTTATGCCCTAAGAGCACCGAGAGCGTAGTCGCTGCGCTCCCCATAGAAATGTTGCCTATTTCCCCGAGCGCATCGCGCTCAATATCCGTCAGAGCATCCCCTCCCTGAGATGGAGAATTGTCTGCGGGCGCCGGGGTCTCCGCCGGGGCGTCGGCTTCTGTCGAGCTGTCGCCGCCGCCGTTTAATAACGCATCAATTTCCTCTTGCGAAATTAAATCATCACTCATCCGTATCTTCATCCCCTTCAAAGGTTACTTGTGTGATCTGGACTGCCGACCGTTTGCCCTGTGTGCCGGGTCGGCAAAGGAACTTAGGTTTTTGCCCGACAAGAATTTTCAACTCATCCTTGACCTTCGTATCAAGCTGCAGCACATCGCCGAAGCCCAAGGTCAAAAACTCGCGAATCGTCATATCAATCGTGCCAAGTTCCACAATCAAAGGAATTGGCGATTTATGAATCTTCTTTTCAAGCGCACGAATCTTATCCGGGTTGTTGTCCTTCGCGACGGAAGCCGCCACCCAGAAAGAGGTCGAGAGCTTCGACATGATAGGCTCTAAGACAAGATACGGCACGCAGAGAGTCATAAACCCTTCGACCTCACCGATCTTGACCTGTACGGTAACGATGATGACCATGTCGCTCGGCGGCACGATCTGTACGAAACCGGGGTTTGCCTCAATCGCCTCAAGCACCGGATTGACCTCGATCACATTCGACCAAGATTCCTTGAAAAACTCGCTTGCCTTGGCAATGAACTTGCGCATGACCGCTTCCTCAATCTCCGTGAGGATGCGCGGCTTCAGCGAATTTTCTCCCAACCCGCCGAAAACACGGTCGATATAAGCAAACGCGATACCTGTGTTGACCTCCATGATGATGTTGCCCTTCAAAGGCGGCAGCGCCATGACGCCGATCACACTCGGGTTGCTCAAAGACTGCAGGAATTCTTGGTACGTGAGCTGCTCCACCGAAACGACTTCCACATTGACCATCGTCCGCAAATGGGTAGATAGGTGAGTGTTCAAGAGACGCGCAAAGTTCTCGTAGAGCATATTCAGCGTGCGGATCTGATCTTTCGAGAACTTGTCCGGCCGCTTGAAGTCGTATGTCTTGACTTTTCTCTCTTCCTCTTCCGCCTGTACTTCCTCAGCAGAAACTTCGCCGGTCGACAGCGCGGAAAGAAGTTTGTCTATCTCATTTTGTGACAAGACATCTTCTGCCAATCTTCCTCCTCCTTTCTCCCTTGCTCTGATGGCTCATCACTGCATGAGGAAGCTCGTGATATAGACCTCATACACCGATCCCTCGCCCAAAGCCTTGTTCAAGCTGTCACGAAGGGTTGTTTTCAGTTCATCCTGCTTGCCTGCGTCAAGTTCTTCAACCTTCAGCGAGCGCAGAGTCTGGAGCGTCACATCCATGATCTTCGTCTCTGCCGGCGCCAACAACTTGCCGTCAGCAATGTTATCCTTCTTGCCGGGATTCATCTCCAAGACAATGCTCGCCTTCAAGAAGCGTCCCGCCTTGAGACCACCGACATTGACAAGGATGCCGTCCTTAGGATCCCCCAGCTTGATGAACACGCCGGGATCGTGGTTCAGCCGCGAAGGTCCGCCGCCATCACCGGTACTGTTCGCCATCATTTGCTGCGTGATGAAAAAGGAAATACCACCCGCTGCCAACAAAGCCACGATGACTATGACAACAATCAGGATGATCGGGGATTTTTTGCCCGGCTCCGGAGCAATGGCTTGCCCTTCTTTTTCTTCCGCCATAAAACTTCCTCCTCCTAACTCTTCTCTCTATCATAAAATCATCCGAGAAAGCCCGGAATCACAAACGATGTTTAGCGCGGCGGTACTCCATGACGCGCTCCACAATCTCTTCCATTGATTCTTCAACGATGAGTTTCTTGCCATTTGTCAGAGTGACGACCGTATCGGGCGTCTCTTCCACTGTTTCTATTATTTCGGCGTTGAGGACGAATTCCCCTTTTTTATGTGCCTCCGACTTGAATTTTGTCAGTTTAATCATTCGCCCATCCTTTCGCCTTGGAATAAGTGCGGGATAGGAGAGGGGCTGCGCCCCTCCTGCCTATCTTTATCAGAGCCAAGTTGATACTGTGCATCACAGCTTCTCAGCCCAAGTTGTCATCAGCGCTTCATGTTGATGACGGTTTCAAGCATCTCATCGCCAACCGTAATGATCTTCGAGTTGGACTGGAACCCCCTCTGCGTCACCACCATATCGGCGAACTCGTTCGCAATATCGACGTTCGACATTTCAAGCGATGCCGGCGTCAACGTCACGCCGAGCGCATTGACCGTCTTGATGTTCGCCGTCCCCGAGTTGTTCGACTCGGCGTAGAGATTCCCACCCGTCTTCGTAAGACCCGACGCGTTGTCAAACTGCGCGACAGCCACCTGCGCTAAAGCGCGCTTGATGCCGTTCGTATAGGTGCCGGTCAAAACGCCGCTCTGGTCGGCATTGATCTCCTTCAGCGTCCCCGCCGCATTGCCGTCATAATCTGCCTTGATCGTATCGCTGCCGCTATACTGCGTAAGGTTCTTGAGATTAACCGTCACGTTCATCGTATTGACTGCTGTAGCTCCTGTCATAGAACCTGCGCCATTCTCTAGGCTTAGCGTCGGATTACCAGACCCTTCCAGATACTTGCCATTTTGGTCA
>NZ_JBQNBV010000035.1:0-16330 GCF_052169755.1 Selenomonas sp. | reverse complement strand
CCTTACAGAAACCTAGCCAATCAGTCTGCGCCCTTCGGGCTTGACTTCTTGGGGTTTCATATGGTAACGAAAAACTGGAAAGCGGGTATCCCATATATGAATCGCAGAAATTTCCTTAAAAACACGGTCCTTCTTGCCGCCGGCGCGTGCATCGCGCCGAATATCCTCATTCCCGAGGAGGCGAAGGCAGCCGTTTCAAACGGCGTGCATGTCGTCGAAACGAATTTGAAGTTTTTATCGCTTGACAAGCGCAGTTTCACGGATAGCATCATTCTGCACCACATCGGCGATACGGATCGCGATGTGTCGGCGGCGACGATCCACCAATGGCATCTGAAAAACGGCTGGTCAGGCATCGGCTATCATTTCGTCGTGCATAAGAATGGCATCATCGAACGCGGCAGACCGCTCGACGCCGTGGGGGCGCATTGCTGGCATCACAACGCGACGTCGATCGGCATCAATCTCGTCGGCGACTTCGAGCAGGCGGAGCCGACGACGGTGCAGCTTGACGCCGCCATGCGCCTCATCGCCGAGCTTTCGCATCGGTACAAGCTGAAACCCGGTGCAGGTACGGTATTCGGACATAGAGATTTCAACTCGACGCTCTGCCCCGGCAAGAATCTTTACGCGAAACTCTCCGGGCTTTGCACGAGTGCGTCTCGTCTATAGGAGGCCGGCATGAGCGAGTCCTATCACTACAGGCGCATCCCCAAGCCGCCGCCGAAAAATCCGGCGCAGGAGACGCGCGGGCGCAACACGAAGCGCAACCTCACTCTCGTCGTCTTAGGGCTTGGCTATGCGCTCTACAGGCACGATGTGCCGCTTCTCATCGCCGCGCTGGCGATCCTGCTCTTCTTTTTGCAGCCGCTTGCAGAAAAGCATCTCGGCAGCTTCGGCAAGATCGTTTCGGGCTTTTTGCGCGGCGTGGGCATCGCAGCCTTTATCGGCGCGATCGCCATGCTGTTTTTCTGAGAAGATCTCCCGTTTTAGCGAAAGGTCCCGCCGCTCGTGGACAAGCGTCTGAAAAATCAAGAAAAAACATTTTCCCCGCGGGATGCGGCAGGAAATCCATGTGTTTTGTGGAATAATAACAATAACAGAAACATAAGATCACGAGAGGAAAGACCTTCGCTTTCCCGCAGGGGCGGGCATAATTTTGCTGGTTCAGTAAGGGCAGAAATATGGGCGTGCCACAGCATGCCCCGGGAGGGATTCACATGAGAAAAACAGAATACTTGGCGATGATCTTAGCCGGCGGTCAAGGCAGCCGTCTCGGCGCCTTGACGAAGAAGATTGCGAAACCTGCCGTTCCGTTCGGCGGCAAATACCGCATCATTGACTTTCCTTTGAGCAACTGCGCCAATTCCGGCATTGACAAGGTCGGCGTTCTCACACAGTATCGCCCCTTGGAACTTCACAACTACCTCGGCACGGGCAGCGCATGGGATCTCGACAAGAAGGACGGCGGTGTATTCATCCTGCCGCCGTACGCACGGGAGAAGGGCGCCGACTGGTACCAGGGCACGGCGGACGCCATCTATCAGAACCTCAACTTCATCGACAGCGTTGATCCTGAATACGTCTTGATCCTTTCCGGCGACCACATCTACACGATGGACTATTCGTGGATGCTCGAAGCGCACAAGGGGCATAAGGCGGAAGCGACGATCGGCGTCATTGAAGTGCCTTGGGAAGAGGCGTCGCGCTTCGGCATCATGAACGCTGACAAGGATGGGCGCATCGTCGAGTTTGAGGAGAAGCCGTCCGAGCCGAAATCGAACCTCGCATCTATGGGCATCTACATCTTCAATCGCAGGTTCCTGCAGCAGTATCTGGAGGAAGATGCGAAGGACAGCATGTCGAGCCATGACTTCGGCAAGAATATCATTCCGAAGATGCTCGCGGACAAGGCGCGTCTCTTCACGTACGCTTTCGACGGCTACTGGAAGGACGTCGGCACGATCGAGAGCCTTTGGCAGGCGAACATGGATCTCCTGCAGGATGAGCCGCCGTTTGCCCTTGACGGCAGCTGGCGCATCTATTCGTCAAATCCATCGCTGCCGCCGCACTACGTCGGACGCGAAGCCGATGTGACCCGCTCGATGGTGAGCGAGGGCTCTATGGTATTCGGCGAGGTGAAAAATTCCGTGATTTTCCAGGGTGTGCGCATCGGCAAGGGTGCGCGCGTCACGAACTCGGTCATCATGCCGTTTGTAAGGATCGAGGAAGGCGCTGTCATCGATCATGCGATCATAGCGCAGGGGGCGACGATTGCCGCCGGCGCCAAGGTCGAGGGAGAAGAGGGCGCGATCGCCGTCATCCCGGAAAATGAGGTTGTCATGGCGCAGACAGGCAGCAAGCAGGCGGGCTGAAATCCTTGCAAAAGGAATTTAAGGGAACGGAGTGAAACATTGTGAATACGGTCATGGGTCTTATCAACCTGCATGAGGACAACGGTCGCATCAAAGAGCTGACGGAGAGCCGCCCCATCGGCTCCATGCCGTTCGCAGGGCGTTACCGCGTCATTGACTTCGTGCTTTCGAGCATGGTCAACTCCGGCATCAGCCATGTAGGCATCGTGCTGCCCTCGCAGTCGCGTTCAGTCATGGATCACCTGCGTTCAGGCAAGGATTGGGATCTTGCAAGGCGTCACGAGGGCCTTTTCTATCTGCCGCTTGCAAAGGATGACAAGGACACGCGCCCCGGCGATCTCAAGACATTCTACCACAACATCGATTTTGTCGAACACAGTGCGCAAAAGTATGTGCTTCTCGCGAGTGCGAGCTACATTTACAACATGAATTTCGCGCCTGTACTGCGCTTCCATCAGAATACGAACGCCGACATCACGATGGTTTACAACATCGCAACGGAAGAAGAGCCGGATGAGGGCGTCGTCATTGAGACGGCGGAGAACGGTCTCATCGAGGACATCGCCTTGAAGCCCGTCATCTACCAAGGCTCGAAGGTATCCAACGGCGCATTGCTCATGGAAAAGCGCGTATTCGTTGAAATGGTGCGATCGACATATGAGCACGGCGGCACGCATCTCGTGCTCGACGGCATCATTCGCCGCGCCGACCGCTATACGATGTACGGCTGTATGCACGAGGGCTATACGGCGTGCGTTTCTTCGACGTCGTCCTACTACAAGGCGAGCATGGAGGCGCTCGAACCTGCGAACTGGGATGAGCTGTTTATGCAGAACGGCTTCATCTTCACGAAGTCGAAGGACGGCGTGCCTGTGCAGTACAAGGCGGCATCGCATGTGCAGAACTCGCTCGTCGCCAATGGCTGCGTCGTCTATGGCGAAGTCGAAAACAGCATCCTGTTTCGCGGCGTGACCGTAGCGCCGGGGGTGAAGATTCGAAATTCCATCATCATGGAAAAATGTGATCTTGAGGAGAATGTGCTCGTCGAGAACGTGATCTGCGACAAGAACGTAGTGATCACGCAAGGGCGCTGGCTCAAGGGAGCGCCGAACTATCCGCTGATCGTCAACAAGAATGTTGTGATTTGATCGAAGGTGCGCCCGCCTTTCGGGCGGGTCGGAAAGCCGCTCCGAGGCGCTTGCCTGTTGGACTAAGGCGGGGATGCGCGTCGGAGCGGCTTTTTCGTCAGCGGTGAATATGCAGTAAGAAAAGACAGCAGTCTGTATCAAGCCGAGCGGCGGATGTTTGCCGCAGTGGATTTTTTCGAGCAGCGGTTTCTCGCCTCGCGAAAGAAAAAGGCGTGTAGATCCATGTGACTGCCAAAGCAAGTTAGGAGGACTGATCTCATGGCAAATAAGAGGAATGAGCTGGGGCTGGCAAAGGAAGGTTTGAAACAAAGATTCCTGGCTACGGCGCATATCCTGTGGGGCAGGGATTTCGCCGAGCTCACATCGCATGAGGTTTATGCGACGATCGTTGCCGTCGTGAAGCAGTATATCAGTGAGAATTGGGTCAAGACGAACAAGGCGTATATGAATCGCCGCGACAAGCAGGTGTATTACTTCTCCATCGAATTTTTGCTCGGTCGGCTCATGCGTTCGAATCTTGTCAATCTCGGGGAGATGGAGCTTTTCCATGATGCTTTGGAAGAGCTCGACGTCGATCTTGGCAACTGCTTCCCCGAAGAGCCGGATGCGGGTCTCGGCAACGGCGGCTTGGGGCGTCTTGCTGCGTGCTTCATCGACTCGATGGCGTCCTTAGGGCTGCCCGGGCATGGCTGCAGCATCCGTTATCAATACGGTCTCTTCGAGCAGAAAATCATCAAGGGAAACCAAGTCGAGATTCCGGACAACTGGCTCGGCAACGGCTTTGAGTGGGAATACCGCAAGGCAGACAAGGCGGTCAATGTCAAGTTCAATGGCAATGCCTACATGAAGGAAGAAGAGGACGGCAGCCTCGCTCTCGTGCATGAGGACTATATGACCGTCATGGCGATCCCTTACGACGTGCCGATCGTCGGTTTCCGAAACAATACGGTCAATACGCTGCGCCTTTGGAACGCCGAAGTCAACCGTGACTTCTCCGACTACGGCACGATGACGCGCGAGCAGATTCAGGCGAAGAAGGAGTACCGCAATTTCGTCGAGAGCATCACGGAGTATCTTTACCCCGACGACAGCTCTTACGAGGGACGCCGCCTGCGGCTCATCCAAGAGTATTTCTTCGTATCGGCGGGCGTGCAGAGCATCGTGCGCCATTATCTCGCTTCCGGCATGGAGCTTAGGGATTTCGCGAAGAAGATCGCCATTCATATCAATGACACGCATCCGGCGGTCGCTGTCGCCGAACTCATGCGCATCCTCGTCGATGAGCAGAGCATTGACTGGGATGAGGCGTGGCAGATCACGCGCGAGACGATGGCGTATACGAATCATACGATCATGCCCGAAGCGCTGGAGAAGTGGCCTGTCGATATGTTCCGTCCGCTTCTGCCGCGCATCTATATGATCATTGACGAGATCAACCGCCGGCACTTGGAAGAAGTGCGCAAGCGCTTCTTGAACGACGAGCAGATGGTGCGGGAGCTTTCGATCATCGAGGACGGGCAGGTGCACATGGCGCGTCTCGCCATCGTCGGCAGCCACAGCGTCAACGGCGTTGCGGCGATTCATACGGACATCTTAAAGAGCGATACGCTGAAATTCTTCAACCGTTACTATCCGAAGAAGTTCAACAACAAGACGAACGGCATTACGCACCGCCGTTGGCTCATCGGCGCGAATCCCGAACTGACGGCTCTGATTGACGATGCGATCGGCGACGCATGGCAGAAAGCTCCGCAAGAGCTTTCGCGTCTCAACGACCATGTGACGGACAAATCGTTCCTTTCGGAACTGGCTAAGATCAAGCGGCTCCGCAAGGGCGAGCTGTCTGACTTCATCCACGCGCACGGCGGCGTTCTCGTCGATCCCGGCATGATTTTTGATATTCAGGTCAAGCGCATCCATTCGTACAAGCGCCAGATCATGAACATCCTGCATATCATGTATCTCTATCACGAGCTGAAGACGAACAAACGCTTCAGCATCCCCCCGACGGCGCGCTTCTTCGGCGGCAAGGCAGCGCCGGGCTACTATATCGCGAAGGAGACGATCCGCCTCATCAACGCCGTCGCCGACAAGGTGAACAACGACAAGGACGTCAGCGACGTGCTCAAGGTCGTGTTCATCGAAAATTTCGGCGTCTCCATCGGCGAGATCGTCTATCCGGCAGCCGATATCTCCGAGCAGATCTCGACGGCGTCGAAGGAAGCCTCGGGCACGGGCAATATGAAGTTCATGATGAACGGCGCATTGACGCTCGGCACGCTCGACGGTGCGAACGTCGAGATCAGCCAGGCGGTCGGTCGTGAACACTGCGAGATCTTCGGTCTGCGTGCAGAAGAAGTCCTGAACTACTATGCGACGGGCAGCTACAAGGCATGGGACGAGTTCAACACGAATCCTGCTGTGCGCCTTGTCGTCTCGCAGCTTGTTGACGGCACTTACGGCGACTTCCACTCGCTGCGCGACTATCTGATTCAGGGCAACGACGAATTCTTCGTCCTGAAGGATTTCGGCGCTTACGATCGGGCGCACAAGAACATGAACCGCAAGTACGAGCATCAAGCGGAATGGCTCAAGTCGTCGGCGATCAACATCGCCAACTCGGGCGTGTTCTCCTCGGATCGCACGATCAAGGAGTATGCAGATGATATTTGGCATGTGAAGCCTGTAATTATCGTCTGACAGCTAAGGCAAGGCTTTGCCGCTTCCCCATACTTTCGAGAGTTTTTCTAAGCTGGGAGGAATTATTGTGAACGTATCTGCTTTGAGTGAGTTTGATTTATTCTTATACCACCAAGGGACAAACTACCATGCTTACGAGATGCTCGGCGCCCACTTCCTAGAGCAGGACGGCAAAAAGGGCGTGCGCTTTTCCGTATGGGCGCCCCATGCGAAGTCCGTGAGCGTCGTCGGCGACTTCAACGAATGGGACACGCGCACGCATACGATGCAAAAGATCGGCGACGGCGAGATATGGGTGATCTTCATCGAAGGGCTCGAAGAAGGCGAGGTCTATAAATACGCGATTGAGCCGCAGTGGGGCGGTCCGCACATCATGAAGGCGGATCCTTACGGCTTCTATGCGGAGAAAAAGCCAAAGACGGCGTCGCGCCTATACAACCTCAATAAATATCAATGGAACGATGCGAAGTGGCAGGAGCGCAAAAAGACGCATCCATCGTATGCAAATCCCATGCTGACGTACGAGGTGCATCTCGGCTCGTGGCGGCGCACGCTCGACGGCGAGTACCTTTCGTATCGCGAGCTTGCCGATCAGCTCGTCGGCTACGCGAAGAAGATGAACTATACGCACATCGAGATCATGCCGCTCTGCGAGCATCCGTTCGACGGATCGTGGGGCTATCAGGCGACGGGATACTATGCGGTCACGAGCCGCTACGGCGAGCCGGACGACTTCCGCTACTTCGTTGACACGGCGCATAAGAACGGCATCGCCGTCATCATGGACTGGGTGCCCGGTCACTTCTGCAAGGACGAGCAGGGGCTTCGCCACTTCGACGGCATGACGCTCTACGAGTCAGATAACGAGCAGCGCGCTGAGAATTGGGAATGGGGCACGACGAACTTCGACTACGGCAGGACGGAGGTGCAGAGCTTCCTCATCTCGAATGCCATGTTCTGGTTCGAAGAGTACCATATCGACGGTCTGCGCATCGACGCCGTCGCCAACATGCTCTACCTGAACTACGGCAGGAAGGATGGCGAGTGGCAGCCGAACAAGTACGGCGACACGGGCAATTTAGAAGCGATGGACTTCATCAAGAAGCTCAACGAAGCGATCTTCAAGTTCCATCCCAACGCGCTGATGATCGCGGAGGAATCGACGTCGTGGCCTTTGATCTCAAAGCCTGTCTACATGGGCGGCATGGGATTCAATTACAAGTGGAACATGGGCTGGATGAACGACATGCTCTCGTACATGAGCCTTGATCCCATCTATCGCAAGTGGAATCAGGACAAGGTCACGTTCTCCTTCATGTATGCGTTCAGCGAGAACTTTGTGCTTCCCTTGTCGCATGACGAGGTCGTGCACGGCAAATGCTCGCTCGTGAGCAAGATGCCCGGCGACTACTGGCAGAAATTTGCAGGACTGCGCGGCTTCTTCGGCTACTGGATGGCGCATCCGGGCAAGAAGCTCCTCTTTATGGGCGGCGAGTTTGCACAGTTCATCGAGTGGAACTACGACGACAGTCTCGATTGGCACCTCGTCGAAGAATATCCGATGCACACGAAGATGCTCGAATACTCGCGTGCGCTGAACCAGTTTTACACGGAAAACCGTCCGTTCTGGGAAGTCGATTTCGACTGGAACGGGTTCGAGTGGATCGACTGCAACGACAGTGAGAACTCCATCATCACATTCGTTCGAAAGTCCGACGCCCCCGACGACTTCATCGTCGTCCTCTGCAACTTCACGCCGGAGGTGCGCCATGATTACCGCATCGGCGTGCCGAAGAAGGGCGCTTACATCGAGGTGTTCAACAGCGACGCCGAGGAGTTCGGCGGTTCCGGCGTGAAGAATGAGGGCGAGCTTTATACGGAGGACTATGGCTGGCATGAGCGCGAACAGTCGCTTGTCATTACCGTGCCGCCGATGGCGACGATCTACTTGAGGCACAAAGACGCCGTCCCTTTTGTCAAACGCTCCGTGTCTGAGGAAGAGGACGCTGTCCTTGTCGTCAAAGGCGTGGAGAAAAAAAAGGCAAAGGCGCCGAAGAAGCCGGCGGCAAAAAGCCCGGCGGCGCAGGAAGAGGCGAAGCAGCCGGCGGCAAAAGCCGCGCCGAAAAAGGCGGCAGCTAAGGCGAGCGAAGAGAAAAAGACTGCCGTCAAGGCGCGTTCGCGCAAGACAGAGTCTACGAAGAGCATGAAAAAGGCAGAGCCGCCGAAAAAGAGCGGCAAGAAGAAAGCGGCTGCTGCGCAGTAAGATCGAGCAAAATCAACGAGGGGAACAGTATTCATCCCGTGCCTTTCAAGGAAGCGGGCGGGGGATAACGATAAAAGGGTGTTGCGCTGCGGGGCGAGGCTGGCAGCGCCGCAGCACAGAAGGGGGTTTATATCATGCGGGTACTTTATGTTGCTGCCGAGGCTGTGCCTTTTGCCAAGACCGGCGGTTTGGCGGACGTTGCCGGATCTCTCCCGAAGGAACTGGTCAAACAGGGGGTGGATATACGCGTCGTCATGCCGAAGTTTGGCAAGATCGCAGCGGAATATATCGATCAGATGGAGCATCTTTACGACGGCACGCTTCCCGTTGCATGGCGCGATAAGTTCGTCGGGCTCGATCGCCTCGTCAAGGATGGCGTGACCTATTACTTCATCGACAACGAAGAGTATTTCTATCGCGAGGGCTTCTACGGCTATGACGACGATGCCGAGAGGTTTTCCTTCTTCGCACGCGCCGTCTTGAATCTCCTCGATGCGATGGATTTCTGGCCCGACGTCATCCACGCGAACGACTGGCACGCGGGTCTTGTCCCCGTACTCTTGAAGCTCGAACACATGGGCGATGAACGCTACGAGCGGATTCGCACGATCTATACGATTCACAACCTCAAGTATCAGGGGGTCTTTCCTAAGAACGTGATGCAGGACGTCTTGGGTCTTGACTGGAAATACTTTACGAACGGCGACTTGGAATTTTACGATGCCGTCAACTTCATGAAGGGCGGTCTGACCTACGCCGACTACATCTCGACGGTATCGCATACCTACGCCCAAGAGATTCAGTACGAATACTTTGGCGAAATGCTTGACGGACTTTTACGCAAGAGAAGCAACGATATTTACGGTATTATCAACGGCATTGATTACGAGGTTTACAATCCCGCGACGGACAAGGATATCTACGAAACCTTCGATGTGACGTCTCTCGACCGCAAGCTCGACAACAAGGTCGCCTTGCAGCGGCAGCTCGGTCTGCCCGAGAACCGTCATATTCCCCTGATCGCACTCGTTTCGCGCCTCGTGCCGCCTAAAGGGCTCGATCTCATCGTGCGCGTCATGGACGAGATCCTGCAGCACGAGGATATTCAGTTCGTCGTGCTGGGCACGGGCGACAAGGTCTACGAAGATTGGTTCAAGGGGCTTGCGTGGCGTTTCCCGCGCAAGGTCTCGGCGAACATCCGCTTCTCGAACGAGCTTGCGCAGCGCATCTATGCGGGCGCGACCGTATTCCTCATGCCGTCGAACTATGAGCCGTGCGGCATCGGGCAGCTCATCGCCATGCGCTATGGCACGATTCCCGTCGTACGCGAGACGGGCGGTCTCAAGGACACCGTCACGCAGTTCAGCAACAAGACGGGCGAGGGTACGGGCTACCTCTTCCACAACTATAATGCACATGAAATGATGTATGCGGTAAAGCGTGCCATTCGCGAATGCAGCAACCTCGTGGAAATCTGGCCGAAAATCGTCAAAAACGCCATGCAGGCGGATTTCAGTTGGAAGAAATCGGCAGGAGAATACAAGGCGCTCTATGAAAAACTCCTGGCGAAGTGAGATTTGGCAAAGCCCGACGCTTGCGTTGGGCTTTCGTGCCTTTCCCACCTATTAACTTTGCACAAAGAAACGACGAAATAAGAAGGAGAAAGCGAATGAGCGCAAGATATGTACGTCTTGGCTTCTTCGAAGAATTTAGGAGGCGATATTATGGCGCAGCGAGAAGCGGAGCACAACTCGCAGGATGTGTTTTACCGCTCGCCCGTTGGACCTGCTGAGGCATCATCCTCCGTGCAGCTCGGCATTCGCATTAAGACAAAGGATGAAGTATCGAAGGTCATCCTGCGCCTTTGGCAGGAAGGTGCAGGAGAGCGGCTCATCGAACTCGCGGCGAAATCAGCGGAAGGCGCAGAAGAGCGCTTTTACTCTGCGCAGATCGACCTGCCCGATGTCGGCTGCCTGCTTTGGTACTACTTCATCGTTGCCACGTCCGCAGGCACTTGGTACTATGGCAACAACAGCGAGCATTTGGGCGGTATGGGCGGCATTTATGACAACGCGCCGCCGTCCTTTCAGATCACCGTGTTCAACAAGGGCGCGAAGACGCCCGATTGGGCGAAACACGCCGTCATGTACCAGATCTTCCCCGACCGCTTCTGCCGCGAGGGAGATGCGATCATTGAGAAGAAGGGCGCCGTCGTACACGCGCACTGGGGCGATCAGCCATGCTACTACAAGGATGTCGATACAAGAGAGATCGTGCAGTACGATTTCTTCGGCGGCAATATCCAAGGTCTGAAGTCGAAGCTCCCCTACCTGAAGGAGCTTGGCATCTCCGTCATCTATCTCAATCCCGTCTTTGAATCGCCAAGCAACCACCATTACGATACGGGCGACTACCACAAGATCGACCCGATCTTCGGTACAAACGAAGAGTTTCAAGACCTCGTGAATGAAGCGAAGACTTTGGGCATACGCATCGTCTTGGACGGTGTTTTCAGTCATACGGGAAGCGACAGCATATACTTCAACCGCGAGGGCAATTACGACAGCCTCGGGGCGTTTCAGTCGCAGGAGTCGCCCTACTACAGTTGGTACAACTTCCACAAGTATCCCTATGAATACGACAGCTGGTGGGGATTTTCGACGCTGCCGAACGTGTCGGAGACGACGCCTTCTTACATGGATTTTGTGATCCGCAGCGAGGACAGCGTTCTGCACTATTGGACGAAGATGGGCATTGGCGGCTGGCGGCTTGATGTCGTCGATGAGCTGCCCGCGAAGTTTACGCAGAGCTTCTATCGTGAGCTGAAATCTCTGAATCCCGATGCGATTCTCATCGGCGAGGTTTGGGAGGATGCGTCGAACAAGATCAGCTACGGCGTGCCGCGTGAGTACCTTTGCGGACAGGAGATCGACTCGGCGATGAACTATCCGTTCCGCAAGACCGTTTTGGACTTCCTGCTCAACTATATCGACGGACGACAGGCGATGCGCCTTTTGGAGAGCCTTCGGGAGAACTATCCGAAGGAAAACTTCTACGCGATGATGAACCTCATCGGCAGTCACGATGTAGAGCGCGCCGTCACGCTTCTTGGAGAAGCGCCGTTCTACGACGGTATGCCGGCGATCCATCAGTCGCGTTTCAAGCTCGACGCCGAACATTACAAGCTCGGCGTCGAGCGGCTGCGGCTTGCGGCGCTCCTACAGATGACGTATCCGGGGATGCCGTGCATCTACTATGGCGATGAGATCGGTATGCAGGGCTTCCGCGACCCATACAACCGCAGCCCTTACGACTGGAAGAATCCCGACGAGAAGGTGCGCGAATGGTACAAGAAGCTCATCCGCTTAAGGAATGAGCATACGGCGCTTCAAACGGGCGACATCCTGCCGCTCGCAGGTGAGGGCAACGTCCTCGCTTACGCGCGTACAATCCGAAACGGTACGGACGAGTTTGGCGCATCGGCGAAAAATGAGGTGTTCGTCATCGTCGTCAACCGCAGCCGCACGCAGGAAGCGAAGGTCTCTTTGAACGTCGGCGACTTCGTGCAGGGGACGATGCGTGATGCGCTTGCGCCGGAAGAAACGGCAGCGATTCAGCGCGGTGTCATGACCGTGAAGCTCGCACCGCTTTCTGCGCACATCTACGAAGCGGTGCAGGAGACGCGCCGTTTTTCGCGCGAGGCAGGCGTCCTGCTCCATCCGACGTCCTTGCCGTCGAAGTACGGCATCGGCGATCTCGGCGGCGCCGCCTACCGTTTTGTCGACTTCCTTGCTGAAGCAGGGCAGAAGATTTGGCAGGTCTTGCCCCTCGGTCCGGTGAGTAGCTTTGGCTATTCGCCCTATCAATCGCCGTCGGCGTTTGCGGGCAATCCCATGCTCATATCGCTCGACATGCTCATTGACGACGGGCTTTTAGCGGCGCGTGATGTGAAAGTCGCCGCTGACAGCACGACGTCGTTCATTGACTTCGAACGTGCTTGGGGATTCAAGAAGAAGCACTTGGAACGCGCATGGAAAAACTTTCAAAAGCAAGAGGAAAGCGCCGCATACCAAGACTTTTGCAGCAAAGAAGCCGCATGGCTTGACGACTATGCGCTCTTTGAATCCTTAAAAGCTGAGATGAAGGACGCACCCTGGTTCGAGTGGAAGCCCGAACTGAAGGAAAGGCAAAACGCCGCGCTTCGCGCGGCACGGGATCGTCTGGCGGATGAGATCGGCTGCCAAAAGTTCTGGCAGTATCTCTTTGATAAACAGTGGCGTCATTTGCATGAATATGCGTGCAGGAAGGGCGTTCGCATCATGGGTGATATGCCCATCTTCGTTTCACACGACAGTGCGGACGTCTGGGCGCATCAATCGTTCTTCTGTCTCAACGAGGACGGTACGGCAAAGACGGTCGCAGGCGTGCCGCCCGATTATTTCAGCGCGACGGGGCAGCTTTGGGGCAACCCGCAGTACGATTGGGCGGCGATGGAAAAAGACGGCTGGAGCTGGTGGAAGAAGCGTTTTCAAAAGCTCTGTTCACTCGTCGACGTCGTGCGGCTCGATCACTTCCGCGGCTTCGAGGCGTATTGGGAGATCGACGGCAAGGCAAAGACGGCGGTCAACGGCTGCTGGCGCAAGGGACCGGGCAAGGCGTTCTTCGACGAGATGGAGAAGTCGGTCAAGAATCTTTCCATCGTCGCGGAGGATCTTGGCATCATCACCGATGCAGTCGAGAAGCTGCGCGACGACTGCGGCTATCCCGGCATGAAGGTTCTGCACTTCTGCCTGAACTTCAACGAGATGCGCCGCGTCGGACTCGCCGTGCCCGAGAACGCCATCGTCTACACGGGTACGCACGACAACAACACGACGGTCGGCTGGTTCACGCAGGATCTTGATGCGCCCGCGCAGGCGGCGGTCGCGGAGCTTTTGAATGCGCGCGTCGATCGACCGAAGGAGATCTGCGAAAAGCTCGTCGAGTTCGCCTATGCGTCGAACGCGCGGCTTGTCGTCATCCCGATGCAGGACGTGCGCGCCCTCGACAGCCGCAGTCGCATGAACGTGCCCGGCACCGTCGGCATTAACTGGCGCTGGCGGCTCAAGGATTTCGCGCACGCCGAAGAAGATGCGAAGCGGCTCAGAAGATTGTGCGAAATGTACGAAAGGTAGCGTATGCAATGGGACGGCGGGAAAGACCTGCCGTCCGTGCAGATATAAATTTTATGGACATGTTCGATGTCCGCCCGCCTTATATGAAATGCCGAGTCGTATGCACCCTTCGGGCGAGCTGATTTGAATTTTCAGAGGCGGATAAAAAGCAAAGGAGAGCTGATACAATGGCTGAAAAGGATTATCTCTATGTAGTGAAGAAACCGTGCCCGATTTGCAGCATGGAAACGCGTGCGACGAAGGTGCGCTCGCGGCTCATCACGGAGACAGTGGACAACGATCTCTGCACGCATTACAAGGACATCAATCCTTACTACTATCGTATATGGGTCTGTGAACACTGCGGCTATGCCGAGGATGAGCGTCACTTTTTGAACGGCGTTTCGCCCAAGGAGAAGAAGGAGATCCAAGACTTCCTTGCCGAACGTCACGCAGCGACCGAGTTCACGGAGCAGCGCACGCGCGACGACGCCATCAAGGCTTTGAAGCTCGCGATCTTCTACACGAAGTTCACGAGGGAGACGTTTGCCCATAAGGCGGGTTTGAACCTCACGCTTGCATGGCTCTACCGCGAGGCGGGCGACAAAGAGAACGAGGAAAAGTTCCTGACGGAAGCGGGCAAGCTTTACATCGAATCGCGCTCGCGCGAAGTGTTCCCGCAGGGGCAGATGTCGGAAGCCGACTGCATATACCTGATCGGCGCCATCCACTTCCGCTTGGGCGACTACGACACGGCGGGCAGGTATCTGTCCATGCTCATGCACAACAAGGAGCTTGAGACGAAGGAGCGCGTGACGGTCGAACGTGCGAAGGATCTGTGGTCGGATATGCGCGACAAGATGAAGGAAGAGCGCGCCGACGCTGCGGCTGGAGAGGCTCCGGCAGAGTGAACTACACGCACAAACGTCCACTTTGTGGACATTGTGCGCCGCCCTTAATGAAAGTTCCCCAATCAGTCTGCGCCCTACGGGCTTGACTTCTTGGACTTTCATAGTAAAAAGAAGGGAAGTGCAAATTGCAGAAAACATGCAAGGTCTTAGCGCTTTTGCTCGCGCTCGCCTTCCTCATCCTGCCTGCCGCTGAGGCGAGCAAGAAGGATAAGGCGGAGGAGATGTCACGCCAGAAGCGCATCCTGTTCATTCCGCATGACAATCGCCCGATCTCGGATAAGCAGACGGCAGACGTCGTGCGCGAACTTGGCTACGAAGTCGTCGTGCCGCCCGACGACATGCTTGGCAGCCGTACCGATCTCGGGCATCCCGAGGAACTTTGGGCTTGGGCGGAAGAACAGGCGTCATCCGTCAGCGCTGCCGTCATCTCGTCGGACTCCATGCTTTACGGCAGTCTTGTCGGCTCAAGGAAGCATGACTATACAAGCGCTGAGGTCATGGCACGCTTGGAGAATTTCGAGGCGTTCCGCGCTGCGCACCCGGCGCTGCCGCTTTATGTATTCGGCTCGATCATGCGCACGCCGCGCTCGGGCGAAGCATCGGGGTCGGAAGAGCCGGGGTACTACAAGAATTACGGCGCGGACATCTTCCGTTACACGCTGCTGACGGATAAGCAGGAAGTCGAAGGTCTGACTTCGCGGGAAAAGAAAGAATACGCTTTTTTGAAAGAGCTGATTCCCGAAAAGTCAATGGCAGACTGGATGAGCCGCCGCACGAAGAATTTTGCGGCGAACGAAAAACTCATCGACTTCACGAAGAGCGGTGTGTTCGACTACTTCGTGCTTGGGCGCGACGACAATGCACCGTACTCACAGACGCACATGGAAGGCAGGAAGCTGCTTGCATACAGCGACGGGCTCGGACCTTCAAAGTTCCAGACGATGTCGGGCATCGATGAGGTGGGGCTGCTTCTGCTCTCTCGCGCGGTCAACAACATCGAGCACAAGATGCCCTTTATCCATGTGCGCTACAACAAGGGGACGGGCGGACGCACCGTGCCCGCGTACTCGGATGAGCATATCGAGGATTCGGTGCGCGCCGCTGCCACGGCGGCGGGCGCCGTACTGATCCCGAAGCCCGAGAAGTCGGAGTACGTCCTGCTCGTCAACACGAATCCCAATGGCAAGACGTATGAAGCGAACGACCGCACGAACGACGGAAAAGTGCGCGACGGCACGCAGTACTTCCTCGATCTGCTCAAGGACTACATCGCCAAAGGCTATCCCGTCGGCATCGCCGACGTCGCTTACGCGAACGGCGCCGACAACGCACTGATGGAAGGCTTGAAGCGCGAAGATCTGCTGTTCAAGCTGCGCGCCTATTCCGGCTGGAACACGCCGACGAACAGCACGGGCTTCGCCGTCGCCGAAGGACTTCTTGCTGAACGCATGACAGACGATGCGCGGGATAATTTGCTTCTCACGCGCTACCTGGACGACTGGGCATATCAGGCGAACGTCCGCAACACGATCGCGCGTCAGCTCGGCTGGCTGCGCGGCAGCGGCGTCTACATGAGCCTCGACGACAAGATCCTCGGCGTCCAGTACCGTGCTGACCGCATGATGCGCGAGTTCGCCGATAACAATCTGCCGCCTTTGCCCGCACTGCGTGAGCTAAAGGTCAACTTCCCGTGGAACCGCATGTTCGAAGCCGATATCGTGACGGCACAGTGATGTAAGAAAAGCATATAAAAGAGCCGCCCAAAGCTGGATTCCAGCTT
>NZ_JBQNBV010000034.1:0-16405 GCF_052169755.1 Selenomonas sp. | reverse complement strand
ATTGGATGTATGCTATAATATAGGCGGTGCTACTACAACGGTGGCGGTCGATTCTTAGCCCTCGAATGGGGGTGCTGCTTATGGAACTGTACGATTTCTTGTCGTTCGTTTTCCTCGTAACGATTTGCGTCGTTGCATTAAAGGCAAAATAAGAATACCCCGCCTGCAGCTCACAACTTAGGCGGGGATTCTCCTACTAAGGTTTAGGGGCTGACCGTTACCAGTAGCACCCTTTCTACGCCCATTATACGACGCAAAGGCAGATTCGTCAAATTCCAATGCAAAGGAGACTTCCTCATGCCCGCTTCTCCCTTCACCTGCGTCGGCTTTTTGCCGAGCATCGACGAGAGATGCACGCATATCATCCTCGGCTCAATGCCGGGCGCGGCATCGCTCAAGGCGCAGCAATATTACGCGCATCCGCAGAATCGCTTCTGGCGGCTCATGGCGTATCTTTTGGAGGGCGGCGAGCCGCCGCAGGGCTATGCGGCGCGGCTTCAGATGCTGCTCCGCCACCATATCGCGCTTTGGGATTCCATCGCCTCATGCGAGCGCGAAGGCAGCTTGGATGCGGCAATTCGAGAGGTGAAGCCCAACGATTTTTCCGCGCTTCTCGCGCGCTATCCGCGTCTTTCGACCTTCTGCCTGAACGGCGGCAAAGCCGCCGCAATCTTTCGCAGCGCTAACAAATCTCTGTTGAAGCGCACAGATCTCATCTTTCACACGCTCCCCTCGACGAGCGCCGCCAATGCACGCTGGCGCTTCGACGATCTCAAACGCGCATGGAGAGAGGCTCTTCCCATCGACCATTAAGGGGAAGAGCCTCTTTGCTATGCTTCGATATAAAGCGCCTGCACCATGATGTCAACTTCGCGCACGAAAAGCCCCGTCATATACTCGACCTTCGTGCGCACGCGCTGCTGCGTTTCCTTGATGAGCGTTGGGATATGGCTGCCGTAGGTCAGCACAACGGAACAGGAAATCTCAAGACCGCGATCCTCGTCACCCTTCCAGATATGGCGCACGCGCACGGCGCCGACCTTCGAGATGTAATCCTTCTCATGCATGATGCGCACGACCATCTCGCGGATTGCCAAATCGTCGATAATGAGCTTGCCGTAATAGCTGAATACCGGACGCACGATGGACTTCTCGCCGAGTTTGCGGCGGCGTGTGCGGCTGCGGCGGAAGAAGGATTGGATGGGATCAATGAGAAAGCCCGACGCATGGGGCTTTAGCTCAATCGTCGGCACAGGAATGATGTGCTTCCCCTGCTTCAGTCGGCTGTCGCGCGCTTTCTGCATCTCACGCTGCGTCGCGATGTCCTCGATATGGATGATCTGCTCGATCGTCGGCAGCTTGAGGATGTGCGCGATCTTGTAGACCATGTTCTCAGAGGTTCCCAAGATGAGGATGCGATGCGGTCTGCACTCAGCGATGGCGGCGCGTACATCGTCCGCATGTCCGGGAAGCGTAAAGATGGCACGGCGCACTGCCATGATCTTGCTCTTTTCCATCTTGGCGGAAGAGCCTGCGACGATCTTGCCGTCCTTAATCAGGATGCCGTCATCAATGATGGCATCCGCCTGATGCTGATGCGCCACAAGCAAGGCGCGGTGGCTCTTGCCGGTGCCGCTCGGGCCTACGAATGCTATGACGTCCATATCTTTCTCTCCTAAAAATTCATCGTCGGCTTATACAGCTTCTCCGCAAACGAATCTTCAACCGTGAAAATGCCAAGCTCCGGCGGATAACGCGAAGCGAAGCCGTGGAAATCCGAGCCGCCCGTCACGAGCAGATGACGGCGCTCTGCCATGCCGATGTAGCGCTGCGTATCGACCGTGTCGTGCTGCGGATAAAACGCCTCGACCCCCTCGATGCCGAGATCGAGCACATGCTCTACGAGTGCATCGTCGCCGACGAGCTTCGGATGCGCAAGGACCGGCGTACCGCCCGCGCCCTTGATGAGCGCGATGATTTCCTCCGGCTCCAAGCGATAGTGTGAAACATACGCAGGGCATCCCTTGGAAAGCACCGCATCGAACGCCTCGCGCACACTGGAAAAAAAGCCCTTGCTCACGAGCGCACGTCCGATATGTGAGCGACTGATGGATTTGCTCGTGCCTGCGATCTTCAGCACATCCGTTTCTGTAATGCCGTAGCCAAGTTCCTGCAGCTTTTCCACCATCTCGGCAAATCGGCTCCATCGAGCCTCGCCCACATCATTCAATCGTTCGAGGAGATCGCGGCGATAGATGTCAACATTGTAGCCGAGGATATGGATTTCCCGCTTTTCATGATGGGCGCTGAACTCAATGCCCGGTATGATGCCGATACCCTTCGCCGGCAGAAGCCCTTCTTCATAGAGATGCGTGACACCGTCAACGGTATCGTGATCCGTGATTGCGATGTAGCGAAGCCCTGCTGCCTTCGCCGCCGCCACCAGCTCTTCCGGCGTCATCTGTCCATCGGAATATGACGTATGCGTATGTAAATCGCTCGACACTAGAACCCCACTCCCTTGCTGAACCCACGCAGAGCCTCAACGCGGCTCCACGATAAGTTTGATGGCCGTACGCCCTTCGCCGTCGATTTCGATGTCGGTAAAGGCGGGAACACAGACGAGATCTATGCCGTGCGGAGCGACAAAGCCGCGCGCAATAGCAATCGCCTTGACCGCTTGATTCAAAGCGCCCGCCCCGACCGCCTGCATCTCAGCGGCTCCCGAGCCGCGAACGACGCCCGCCAAAGCCCCCGCGACAGCATTCGGATTCGATCGTGCCGAAACCTTCAAGACCTCCATAATCGTCTTCCCTCCTAAAACTCTCTGCAGTTTCTTTCTGCCGATTCAGATTTTTCATTCATATACAATCTATATGAAACTTTATCTTCCCTATTCTATACAAAAGGGAAAACTCCTGCTAATCCACCGTTTTCATAACGCGCTCGATAGATCGCGTCCGATTCGTCGCATCATCAATCTCAACGATGACGGCGCAATAGACGCGAGGACCTTCCGCCACCTCAAATCGTACGGGGCGGCACGTCGTGAATTTCTCCAGCACGCGGTCGACGCGCACGCCGAGCACCGAATCCCACGGCCCTGTCATGCCGAGATCTGTGATATATGCCGTCCCCCCCGGCAAAAGCCGCTCATCCGCCGTCTGCACATGCGTATGCGTGCCGACAACAGCGTTGACACGCCCGTCGAGGTACCAGCCCATCGCCGCTTTCTCAGAAGTCGCTTCCGCATGGAAATCGAGAAAAACAACGTCAGCCTCATCACGAATCTCGCGCAGGATGCCCTCGATCTTTTGAAACGGGCAGTCCATATCCGGCATGAACACACGACCCGACATATTGATGACAGCGATGTTCTTTGCGCGGTAAGGATAAATGCAATAGCCCTTTCCCGGCGCGCCTTCCGGATAATTGGCAGGGCGGATGAGAAAAGGCTCATCATCAATGAACTCCAAAACATCCTTCTTATCCCAGACATGGTTGCCCGATGTCACAATATCGGCGCCCCCATGATACAGCGCATCCAGCGACTTGCGCGTAAAGCCCTTGCCGCCCGCAGAATTTTCACCGTTGACAATGACGACATCCACGGCCTTTTCCCTGCGAAGCGCCGATGTAAGACGACTGAACACCTCTCTTCCCGGTCTGCCGCAAACATCTCCAACAAGCATGACTCTCAAAACATAACCACCTTTCGTGCAAACAGCACAAATTTTGTGGACACGTTCTCATACTCACGCGCCGTTTATAAAGCGACAGGCGACACTTCCTGCCGCCTGCACCCTGTTCCATTTTTCCTGCCGGTTTACTTATTGAACACCATGACGCGGCCTTCCTCGCGAATGCCGATCATGCGATCCGCCATGCGGCTTCCCTTGAGACTGCCGATGATATGGTCAATCGCCTCTTCACGCATGAAGTTGTCCTCCTCGTAAGTATCGCGCGTCTGGTCGGAAACGAGTGCATCACCGAAACGCTCGTACATGAGGTCTGCCAAAAGGGCAATTTCACCGCGCGAAAGTGTACGGACATCGCGCAGCACGCGGAAAAACGCCGTATTTCCCTGCCCTTCCAAAGTAAAGTCAATCTCCCCCGGAATCAGTCCCTCAAGATCGTGATATGTGAGGATGCTCTCCTCCAGAAAAGCCGCAGTCTCCTCAAACTCCTGCCGCGGGGGCACCTTTTGCAACGTAAAGGAGAAGTAAAGAGCCTCCTTCTCCGGCTCGTAGCTGACCATGCCGATTTCCGGATAACAGACGAGAATGGACACCAAGAGGTTGATGCCATCCTTGTTCGGCTTCTTCGCACTTCCCATAAATCTGCCCAAAGCAAACACCTCGTTTCCCTAGTCACAGCCAAAATGCACACGACGCCGGCAGGCTCCGTGCTTTCTAAAAAGCGAGGGTGCTGAGAAGCATCCTCCCAACACCCATTATACAACTATTTTGCGTAATCAACAACGCGCGTCTCACGAATGATCGTCGCCTTGATCTGTCCCGGATACTCAAGCTCCGACTCAATCTTCTTGACGATGTCGTGCGCGAGCGCAACCGATGCGACATCGTCAACCTTCTCGGGCTTGACCATCACACGCACCTCGCGCCCCGCCTGAATGGCGAAACAGCTGTCCACACCGTCGAACGACTCGGCGATCTCTTCGAGGCGCGTCAAACGCTTCAGATACGCCTCAAGACTCTCGCGGCGCGCGCCCGGCCTTGCCGCCGAGACAGCGTCTGCCGCCGCAACGAGCACCGCTTCTACCGTCGTCGGCTCCACGTCGCCGTGATGCGCGCTGATCGCGTTGATCACGTCCTTGTGCTCGCGGTACTTCTTCGCAAGATCGGCGCCGATCGTCACGTGTGAACCTTCGACTTCATGATCGACCGCCTTGCCCACATCGTGCAAAAGTCCGCTGCGTTTTGCAAGCATCACATCCGCGCCGATCTCCGACGCCATGACGCTCGCAAGATGTGCGACCTCGATCGAATGATTGAGCACGTTCTGTCCGTAACTCGTGCGGTAGCGCAGACGCCCGAGGAGCTTCACAAGCTCGGGATGAAGCCCGTGCACGCCCGTCTCGAACGTCGCCTGTTCGCCCGCTTCCTTGATGCGCTGATCGACCTCTCGTTTCGCCTTTTCGACCATCTCTTCGATACGCGCCGGATGGATGCGCCCATCCGTGACGAGCTTTTCCAGTGCGATACGAGCCACTTCGCGCCGCACCGGATCAAAGCCGGAGAGTATGACCGCCTCCGGCGTATCGTCAATGATGAAGTCGATGCCCGTCAAGGTTTCGAGTGTGCGGATGTTGCGTCCCTCACGACCGATGATGCGCCCCTTCATTTCGTCATTCGGAAGCGATACGACAGAAACCGTCGTCTCTGCCACCTGATCAGCGGCGCAGCGCTGAATGGCAAGCGAAACAATATCGCGCGCGCGCTTGTCCGCCTCATCTTTCGCCTGCTGCTCATAATCCTTGATCATCATGGCTTTTTCGTGCTTGAGCTCTTCTTCCGCTTCCGACAAGAGCATCGTGCGCGCTTCCTCCGCCGTCAAGCTCGAAATACGCTCCAGCTCTTCCTTCTGCTTGTCGCGAAGCTCATTGATGGACGCCCGCGTGCGGTCGATCTTCGCTTCCTTGCTCAAAAGGACTTCTTCCTTTTTCTCTAGGGAATCGAGCTTGCGGTCGAGATTCTCCTCTTTCTGCACAATGCGGCGTTCCTGCCGCTGCAGCTCGCTGCGGCGATCCTTTGTATCGCGATCAAGCTCCTGGCGGAGCCGATGAATATCTTCCTTCGCCTCAAGCAAAGCCTCTTTCTTGCGAGCTTCGCCCTTGGTCTCCGCTTCGGCAACAATCCGCTTCGCTTCTTCTTCGGCAGAACCGATCTGCGCCTCCGCAGATCTCTTGCGCAGCAGATAACCGCCGCCAATGCCGACGATCAGCGAGAGAATGACCGCCAAAAGTATTTCAATGATAACTAACACCCCCTAGTTTGTATAAGAATCGCTGAACGACTCCGTTTTCCCTTAAATTTATCTTGTGATAGTGCGTGGCTGAAAACTATACTTTCCTATTGTATGATGTTTCCCATGTCCTGTCAAGAATTATCCTCTAAAGTTCCCTTAAAGACCTAGTTTCAGATATAATTTCATTGATTTTCAAAGAAAACTCTTTTCTGCCGATATTCATGCAGGATTTTCCGCCGCGCTCGATAAATATAACGATAAAAGGGGGATATACCATGCACTTGACAAACTACCGCACATCCATCATCTTAGGCGTCACCTTCACGCTTCTGCTCTCGGCATTTTGGTTCTTTCCGGATCTCGCTTTCATCATCTTCCTCTCTCTCCTCCTGCAGCTTCTCCTTCAGCCGCCCGTCGATTTTTTGCAGCGCAAAAGAGTGCCGCGCGTCCTTGCGGCGGGTCTCGTCGTCATCGGATTCATCGCGCTCCTCGCAGGGCTGCTCGTTCTCTTATCGCTCTCCTTCTTCCCCACCTTCCGCAGCTTTATCGCCGACTTGCCAAATATCACCCTGAGCCTGCAAAACATCCCCTTCGTTTCCGAATCCGACTTGCTGCGCGGCGAACTCAACGACATCCTCGTCAATTTACGCAGTCTGGGTGCAGAACTGCTGAAATCCTCACTCACGTTTCTCTTGGAAGCCTTCGGAAAATTCATGGCATTCGTCATCATTATCTTCGTGACCTTCTATCTTCTCAAAGACGGAAAGAGCATAAAAGTATGGCTTGCCGGACTATTCCCGCAAACCTCTCGGAGACGTGTTCTCAACCTCTTCAACGACATCCTGCGCGCTCTGCGCGTCTACATCTTCAGCCAGATCATCATGTGTACCATCACAAGCGTCGTCGTATTCTTCTACTTCGAACTTATGGGGCTCCCTTACGCCTCTGTCTTCGCTTTTCTCTCCGGGCTGGGCGAATTCGTCCCCGTACTCGGTCCGACTGCCGCTTCGGCGTTCGGTGTCTTTCTGACCGCCACCGAATCGCGCGGGCTCGTGCTCCAAACCGTCCTTTTCTACGTCGTACTGACGCAGATCAATCACAACTTCGTCTATCCGACGCTCATCGGCAAGTCCCTGAATCTGCATCCTGTAGCCATCATCTTGGGCGTCATCTTCGGCGGCGAAATCCTCGGTCCCGCCGGCATGTTCCTCGCCGTCCCCTTCATCGTCATCGTAAAGCTCGTGATCGCCGACATTTACCGCGATCAGCAGGAAACGGGACGGCAAAATGAAGAAGAGGCGTAAGGAGCGCCTAGCACGGATAAAACTTCATTTTATCCGCTTATCGGCGTCTTATACGATATGCACAGGAAAAGAGCCTGCCGCAAAGTACGGCAGGCTCTTTTCCTATCCTCAATCGCAAACCCCGGCGACAGGCTGATCGAAATACTTCTGAATGATTTCCACCGCGCAGTAGTCGCCGCACATGGAACAAGCGCCTTCCCCCGCATCGTTTCTCGCCTCACGGCGCGCTCTCGCGCGGGCGGGGTCGATGGCAAGCGCGAGCTGTGCATCCCAGTCGAGAACCTTCCTCGCTTCTGCCATCTTCCTGTCCCACTCCGCTGCACCGGGCACTCCCTTGACGATGTCCGCTGCATGTGCAGCGATGCGGCTCGTGATCACACCGTCGTGTACATCATCCAACGTCGGCAGGCACAGATGTTCGGCGGGCGTCACATAGCAGAGGAAATCTGCTCCGCTCACGGCGGCGAGCGTGCCGCCGATCGCCGCCGTGATATGATCGTAGCCCGGCGCGACGTCCGTCACCAAAGGACCGAGAACATAGAACGGCGCATTATGGCATAGCCGCTTTTCGAGCTTCATATTCGCTGCGATCTGATCGAACGGCATGTGCCCCGGGCCTTCGACCATGACCTGTACGCCGCGCTTCCATGCGCGGTCAACGAGTGCGCCGAGATTCACGAGTTCCGTGATCTGCGCACGATCCGTCGCATCGGCAAGACAGCCGGGACGCAGACCGTCGCCCAAGCTGATCGTCGAATCGTACTTCTCGCAGATATCGAGGATATCGTCAAAATGCGTGTAGAGAGGATTTTCCTTCTCATTGTAAAGCATCCAGCCCGTGATGAAAGAGCCGCCGCGACTCACGACGTCCATGACGCGTCCCTCTTCGCGCAGGTTGCGCACGGCTTCGAGCGTCAAGCCGCAGTGCAGCGTCATGAAGTCCGCGCCGTCCTTCGCCTGCCGCTCAATCGTCTGCAAGATGTCATCCGCTGTCATCTCGACCACGGCGCCGCGCTTCTTGATCGCCGTGACCGTCGCTTCATAAAGCGGCACCGTGCCGACCATGACAGGCGAATGAGCGATGATGCGCCGCCTCGACTCGTCGATGTTGTTGCCCGTCGAAAGATCCATGACGGCGTCCGCGCCTGAGCGCACGGCTTCGTCGAGCTTTTCCAGCTCCGGCGCAATGTCGGGAAATGTACTCGACGTGCCGATGTTCGCATTGACCTTCGTGCGCAGCCCCTCGCCGACGCCGGCAGGCTTCAGCCCCGCATGATTCACATTGGCGCAGATCGCAACCGTTCCTTTCGCCACATGCGCACGAATCGTTTCCGCGTCCACCTGCTCCATCTCAGCCACCTGCCGCATGGCATCGGTGATCTTTCCTTCTCTTGCATACTGCATCTGCGTTGCCATAAGATCCCTCCATACGGACGGCAAACGCCGCCCCAATCGACGAATCCACGACAGAGCGCAAGAAAAAGAGCCGCCCGCAAAGCCCGGCAGCTCCCCAAAAATCTGCAGAAACCACCACTTCCCTACGCAGGTATTAACCAAACAGGTTCCAAGGGTCGGCTCCGTCGCACGAAAGCCTCTCAGCAAATGCTCCCCCAGTGGATTCATATTCATCTGACAGTCTTATTGTAGCATGAAAGTTCAAGAAGTCAAGCCTGCAGGACGCAGTCAGACGGACAGACATCTTCATCCTCGCAGAAATAGCGCATACTCGTTTTCTTCCATTCCTTGACAGAATAGAGCATGACGCGCTCACTGAGATCACACTCGGCAGCAATTGTATCGGCGATCTCCTCGCACTCGGTGCGGCTCTTCGCGTGAATCATCGTGTAGACGTTGTACGGCCAATCCTCTGCGGTGTCGCGGTCATAACAATGCGATACCGCAGGGTTTTCGCACATACATCGCGCGACCGCATCCATGCGTGCGGGCGGCACGACCCAAGCGCACAGGACATTCGCCGTGAATCCCGCAGCGCGGTGCTGAAGGACCGCCCCCATCTTGCGGATCTGCCCGTTTTCCTTCAAACGGCATAGGCGGCGCAGCAGTTCTGCCTCTTCGACGCCGACTATGGCGGCGATTTCCTTGTACGGCTCTTCTACGAGCGGAAAATCCCCCTGCATGGCGCGTATGATCTTCTTGTCGATTTCATCGAGCATTTCCATCGCAGCACCCCCTTATCCGAGCTTGAATTGTACGTTGACCTTATACTTCTTGTGCGAGGCGAGATTCAACAAAGCCTCGACGCCGGGCAGATTGCGGATCTCCGCAAGAATCCTGCGGCGCATCTCTTCATTCGGCGTAAGCAGCGTGAACCATAGGTTGTATTTTCCCTCACGCTCATAGTTGTGCGTCGCGCCCACATGGCGGTTCACCGCCTCAGCCACGCGCTTCATCGCTTCGGGTTTCACGCGAAGCGCCACGAGCGTGCCGCGATAGCCCATCTTCGCCGAGTCGAAAAACGGCCCGATACGGCGCAGATACCCTTGCGCCTTGAGTTCCTTCACGCGCGAAAGAACGGTCTTTTCATCTGCCTCCAAGCCTTGCGCCAAGTCAGCAAAAGGCCGGCTGCTGATGGGCAAGCCGGCCTGCAAGACGTTGAGAAGCTTCTTGTCAAAAGCTGTCAACATATTTTCACCCTCATTTTCTCCGGGGAAGTTTTGGCAATACACCCTTTCGCTCATTCTATCAGAACATTTGCTATCACGTCAAGCAATTCTGAACGCCCTTCATTTTTCACTGAAGAATACGGCAGAATATCCAGCTCCGCAACGCCGAGCGCCTTTCGCATGACGGTGATGCTCTTCTTCTGCTCGTTGCGGCTCAGCTTGTCCGCCTTCGTCGCGACGACGAGCACAGGCAGCCCCTTCGCCACGAGCCATTGGAACATCTCAATATCCGACGTCATCGGTTCGTGGCGAATGTCCATGAGCTGGCAAACAAACTGCAAATCCTCGCTGTGCAAAAGATATGCTTCGATGAAGCGCGACCACACCTTGCGCTTGCTCTTCGCCGTTCGCGCGTAGCCGTACCCCGGCAGATCGACAAGGTAGAAGTCGCGCCGCTCCGCTTCGCCCTCGATCTTCGCGCCAAGTTCGTAAAAGTTGATCGTCTGCGTCTTGCCGGGCTGCCCCGAGACGCGAGCAAGATTTTTTGTGCGTGCAAGCGAGTTGATGAGCGACGATTTGCCGACGTTCGAGCGTCCGATGAAGACGATCTCCTTGCGTCTTACTTCGGGATACTGCTCTTTTTTCACGGCGGAGGCGATGTATTTTCCCTGTGTGATCGTGACCTTATCCAGTGTGTGCGCCTCCCTTTTGCGGCACAAGCGCCTCAAGGAGCACCTCATCCATCGTTTCTACGGGTACGAAAACGAGTTTTTCCCGCACTTCCTGCGGGATGTCCTCGATGTCGCGCTCGTTCTCTTTCGGCAAAACGATACGTTTCATGCCCTCGCGGTACGCCGCCAGAACCTTTTCCTTCAAACCGCCGATGGGCAGAACGCGACCGCGCAGCGTAATCTCGCCCGTCATGGCGACGTCGCTTCTGACCTTTCGCCCCGTCAACGCCGAGATCATCGCCGTCGCCATCGTGATGCCCGCAGACGGTCCATCCTTTGGGATCGCGCCTTCGGGCAGATGGATGTGGATGTCGCGCTTCTCATAGAAGTCTGCATCAATACCGAACACATTTTGTCGGCTGCGGATATAGGAAAGTCCCGCACGCGCCGACTCCTGCATGACGTCACCGAGCTGACCTGTCAAGATCAGCTTGCCCTTGCCCGCGAGCACCGTGACTTCCGTCGGCAGGATATCGCCACCGACCTCCGTCCACGCCATGCCCGTCGCCACGCCAATCTCAGGCTTCTTCTCCGCCTTCTTCCTAAGGAACTTCGGTCGTTCCAAGAAGGCTGCGAGATTCTTCTCCGTCACACGCACCGCTTTTTTCTCACCCTCGACGATGAGCCGCGCCGCCTTGCGGCATACGTGCCCGATCGTGCGTTCAAGCTCACGCACGCCCGATTCGCGTGTGTACTCGACGATCATCTTCTCGACGACGCCCTCGCCGAATCGCAGGTCACGCGCCTTCAGACCGTTCGCCGCACGCTGGCGTCCGATGAGATAGCGCTTGGCGATCTCCAGCTTCTCCTGCTCCGTATAGCTCGAAAGCGTGATGATCTCCATGCGGTCGCGCAGCGCACGCGGGATATTCGCCAGACTGTTTGCCGTGACGATCCAAAGAACTTCGGAGAGGTCGAAGGGCAGCTCGACGTAATGATCGCTGAACGTCGAGTTCTGCGCGGGATCGAGCACTTCGAGGAGCGCCGCCGAAGGGTCGCCCTTGTAATCCATAGCGATCTTATCCACCTCGTCGAGCAGGAATACGGGATTCTTCGTGCCCGCCTTGCGCAGCCCTTCCATGATGCGCCCCGGCATCGCACCGACGTAGGTGCGGCGATGTCCGCGAATCTCCGCTTCATCACGAATGCCGCCCAACGATGCACGCACGAACTTCCTGCCCGTCGCACGCGCCACGGAACTTGCCAGAGACGTCTTGCCGACGCCCGGCGGGCCGACGAGGCACAAAATCGGCGCGTGCTGCTCTTTCGTGAGCTGATGGACGGCGAGGTATTCGAGGATGCGTTCCTTGACCTTCTTGAGTCCGTAGTGATCCGCATCCAAGACAGCTTCCGCCGCCTTGATGTCAATGTTGTCCTCCGATAAGATCGTCCACGGCAGTTCAAGCAAAGTTTCAATGTAGGTGCGTATGACGCCCATCTCGGCGGACATGCTCGCCTGTCCTTCCATGCGATGAATTTCCTTCTCGATCGCCTTCTGCACGTCCTCGGGATAGCCGCCTTCAGCGAGCTTCTTGCGGTACGCTTCGATATCCGCCGCCTTGTCGTCCTCGTCACCCAGCTCTTTTTGAATCGCCTTGATTTGCTCGCGCAGGTAATAGTCCTTCTGAATCTTTTCCATCTGTTTGCGCACGCGCATACCGATTTTGCGCTCCATTTCCAGCACTTCAAGCTCACGCGCCAAAATCTTATAAAGGAGTTCCATGCGGCTCTTGATGTTGACTTGCTCCAAAAGCGCCTGCCGATCTTCGAGCTTGAGATTCAAATGACTCGCGATGAGATCGCCCAAGCGGCCCCCATCGTCGAGAATCGCCACGGAAACGAGTGTTTCCGCAGGAATTTTTTTACTGATCTTCACCCACTGCTCGAACTCATGCACGACAGCGCGTGTCAGCGCCTCCATTTCCATAGACTCCTCGACGACCTCGGCATACTCGGCGACCGCTACTTCAGCGAATTTTTCAAGCTCCTCGTAGCCTTCGATCACAGCCCGCTTCTGTCCTTCGACAAGCACGCGCAAGGCGCCGCCCGGCAGCTTCAAAAGCTGACGCACCTCGGCGATTGTACCGACGCTGTAGAGATCCTGTTCGCCCGGCTCATCGGTCTCAGCATTCTTTTGCGCCACGAGCAGAATCTGACGGTCACGCACCATCGCTTCCTCCAATGCCGCCACGGAACGATCCCTGCCGACATCGAGATGGATGATCATGAAGGGAAACACGATCATTCCCCGCAGAGGCAGGAGCGGCAGCCTACGCAGTTCCGACATAAACAATCCTCCTTAAAGATAGCAAAAAAGGACGCTGCTTGCCGCAGCGTCCCCCTTCGATGCTCAAGCTGATGCTTCCTTATCCACGCTCTTCGCCTTTGCCTTGTCAATCGTCAGTACAGGATCTTTCTTGTCCGAGATGACTTCCTTTGTGACGCGACAGTGCGAAGCTCCATCAACAGACGGCACTTCATACATGACGTTTCGCATGATGCTCTCGATGATTGAGCGCAGGCCGCGCGCCCCCGTCTTTCGCTTCAAGGCTTCCTTCGCGATCAGATGGAGCGCCGCTTCGTCGAAGTCGAGCTTCACGCCGTCCATCTCCAAGAGCTTCTGATACTGCTTGACAAGCGCGTTCTTCGGCTCAGTCAAGATGCGCACAAGCGTTCCTTCGCCGAGCGCTTCAAGGGTCACGACGATCGGAAGTCTCCCGATGAACTCTGGAATCAAGCCGTTCTTCAGCAAATCTTCCGGCAGGATGTGGCGCAGTGTCTCCCCGATATTGCGCTCCACCTTCGAGGCGATCTCAGCGCCGAATCCCATATTCTTCTTGCCCATACGCGCTTCGATGATCTTCTCGATGCCATCGAAAGCGCCGCCGCAGAGGAACAAAATGTTCGTCGTGTCGATCTGTATAAGCTCTTGATGCGGATGCTTGCGCCCGCCCTGCGGCGGCACGGAAGCCACGGTACCTTCCAAGATCTTCAAAAGCGCCTGCTGCACGCCCTCGCCTGAAACATCGCGCGTGATGGACGGATTCTCCGACTTGCGCGCGATCTTATCGATCTCGTCGATGTAAATGATGCCTTTCTCCGCTTTCTCTACATCGTAGTCCGCCGCTTGTATAAGCTTCAAGAGGATGTTCTCCACATCCTCTCCCACATAGCCGGCTTCTGTCAAGGAAGTCGCGTCTGCAATGGCAAACGGCACATTGAGGATCTTGGCAAGCGTCTGAGCCAAGAGCGTCTTGCCGCTGCCCGTCGGACCGATCATCAGAATATTCGACTTCTGCAGCTCGACCTCGTCCGTCTTCCCCTGCGTACGGTTGATTCGCTTGTAGTGGTTGTAGACGGCAACAGCAAGCGACTTCTTCGCTTCCTCTTGCCCAATCACGTATTGATCGAGGATCTGGCGAATCTCCTTCGGTTTCGGCACATCTTTAAGCTCGACTTCGATATCTTCGCTGAATTCTTCCTCAATGATCTCGTTGCAAAGCTCGATACACTCATCACAGATGTAGACGCCGGGGCCTGCCACGAGCTTTCTGACCTGCTCCTGCGACTTGCCGCAGAAGGAACACTTAAGCTGCCCCTTCTCATCCCCAAACTTCAACATGATACCACCTCTTAGTCCTTGGGCTTCTCAATCTTGACAGGACGCGTGATGACCTCGTCGATGAGGCCGTATTCCTTCGCCTCCTCTGCCGTCATGAAGTTGTCACGCTCCGTATCGGCGATGAGTTTTTCACGTGGCTGCCCCGTATGCTTGGCGAGGATGTCGTTTCCTACCTCTCTGAGACGCAGGATCTCCTTCGCCTGGATCTGGATGTCCGTCGACTGTCCCTGTGCGCCGCCCAAAGGCTGATGAATCATAATGCGCGCTAAAGGAAGCGCATAGCGCTTGCCCTTCGCTCCTGCCGTCAGCAGAAGCGAACCCATGCTCGCCGCCTGCCCGATGCAGATCGTCGAAACATCGGGACGGATATACTGCATCGTATCGTAGATGGCAAGACCTGCCGTCACGACGCCACCCGGGCTGTTAATATAAAGATGAATGTCCTTGTCAGGATCTTCGGATTCAAGAAAAAGGAGCTGTGCGACGACGACGTTCGCCACATTGTCGTCGATCGGTCCGCCGACAAAGACGATGCGGTCTTTCAAGAGGCGCGAGTAAATATCGTATGCACGCTCTCCGCGGTTCGACCGCTCAACCACCATGGGAACATAACTGTTCATATAGCTGTTCATGCTATCCCCCCGTTTAGACCGACATTACCGAAGCGGAAATCACTTCGCGGCATTGTCCAAAATGAACTGCGATGTTTTCTTTCTGAGAACCGTCGTCATGAGATCGCCGATGCGCCCCTGTTCCTTGACGACCTTTCTGACCTGCGCCGGCGTCGCGCCATAAGCCACAGCCATCGCCGCGACTTCAGCATCGAGATCCTTGCCGTCGACCTTGATCCCTTCCGCCTTCGCTACGGCTTCAAGCATGAGATCCGTCTTGACATTCTCCTCCGCCGTTTTTTTATACTGTTCACGAATCTGGTTGAGATCGGTGCCGGCGTACTGCAAATACTGCTCCAGACGCATACCCTGCTGCTCAAGGCGCATCGCCATTTCCTGAATCATCATCGTCACACGGTTTTCGATCATGATCGCAGGGATGTCAACCGTGATGTTCTCCGTCGCTTTCTCGATGACGGCGACATTATAATCATTATCCGCTTTCTGCTGCGCTGCATGTTCCAAGTTCTTGCGGATATCGGCGCGAAGCTCCTCGACGGTCTGGAACTTGCTGACCTTCTTGGCGAAATCGTCATCAAGCTCGGGCATCTGCCGCTCTTTGATGCTGTGAATCTTGCACTCGAACTTCGCAGGCTTGCCGGCGAGTTCCTTCGAATGATACTCCTCGGGGAATGTCACGTTTACATCGCGCGCATCGCCGACCTTCATGCCGATGAGCTGATCCTCAAAGCCGGGGATGAAGCGATTCGAGCCGATTTCCAGGGGATAATCCTTGCCTTCACCGCCCTCGAAAGCCTTTTCCTCAACAAAGCCTTTGAAATCGAGCGTCACGAGATCCCCCGTCTTGACCTCTGCACCTTCAGCAGCGTCAACCATCTGACTGCGGCGGCGGCGCATACTCTCGATTTCCTTATCAACGTCCTCGTCCGTGACTTCTTCGACCTTCTTCTCAACCTTGAGACCCTTGTACTCGCCGAGCGCGACCTCAGGTTTCGCCGTGAAGCGCGCCTTGAACACGACGTCTTTGTCGGATTCGAGCGTCACAACCTCGATGTCGGGGCGCGAAACGGGCGACATGTCCTGCTCTTCCAAAGCATCGCCAAACGCCTGATCCGCGACAGACTCAAACGCCGTATCAAGAATCGCCTGCTTGCCCACGCGCTGCTCGATGATGTGGCGCGGCGCCTTGCCCTTGCGGAACCCCGGAATGCTCACGCGATTCGCAAGGTCCTTGCAAGCCTTTGCTTCCGCCTTTTTCAAGACGTCCGCTTCTACCTCTATTGTCAGAACGACTTCGTGATTGTCCATCTTCTCTGCGGTAGCCTTCATGATATAAGATAACCTCCTAAAGTATTCCTTCATTTGATGTTTTTATGGGGGAACGCAGAGAATCCCTCTCCAACCCCATTTTGCCATACTAACCATGATACCATACTCAAATGGGAAATACAAGCACTTTGCCCAATGTCCCATAAAAGGGACGATTGCAAGTTTAATTGCCGCA
>NZ_JBQNBV010000033.1:0-16872 GCF_052169755.1 Selenomonas sp. | reverse complement strand
TTGGTTCCGTCGATGAAGATGTGCTCAAGCGATATGACGCCGAGCGTTTGCAGGAATGAGATTTTGCATGTATGGTTTGGCGATGGTGATGATATCGAAAACGAGGATGCCGTGCAGCATCCTCGCATTTAATTTATGGATCGTAATACAGAACAAAACGACCGCAGACGGAAAATGTCTGCGGTCGTTTGCTTGCTGTCGTTTCACCGCTTGCGGCTGATTCGCATCGGTAAGCGGCTTCTTAGAAGCGGTAAGTGACCTGCGCCCTTGCGAAGTTGCCGAGCTTGAAGGTCTCGGGGCCGTGCAGGGTGTCACGCTGGTTTGTACTCTTGGCGTCGAAGGTATAGAAAAGCTCTAAGAGCCAATTCTTCGCGGGGACGTAGCCGCCGCCGATGGAGAAGCTTTCGATGCCGTCGAGGTAGCGGTCGGGCAGGTAGTCCGTACCATTGCCGCCGAAGAAGGAACCGTGCTCGAAATGCTTGTAATCCACAAACGCATTCCATGTGCCGGGCTTATCCATATCGGCTTCGCCGATGTCAAGACGCGCCGTCCAGAAGGTCGGCACACCGCCGTCCTGGTGTCCGCGCGGCGTGAAGATATCGGTACGCGCAGGATGATCGAAGGTCGAATGACCGTTCATATACTTGCCGAACGCGGAGCGATTCTGCCCGTAGTCGAAGGAAACGGCGGTCTTCTTGCCGACCTGCCACTTGGCGCCGACGCCGATGACGTTCGCGAGTTGGTCGAACGTATGCTCATCGTTGCCCTTGCCGTTCGCTGCGAGAATCGTATGGCTCTTATCGCCGACGGAGCGCAGATACCATGCCGTCACGCCGAGATTCGGCGCAAGCTCTTTTCTGACCTGCAGATAGAACGCCTTGTCGATCGGCGGGATATCGTCCTTTTCAAGGACGACGCCCGTCGTCTTGATGAGGTTGCCGACAACATTGCCTAAAGAAGCGCGAGGCAGCTTGTTGCCGGATTCAGCCTCCGATACGATCTTATCAAGAAGCTGAAGATACTCATAGCCCATCTGGCTCATATTGGATAAGCCGTAATTGCTGTTCGCATCTGCAGAAGGCTTTTGGTAAAGTTCCTCTTTGAAGAACTTTAGGACATCGACATTCGTAAGCTTATATTTGTACGGGCTGGGTTCACCCCATTCATATTTATCTTCGTAGGTGCCAACCACGCCGTCAAATGTATAATCGTCGGATTTCGTTGTCCAATCGCTTGAGGATTTCCCCCGCCCGGAAGACAGCTCCCAAACCTCGCCCAAGTACTGACTCGTAGGGTTTCCCTCAGAATCGAATTTGTAGTCTCTCCAGTTTTCCCGCGCCCTGTATTCCGCAATCTCTTTATAGGTGCTTTCCACTTCCGCAGAATGCTTCTCGAAATACGAACCATCGGACTGCAATGCGTCGGGATCGGTCGGCTTGATGGAAAATTTCTTTTCCATATCCCTTGCCCACGCCTTGCCTGCTGGGGTGGTTTCTCCCTCGGGACCGTTGAAATTCACCGGCGCCTTCTTGATCTTTACATTGCCATGCGAATCTTTGATCCTATAGTAGACATAGGAACCAAACGTCGGCGGGCGCAGCGGAATGGTTTTCTTCGCAAGATCGCTGCCATACGCCTGATTGACGATGGACTGCATCCGCTTCAATACTTCCATTTTGTCCGCAATCGTCGGAGCATCCTTGAGCTGCTGATAGAAGTATAGATTCTGCGTCTGCGCCGTATCGCCTGCCGCCTTCGCAGCAGCATACGCCTGATCGCCGGCATCAGCTGCATGCGCCCGATCCGGCACATCCCGATCAAGTCCGAGGAACTCGGCGGCTGTCGGCGGCCGATAGAACGACTGATTTGTCACATGCGTATATGCCGTGTCCGCTACACCTGTCGAGTGCTTGAATGTACCGAAGCCCAAGCGCACCTGCATATCCTTCGCAGTGTTCGTATAGACGGCACGCACGCCGTCGTATTCCTTGCCGAACCAATAGCCCGTGACGCCCATCGGCTCTTGGATGCGGCCGAGCGCAAAGGTCCAATCCTTCGCCTTGTGTGTCAGAGCCGCACGCTCCAGCCGCGCTTCGCTCAAGCCCTTCTTTTCGGGCAGACTTTCTGCCGTATCGACGTCGCCTCTGCCCGACAGGCTGCCGACGACGGTGAGATCGGTGTTCTCGCCGAGACGTGCGCTTGCGCCGACGCGCACGCGCTGCTCGAACGCATGACCGTCCGCATCAAGCATATTCTTCTGCGCCGCTTCGCTGACGGAAGAATTCTCTGTATACGTTGACTGCGGGCGATTCGTGCCGTTGTGCGCGTTCCAACGCATCTGATAGTCGCCGAAGAACTCGACGCCTTCCTTGCGGCTCTCATCGAAGTCTTTGAGCAGGAAGCCCTGCAGGCGCGGCGCTTCGTCCTCTGCCGTTTCGTTGAGCGCTACGGGCGTGCCTGCCGCCTTTCTGACCTTCTTCTTCCATGCCGTATCGAACTTGAAGTTCGCGCCGAAGCGATAGATGCGCTCCTGTGTCGCGCGGTCATCGTCACGGTGATTGAAGAGGTTGTTGACGCCGAAGTAGATCATGGCGTCGGGCGAAAGCTGCTTCTGGATCATGATGTTCCAAATGCCAAAAGTCTTACTTTGATATGCGTGCTTCTGGTCGAGCGCCAATCCGCCCTTCAGATAGTCCGTCCAATAGTTTGCACCATTCGCAAGCGTATTGCTGTCGAGCATATCGATATAGTAATCGCCCCAGATCTGACCGCTCCAACCGTATTGCTTGTTTTCGTAGGCAAACGCGATGTCGATCTTATGTTTCGGGCGGTCAAGAAGCCGATCCGGCATCAAGGGATCCGTCTTATTGAGTGCATAGAGCCATGTATAGCCGAGCTTCACATTCCAGAAGGGGCTGAGCTTGTGGCTCACTTCTGCCTCAAGACCCGTGATCTCTGCCTGTCCGATGTTCTTGAAGCTGTAAATCAAATCCGGCGCACGCATCCATTTTTGATTTGGATCCTTGATATACGGTGCAAAATCAAGAATTTTTCCTGTGTAGTAAACAGACATGTAATCGCGGATGCGGTTGTGGAAAATGCCGACACGCGCATACGTATCCTTTGTTTCCCCCTCGATGCTCATGTCAATATTGAAAGATTTCTCAGGCTTGAGGTTGGGATTGCCTGCCCACCACCAGCCCATTTTCGCGTCACCGCCGCCAAAAAGTCCGGGAAGCGGTGTACTGGCATACATCTCCCAGTTATACCAAAGCTCGCCCATGCCCGGCTCCGTATAGCCCGTGCCGATGTTCGCCTTGAAGCGGCGATGCGGATTGCCCGCGATGTTGTGCGTGATACCGAGGTTGCCCGAGATATTCGTGCCGAAGAGACTGCTGTAATCCAGACGCAGAATCGGTGAGAAGATCGTATTCTTCGACAACTGCCATGTATCGCCGACGAAGAAATTGTAGCGCTGGATCGAGCCGCTGCCCACCGTGATGCGCTGGTCACGCTCCCAATATTCTTCAAGGAACATTTTCCCGTTCAACGTGGGAGTACCTACCGCATTTTTATCGGCACGGTTAATGCCCTTCTGGAAGTATTCGCCAACAATGTTGCTTCCGGGATACTCCGCGCCATTATGTCGGCTCTTGTATTCGTCCTTCAGTTTCGCTTCAAGTTCGTCATAGTCCGCTTTGAGATTCGACCGCGCAATATCCGTAATCTTACGCGTGCCTACATAGAGATCGTAGTACCAATCCTCCGTAAGCTTTCCGTCTTGGAATCGATACTTTGTAAAGTCATTATAGGTAAGTTTCGGATTATAGCCGAGATTTTTTTCTTCATCGTAGTTGTAGTACTCAAGTTCTTCCAGCCATTTCGGATTCCCCGTATATTCTTTCGGAAACGCATAATCGTGAATATGCGACCAAATATAATTGGTCGTATCTTCGCCGCGCATCAGGCGATCCTTTTTGTCAACCAGCAGACTTTTATCATAATCCCACGGGTCGATGTGGCGCGTCGAGATGTTCGGCGAACTCTTGAGACGGCTGCCCTCTCCGGACTCCTTCGTATAGCCGAAACCGTAGCTGAGGAGATGCTTGTCACCCAGCTGCGTATTTGCCGATGCCTTGAGGTCAAACTGACTGTGATCGACGTTGTCAACGTAGCGCAGCTCGTTCTTTCCCTCATAAACCGACTTGCCCGCATAGTTGATCAGCGATACATCGTCTTCTTTGATCGTCGTATAATTGAACTCAACATTCCAATCGCTGATCTTGTTCATGCCGCGCCAGCCGAGGTTGTATGCGTCGCGTCCTGTCTTGCGTTTGAAATGCTGCTGCGGCTCAAGGTCGGAGTCCGTCCGCTTGATGACGCGGCTGAGATCTTCAGCATAGTGGTCAACGCGGAACTCAAAGGAGTTGTTCTTATTGGCATCGTAGGTGCCTACAAGACCGACCGTCGCCGTATCACCGTAGAAACGCAGCGCATTCGGCTCAAAGTCGAGATCAGAGCCGCTCAGACCAGTTTTCTTGCGCTCCCTGCTCGCGTACACAGGCATGACCTCGCGCTTGCTGCCCGAAAGGCCGATGCGGAACTTGCCCATGTCGCCCGAGTCGGCGCGCAGGAAGAAGTTCGTATAGGGGATCTTGTGATCGTCGTCGGCGCGGCGCATACTCTCGACGTTGAACTGCACGCCCGGCTCATGCTGCGCTTTCTTCGTGATGATGTTGACGACGCCGCCGATGGCGTCCGAGCCGTACTTCGCGCTCGCTGCGCCCTGGATGATCTCGATGCGCTCGACGTTCTCCGTGCCGAGACGCATGACTTCGTCCGCCGCGCCCGAATATTTCGCAAGATCTCCCAAGACGGGCTGTCCGTCCACGAGGATCAGCGTGTGGCGCGGCTCTGCGCCGCGAATCGAGATGCCGACGCGCCCCATAGCGTCGACCGTGCGCGAGACGCCCGTCTCGGAGAAGATGATGTCTTCGACGGCTTTCGCCTGCTTCTTTTCGATGTCCTCCTTGGTGATGATCGTCTTCTGCTGCGACTCGTACTTCGCTTCTTCCTGCGCCGCCTGTGCTTCGACGTCAACGGCTTCCGTCTGGACGCGCTGTGTCTCCTGGGGGGGGGCATCTTCTGCGTGCGCCGCATTCAAAGGCGCCGCCAGCCAAAGCGCCACGCCCAGCGAGAGCAGCTTGTAGTCATGGAGACGGAACTTCTTCCTTGCCATTCTGTTTCCTCCTTAGCGAATATGAATTAGATTGAATTGCAGGCTCAATTATAATCTAAACTGAAAATGAATACAAATACATTTTTAACCTAATGACGATTAAAAATCTATAATCTATCTCAAATAGAGGTATCCTCCGCTCTCACTTCATGACACAGGCTCTGCTAAAATGAAGTCGCCCGAATTTGCACGGATGCGCTGCGTGCGGCCGGGGGCTGAATTTATCAGCGCTTCCTTAACAATCCTCGTCTTTTCTGTTATAATAGGGTATCGTGACAAAAACAACCGTGCACGCTTTGGAATCTGTGCACGCGTTCAGAGAGGATGACACAATGACGATGCGACAGATCTCGCCGGCGCAGGAGCGTTGGGCGTTTCTCATCATGGCGATTCTTTTTGCGCTTGCCGCACCGTTTCTGCCGATCTTGGGCGTGTTCCTGCTTTTGGGCTGGACAGCGCCGCTGATCGTTTTGATCGTGCGCCACGGCTACGGTTACACCGTCCCCGGCGTGCTCGCTGCGGCGGGCTTTTACTATGCTGTGCTGGGCGCGATGGGAGCTATGCACACGATGCTTCTCGTCGTTCCGCTGGCTTTGATCTTTGGCTTTGGACTGCGCCGCAAGTGGGCGGCTGTACGTCTTGTCAAATGGGGCTTGGCGGCGTCGCTCTCCGGCACGACCGTCTCTTTGTTAGCGGTGGCGCTCATCTTTGGCGTCGATCCTTTGGCGCCGTTTGTCGATGCCGTGCGCGAGTCGTACCAGGCTATCGGCTCCGCCGTGCAGTCGGGCGGCAGTCTCACACCGTCGGAAGCGCAGGCTTTTGAGAAGCAGGTGTCGTCGCTGATGGAGACGGTCTCCTTGCTTGCGCCGACAATTTTCCTCGTGGAGGCGGCGCTCGCGGTTCTGTTGAATTTTTTTGCCGCAGGGCTGCTGCTCTCGCGCGTTGGGGAGAAGATGCCGAAGCTGCCGCCGTTTTCTGAGTGGCGTTTTTCCGTCTATTTCCTCTTTCTCTTCGGTTTTTCCCTCGTCGGGCTTTATTGGGGCGGCACGCGCCGCATACCGCTTCTCTATGAAGCATCGCTCAACGGCGACATCATCGCGACGTTTGCCGGACTGATCCAAGGTTTTTCGCTCTTGTGGTATGCAGCGGATCATTGGCGCGTCGGTCGCTTTTGGCGTTGGGTTCTCGTCGCTTTTGCCGTCTTGAGCGCATTTTTAATGCAGCTCATCGCTTTCACGGGGCTTTTCGATATGTATTTCGACTATCGCCGCCGCTTCAGTCGTCGGCGGTAATGTGTCTCCGGAGAGGCGCATTCCAATTCCATAGGAGGTGGCTTTCTTGCCTCGAAATTTGTCGGCATGGGTGGACGCCTGCGTTCATCTCGCCGCTTTGCTGGCGCTCGTCCTGCTGCTGTCTTACTACAACGCTTACGTTGCGTCCATCGCTTTCGTCGTCTGGCTGCTCGTCGCGCTCTTTGCACGCGAGCGCTGCCGTGCGCGTCAGCGAGCTTTTGACGCATACTGCCGCGATGTCGTGCGCAATGTCAATGAGGTGACAAACTTTGCGATTGAGCGTCTGCCGCAGGCGGTCGTCATCGTCAATCCCGAGGGGCGTATCGCCTGGACGAATCATGTGACGCAAGAATACTTAGGAGGGCAGCCGGAGGCCGGTCTTGCGCTGAAAGATTACTGGCCCGGCATCATTTTGGAGCCGATCTGGGGTGCGTCGGGCGAGTATGTATTTTCCCATGAAGCGCACTATTACAAGGTTCGCTACCGCCCCATCGTGACGTCGGACGACATCCAAGGGCTTATGGCTCTTTATGTGGAAGATTGGACGGAGTACGAGGAGATGCGGATTTTCTTCAAGAACAGCCGTGCCGTACTTTCTTACATCCAGATCGACAACTTCGATGAGGTCATGCAGGGGCTTTCGGAGGCGGAACGCACGGCGCTCCTCTTTGAGGCGAATCGTCGTCTTGACGAGTGGCTCAAGGGTCTCGGCGGCTTCATGCGGCGCGTGAGCGACGATCTCTATGTCGCCGTGCTTGAGCGAAAGGCTTTGGATCGCGCCATCGAGGAGCATTTCGACATCCTCGACCGCGTGCGCAACTTGCAGAGTACGAACCGCCTGCCGCTGACGCTTTCGATGGGTCTTGCCGTCGCTGAGGAACAGTCGATGGAAGAGCTTGGCAGGGAGGCGCAGGCAGGTCTTGATCTCGCGCTCGGACGCGGCGGCGATCAGGTCGCCGTGCGCATGGGCGGCAAGAATCAATTCTTCGGCGGCAAGGCGAAGGCGGTGGAAAAGCATACGCGCGTCAAGGCGCGCGTCGTCGCCCATGCCGTGCGTGAAATCATGGAGAACGCCGACGAAGTCTTTATCATGGGACACCACAACGAGGACTTCGATTGCTTCGGCGCGGCGATCGGCGTCGCAAAGATGGCGCGGGATCTAAAAAAGCCCGTCCATATTGTCTTGAGCGATATGAACGAGGGCATTGATAAACTCATCGGGTTCTTGGGTGACGCCCCTGAATATGAGGGGCTGATCGTTCGTGCCGAGGATATGGAGAGCATTGATTCTTTGAATCCTGTCCTCTTTGTCGTCGATACGCACATCCCGCATCTCGTCGCCGCGCCCGTACTTTTAGAACGCATCGCACAGGTCATTGTCATCGACCATCATCGGCGCTCGGGCGACAGTTTCATCAAGTCGCCGCTGCTCGTCTACATCGAACCGGCGTCCAGCTCGACGAGCGAGCTTGTCACGGAGCTTTTGATGTATTTCAGCGAAGATCTTGTGCTTTCGCGTCTCGCCGCGACGGCTCTCTATTCGGGCATCGTCGTCGATACGAAGAATTTTTCCGTGCAGACGGGCATCCGCACCTTCGAGGCGGCGGCATACCTTCGGCGAGGCGGCGCCGATCCCGTCGTCGTGCGCCATCTCTTTCGCGCCGATTTCGAGACGGAGCGGGCGCTTTCCGGCGCAAAGGCGGGCGCCCGCCTTTACCCCGGCGGGCTTATCACAGCGCGTTTCCCCGACGTCATCCCCAATGTGCAGGCGATCGCGGGACAGGTCGCCGACTCGCTCCTTCGCATCGAGGGCGTGCGCATGAGTCTCGTCTTTTTCCAGCTTGATACGGAGACGGTCGGCATCAGCGCACGCTCTACGGGCGAACTCAATATGCAGGTCATCATGGAGAGCTTCGGCGGCGGCGGACACCAAAACGTCGCCGGAGCGCAGGTCAAAGGTGAAGCGCTCGCCTCGATTGAGGAGCGCGCCGTCGCCATCAGTGAGAAACATATAGAGGAGAATGATCAAGATGAAAGTGATATTGCAGCAGGACGTCAAGAAGGTCGGAAATAAGGGCGCTGTCATCGAGGTTTCGGATGGGTACGGCAGGAACTTCCTGCTGCCGAAGAAGCTCGCCGTCGAAGCGACGGCGGCGAATCTCGAAACCGCGAAGCAGCAGGCGAACTCTGCCGCAAGGAAGAAGCAGCAGGCGACCGACGAAGCGCGTCTTTTGGCATCGCAGCTCGAAAAGGTCAGCGTCACGGTCGCCGTGCGCATCGGCGAAGGCGGCAAGCTCTTCGGCTCGGTCACGGGCAAGGACGTCGCCGATGCGCTGGCAAAAAACAACGGCATCGAGCTGGATCGCCGCAAGATCGCTTTGAAGTGCGAGGTCACAGGCCCGGGCGAATACGAAGCCGTCATCAAGGTGCATCCCGAGATTCAGAGCACAATCAAGGTTCTTGTCGTCGCTGAATGAGCAAGGAAGAGGTATCATGCTGAAATTTTTCAAGCGTCTGTTTTCCTCCGCGCCCAAGCCGGGAGAAGATGCGCCGCAGGGCAGCGGCGAGGAGCGCATAGACCGTGAGATCGATGCGCTCTATGCCATCCTTGCTGAAGAGGCAGGGTCGGACAGGCTCGTCATCAAGGCGGGCAAGATGGACGCCATGCGCCTCATGCGCTCGCCTGTTCGCGGCGAGCGCGTTCTTGCGCTTGAGCGCATCGTTTACGAGAACCCGACGATTGAGCGCGTGCCGCCGGAAGCGGAGATCCCCGCCGTCCTCGCCGATTTGTCCGAGCGCATCGCCGACATCATGGCGCGGCGCAGCATGGAGGACAAGATCGAGCAGAAGATTCAGGAAAAGCTCGAAGAGAACCATCAAGACTATGTGCAGGACATCCGTATGCAGGTCTTGAAGGATGAGAAAAGCGCCGTCGAGTCGCCGCAGGCGGCAAAGAAGCGCGAGGAGCTTGAAGCGCTCGAAAAAATCCATCTCACGCAGTCTGTCATGGAGCTTCTGCGCCCCAAGACGCTCGATGAGGTCGTCGGTCAAGAACGCGCCGTCAAGGCACTTGCGTCGAAGCTCGCTTCGCCCTATCCGCAGCATCTCCTGCTCTACGGGCCTCCGGGCGTCGGCAAGACGACAGCGGCACGCATCGTCTTAGAAGCCGTCAAAAAGGAAGCGCACTCGCCCTTTGCCGAGAACGCGCCTTTCGTCGAGACGGACGGCACGACGCTTCGCTGGGACTCGCGCGACATGACGAACCCGCTCTTAGGATCGGTGCATGACCCGATCTATCAGGGCGCACGCCGCGATCTCGCCGATGGCGGCATCCCCGAGCCGAAGCCCGGCATGGTCACAGAAGCGCACGGCGGCATCCTCTTCATCGACGAGATCGGCGAGATGGACGAAATGCTGCAAAACAAGCTCTTGAAGGTGCTTGAGGACAAGCGCGCTTATTTCGAGTCCGCCTACTACGACCATACGGACGAAAAGGTGCCGCCCTACATCCGAAAGCTCTTTGAGGAAGGCGCCCCCGCCGACTTCGTGCTGATCGGCGCGACGACGCGCGACGCTTCGCACGTCAATCCTGCGCTTCGCTCGCGCTGTGCGGAAATCTATTTCGAGCCGCTGACGCCCAAGCACATCGAGGAGATCGTGCAAAATGCGGCAAAGAAGCTCCGCGTTGAGGTCGCCGACGAAGTCGTGCGCCTCATCAGCGAATACACGACGGAAGGCAGGAAGGCGATCAATATCCTCGCTGATGCCTACAGTCTCGCGCTTTCGCGCACGAAGGACGGCGAGAGCGTCAAGATCGCCAAGAGCGACATCTACGAGGTCGCGCAGGTCAGCCGTCTCTATCAGTTTGTGACGAAGAAAGCGTCGAAGAAGCCCGAAATCGGTCACGTCTTCGGACTCGGCGTCGCAGGCTTTTTAGGCTCCGTCATTGAGATCGAAGCTGTCGTCTTTCCCGCCGAGGAAAAGGGCAAGGGACAGGTGCGCTTCAACGAAACGGCGGGCAGCATGGCGAAGGACTCCGTCTTCAACGCGGCGTCCGTATTGCGCCATCTGACGGGCAAGAGCATCCACGACTATGACGTGCATATCAACGTCATCGGCGGCGGCAACATCGACGGCCCGAGCGCGGGCACGGCGATCCTCGCGGCGCTCGTCAGCGCCGTGACAGAGAAGCCGCTTCGTCAGGATGTCGCAGTCACGGGCGAAATCTCTCTCGCCGGTCGCGTGCGTCCCGTCGGCGGCGTCTTTGAAAAGGCGTACGGCGCGAAGCAGGCGGGCATCCGGACGCTCGTGATTCCGAAGGAGAACGACAAGGACATCCCCGAGGGGCACTTGGGGCTTGACATCCATGCCGTCGAGACGGCGGAGGACGCCTTCGCCGTGCTGTTTGCTCCGGATAGAGACGGCGAACCGCTGCGCTGGCAGTTAAAAAAGCCCGAAAAAAAAGCGGTCGGCAGCGACAAAATTTCTGCCGATGAAGCATCCGGCGAAACGTCGAAGGAGGCGGTCTGATATGGAGCGTATGCCGCCCGCAAGCGTCGAAGCCGAGCAGGCCGTCCTCGGCGCGATGCTCTTAAAGCCCGATGCCGTGACGACCGCTGCCGAAGAGCTGACGGCGGACGACTTCTACCGTGAGACGCACCGCTTGATCTTCGAAGCCATGATGGATCTGAAGGAGCGCACGGAGCCGGTCGATCTCGTGACCTTGACCGAGCAGCTGAAAAAAGCGGACAAGCTCACAAAGATCGGCGGCATCCCCGCGCTCTCTCTGATCGCAAATTCCGTGCCGACGGCGGCAAACGTGCAGTACCACGCGCGTATCGTGCGCGAGAAAGCACAGCTTCGCTCGCTGATTCATGCGGCGACGGAAATCGCAGGCGCTGCCTATGAGGACGCCGAGGACGTCGAGGACATCATGGACAGCGCGGAAAAGCGCATCTTGGAAGTCGCCTCGGGCAAGCGCAGCAAGGACTTCGTACCGCTGCAGGACATCCTTTTGAATACGCTTGAGCAGATCGAAGCGCGTTACAGCAACAAGGGCAATATCACGGGACTGCCAACAGGCTTCACCGAGCTTGACCATTTGACGGCGGGTCTGCAAAAGTCCGACCTCATCCTCGTCGCCGCGCGCCCCTCGATGGGAAAGACGGCGTTCACCCTGAATATTGCGGCGCACGTCGTGCTGCGTGCGAAAGAGCCCGTCGCCTTTTTCTCCTTGGAGATGAGCAAGGAGCAGCTCGTGCAGCGACTGATCTGCTCGGAAGGACGCATTGATTCGCAGCGCCTGCGCGTCGGCGAGCTTGAGGACAAGGAGTGGGGCGACCTCATCGACACGGCGAACCGCCTGTCCGCCGCGCCGCTCTACATCGATGATACGCCGGGCATCACTGTCATGGAACTGCGTTCAAAAGCGCGCCGCCTGAAGGCAGAGCAGGGACTTTCGCTCATCATCATCGACTATCTGCAGCTCATGCAGGGACGCACGAGCAAGAGCGGCGACAACCGCCAACAGGAGATCTCGGAGATATCTCGCTCCTTAAAAGCGCTCGCGCGAGAGCTGAACGTCCCCGTCGTCGCCCTCTCTCAGCTCTCAAGAAGCGTCGAATCGCGCCAGATCAAGCGTCCGATGCTCTCCGATCTCCGCGAATCCGGCTCCTTAGAGCAGGACGCCGACATCGTCATGTTTCTCTACCGCGAGGACTACTACGATCCCGATACAGAGAACAAAAACATCACGGAAGTCATCATCGCCAAGCACAGGAACGGTCCTGTCGATACCGTCGAGCTTACGTTCCTCAAGCAGTTCACGAAGTTTGGCAATCTCTCTCGTATGCAATGAAAGTAGGATGATCTGATGGAATACGACAAGAAGGAACTTGACTCTCGTTTGAAGGACGAGCTGCACCATGCAGGTCACCGTTGGCGCAACCGCTTTCATCTTGAGCTGCCGTTCGGCTTCACGGGCAGTGTCAAAGGCCTCGTCTTCTTTCAAGGCGAGTACCATCTGTTTTGCCAATGGAATCCCTTTTCCACCAAGGATGAAAATAAAGGCTGGGTCGAATTCAAGACGCGCGACTTCGTCTACTGGACGGATCCAAAGCTCGTCTTATGGCCGACGGGCGACGACGACCGTGACGGCTGCGGCTCCGGCTCCGCTTTCATCAACGGCGGAAACCTGCGCGTCCTCTACACAGGCAAACGCGAAGAGAACGGCAAGCGTGCAAACCGCCAGATCCTCGGTACCATGACGAAGGACGGCATCATTCAAAAGGATATGGTGCTCATCAAAAAGCAGCCCGACGGCTATACCGACCTCTTCCAAGGACCGCACTTTTTCGTGCGCAGCAGCCACGCCTATGCACTTCTCGGCGCACAGGCGCAGCCGACGGACGATGCTCGCGGCTGTATTCTGCTCTACCGTGAGGAGAAGGGGCTCTTCCGCTTTGCAGGCGAGCTTAAAACACAGCTCGGCTTCTTCGGCAAAGTCTGGGAATGCCCGTCGCTTCTTTCCTTCGGCAAACATGATGTACTCTTCTTTTCACCGCGAGGTCTCTCGGGACGCGCGTTCGATTGGCAGAACCTCTTCCAATCGGGCTATGTCACAGGGCATCTGTCGCTCTCCGGGCGCGAGATGCTGCACGGCAAGTTCCACGAACTCGATCGCGGCTTCGACTTCTTCGCACCGCATATAGGCGTGCACGAGGGGCGTGCCATCCTCTTCGGCTGGATGAGTATGCCGCATAACGACGCCGACTATCCGACGGGCGAGCACGGCTGGATGCACACTTTGACCATGCCGCGCATCCTATCGCTCAAGCAGGGCAAGCTCTATGCAAAGCCCGCCCCCGAGCTAAAATCTCTGCGCATAGCGAGCAGCGCACGCGAGCTTTCCGGCAGAGCCGTACCGTCCTTAAAAACGGAGCTTGCCGCCTACGGCTCGGAAATTCTTCTGAACATCGTCCTCGGCATCACCCAGCATCTCAAGATCGAACTTCGCTACGGCAGGGAAAAAGTGAAGATCCTCTACGACCGCGAAGCGGACACCATCGAGATCAACCGCGAAGGCATGAAGCTCGGCGGTCGCGGCGTGCGCACCTTCAAGCTATACACCTACCACTCACTCACCATGAACATCTTCATCGACCGCACCGCCATCGAGATCTTCTTCCAAAACGGCGAAGAAGTCGCTTCCTTCCTTGTATTTCCGGAAGAGGACGTCCCCCCCGTATTCTACCTCGAAGCCGATGCGCCCATAGAAAAGGTCATGGGTACAATCTGGGATCTCGACCGCCTGCGTTACGGAGAAAGCAAGCCGCAGAAACGCAAGTACAGGTTCTGAGACGATCTTTGCACCAAAGAAGCCGTAGGCAGCGCATATATGCGCTGCCTACGGCTTCTTTTCTCGAAAGTCGATCCCCGCCGGTATACTCGGTTCATCCGGAGCCATGAAACCTTTGCCGTGCCGTCATGGAGAAGAGCGCGATGGCTTTTCTTCTTCGGCAATCAAGCGGTCTCGGCATCATGCGCCTTACAGCCGGCGCATTTTCCACTCGGACTTGGAATTTGTCGGAACAACTCTTCTTTTGCGTCAGCCTGTCCGATGCTTTCGGCATCGTTTCAGCGGACGCCGCGATGCACTACTCTTCGGACTCGTTGCATATCGACACCTGTGTCTTGCCTTACATCAGTTCCACAGGCGCCCCTCAACCCTTCAAAATGTTTGTTCCGCTTCCTGCCGCCATGCTGCGGTCGGCTTGCCGCCCTTTGGATACTATCCGTGCGCTTGTTCATCTTGGCTGCAAGGAACGCTCCCTTTCGCCTGCAAGCGTCCTCGCAAGGGTCGTCGACTTTCATCTACACGTTCATTATAGAACGCCATTCATAATCTGTCAATAATATTTTGAAAAATCTCATAGATATTTTTCGCCAGTTCTGCCAATAAAGAACAGCCCTTGCGGGCTGCTTTTATTCCACAATCTCTTTGAGCTTCTCCTGCGGAAGAAGCTGCATCAAACCTAAAATGGCAAGGATTTGACTGAATGCCGTACCGGGATCGTTCACGCTTTTTATCTTCACGACATGCGTGGCATTTTTCCAGTTGTCGAACTCGCTATTGTTCTCCGCATATTCCAAATGATACTTGATTTCATGATTCTTATGCCCCAAGCGAATCATACGTTCGACGAGCGTCACATAATCTGCCATGAGGAAGATCGTTTCAAGATTCTCTTTCAACAAGCGCGTAAGCTGCTTAATCCCATTCGATTCCAGCATTAGGAGACTGATCTTATGCTCCTGCAGCGCCGAGAGGACATCCTTTTTTAAGATGCCATAGTAATCTCCCTTATATGTGACATTTACGATATATTCCTGCTTGAAAAACTCCGCCTTGCTGACGAAACAGTAAAACCTTGCATCCGAATCGATTTTTCCCTGTACCCGCGTCGTATACAGCGGAATGTAATGAATTCCCAGCTGCATGAGCTTATCAATCAACACGGTTTTGCCCGAGGCATGCGGTCCAACCAGTGCATAAATTTTATTTGTCATAGTCCTCTCCCAAAAACAAGATGCGGCAGACGCCAAAGAAGAAGAAAAACGAGAGCGCATCTCTCGTTTCACAGCGTTTTAAGCCTTCTGCCACAACAATAAAAACCAAGGTCGTGCAGAATCTTCTCACATGCTATCATACATCATTTCACCCTCTTTGCCAACCATATTTCGCTTCGGAATCGCTTATCTTTTCTTGATTTTTCCTTAGAAATCATAACGAAGGTGTGTGAAAAGTTTCTGAAGGAAAAGGAAATGCGCTTGAAAAAGCGAATATTACCAGTAAAGAAAACTTTTCCTGCAAGGCGAAACATTGGATAGACTGCAATAAAGCCCCAAGAGGTCACGCCCGAAGGGCGCAAACCGATGAGTCAGGCTTCTGTAAGGACGTTTGTGCGTGTAGTTTACGCGAAAGGCGGGATGCTCCATGTATTTTTACTGTGACAAGTGCAAGAAAAAATATCCGATCAGCTCGATGAACTATCGCTGCGAATGCGGCGGCATGTTTCATCTGAACAAATCGGCAAATGAAGAGACCATGCATGATATCATGATCGGACACATGCACACCGATCTCCTGAGCATTGAAATTGACGGCATCGAATACCTCTTGAAAACGGAGAATCTGCTGCCGACCGGCTCTTTCAAGGATCGCGGCGCCTACACGCTGATCAACGAGATCCACCACGTCGGCGTCAGCAAGATCGCACTCGATTCGGCAGGCAACGCCGGCGCTTCCATCGCGGCGTATGCAGCGGCGGCAGGCATAGACTGCACGGTTTATGTGCCGAAGGAGACGTCGCCCGACAAACTGCGCCAGATCACAGCCTACGGCGCAAAGATCGTCAAAACCGAAGGCGGGCGCATGGGCGCATGTCAGACGGTCAAGGAGAATCTCGGCGACGCTTACTACGCCTCGCACGTTTACAATCCGCTGTTCTTCGAGGGCATGAAAGCGATGGCTTACGAGATTTACGAGCAGCTCGGCGAGAGCGTGCCCGAGTATATCTTCATGCCCGTCGGCAATGGCACGATGCTTTTGGGGCTTTACTACGGCTTCATCGAGATCGGCCGCCTGCCGCGACTCGTGCCCGTGCAGAGCAAAAACTGTGCGCCTCTTTACGAAGCGTTCAACAAGATCCCCGCAAGCCCCAAGAGGAATACGATCGCCGAGTCCATCCGCATCGAGACGCCCAAGCGGCTTAACGACATGCTTGCCGCTGTCACGAACAGCGGCGGCGACGTCCTCATCGTAGACGACGAGGACATCATCAAGTGCAAGGAGCTTCTCGGTCATCGCGGCATCTATGTAGAAACGACGAGCGCGGCGGCTCTTGCAGGCGCCATGCAGATCTTCGGCACGGCAAAGCCCGACAACTATCGCGTCGTCGTCCCGCTGACAGGCTCAGGCCTCAAGGGATAAACGACAAGCGTCACAAGGCGGCTCGAAGAGCCGCCTTGTGCTTTAGAAGCTAAACCAATGGGGGACAAGACATCATGGGCATTGAGATGCTGCTCTTTATCTGCGGCATGGGATTTTTGGCGGCGTTCATCGACGCCGTCGTCGGCGGCGGCGGGCTGATCTCGATTCCGGCACTGATGATGACGGGGCTGCCGCTCCTTGAAGTACTCGGCACGAACAAAGCGGCTGCCGTCATGGGCGCGTGTACAAGCTTCATCTCCTTCATCCGAAGCGGCAAGGTCGATCTGAAACTCATCCGTCTGCTCTTTCCGATCACGCTCGTAGGCTCCGCCGTCGGCGTGCTCGTCGTG
>NZ_JBQNBV010000032.1:0-17216 GCF_052169755.1 Selenomonas sp. | reverse complement strand
CTACTCGTCCAAGAGCGGCAGATACGCTCCATATCCCTGCGCCTCCATCTGCTCTTTCGGCACAAAACGCAGGGATGCGCTGTTGATGCAGTAGCGGACGCCGCCCAACTCCTTGGGTCCGTCCTCGAAGACATGTCCAAGGTGAGCGCCGCTATTTGCCGCTGTGACCTCCGTGCGCATCATGCCGTGCGATGTATCTTCATGCTCGGCGATGAGCGCTGCGTCGATGGGACGCGAGAACGCCGGCCAGCCACAGCCGGAATCATACTTGTGCGTTGAGACAAAGAGCGGCTCCCCTGTCGTCACATCGCAATAGATTCCTGCGCGAAACTCATGATCGTATTCATTCTGAAACGGCGCTTCCGTCGCCTTTTCCTGCGTCACCTTGTACTGCAGATCCGTCAAGCGCGCCTTGAGTTCAGCATCCGACGGCTTCTCGTAAGCCGTCGGTTCTGCCGCCGTCTGCTTCGCCGCATCGCTCTTTTCGCGCAGAGACGCCATCAAAGACAGCGGGATATGGCAGTAGCCGTTCGGATGCTTCTCCAAATACTTCTGATGCTCCTCCTCCGCACGGTAGAAGTTCATGATCGGCGCCATCTCGATGGCGACAGGCTTTCCCAGCTTCTCCTGCAGGCGATGCAGCGAATCGCCGATCACGGCGACCTCCCCGTGCGCCCTGTCGCCCTTTTCCACATAGTAAATGCCCGAACGATACTGCTCGCCGACATCGTTTCCCTGCCGATTCTTCGACGTCGGGTCGATGGACGCATAATAGAGTTCGAGGAGCTTTTCCAGCGGCAGCACCTTCGGATCGTAAACGACATGCACGGCTTCCGCATGTCCGCTGCCCGAGCAGACTTCGCGGTACGACGGATGAGCCGTGCGCCCGTTCGCGTAGCCGCTCTCCGCCGATATGACGCCATGTGCAAGGCTCAAATAATGCTCCGTGCCCCAGAAGCAACCGCCCGCAAGATAAATTTCCGCTTCGCCCCTCTGCGGTTCGTTCTTCTGCACGATCTCCTTGGGTATCTCAGCCATCGAGGCGGGCGTTGCCCCGCAGCCGCTCAAGCAAAACGCCAGTCCCAAGGCACAGACGATGCGTAAGGATGGAATCTTCATAAGTAACCTCCTATTAAGTCATTGAGTTTCGTTCTCTTACTTTTCACTATACCACAAGAAACAAAAAATAAAATGACAAACGAATAAAAACTATCTAAAAATAATTTCACGCCAGCTTCTTCTCTTCGTCATCTTTCCTTGCATGAACCAGGAAAGAAGCGTACAATAGGGACATGCTGTTTAGGAATCGCGAATAAGCAAATGTGTGAATGTGGGCGGCTGAATTTATCCGCGCTTCCTTCTTGTAGAGCGAGGCTGTCTTATGAATATCATTGGTCGCTTGCGAAGGCTGTCGCCTTTTCGCATCATCATCTTGAGTTTTCTCGTCCTGATTCTCTGCGGTACAGGACTTCTGATGCTGCCGTGGGCGACGGCAAACGGCGAAGGCGCCTCCCTTTCCGATGCACTCTTCACCGCCGTTTCCGCCAGCTGCGTGACAGGACTCACCACCGTGGACACCGCTTCTTACTGGACGCTTTTCGGTCAGCTCGTCATCCTTGCCATGATTCAAGTCGGCGGCTTCGGCGTCATTACGATCGCTGTTTCTCTCGCCGCGCTTTCCGGTCAGCGCATCGGGCTCATGCAGCGCAGCCTTTCCAAAGAAGCTGTCTCCGCTCCGCAGCTCGGCGGCATCGTGCCGCTCCTCTACTTCATTTTGCGCTTGACGTTCTTTATCGAATTTCTCGGGGCGCTCTTCCTCGCTCCTTCTTTTTGTCAAAAAGTCGGCTTTTTGCGCGGCATTTACTTCGCCGTCTTTCACTCTGTCTCATCTTTCTGCAATGCGGGCTTCGATCTCTTCGGCAATTCCTTGATGGACTTCGCTGCCGACCCTGTCGTAAACATCACGGTCATGCTCCTCATCATCGCCGGCGGACTCGGCTTCACCACATGGGCGGACATACGTCTGAACCGCAGAAATTTTCGCGCTTACAGCCTGCAAAGCAAGATCGCCCTCACGATGACGGCAGCACTGATCCTCGTTCCCGCATTTTTCTTCTTTTTCTTCGAACTTGCTCCCGGCGCTTTTACGGGCGAGCACTTCCTGATCTCCCTCTTTCAATCCGTCACGACCCGCACTGCAGGCTACAATACGATCGACATCAAAGACTTCAGCGAGACGGGACGCGCCGCCCTCATCGTCCTGATGCTCATCGGCGGCTCTCCCGGCTCTACGGCAGGCGGCATCAAGACGACGACGGCTTTCACCCTGTTTGCCATCATGATCGCCACCTTTCGGCTCAAGGATGATCCGACCTGCTTCTCGCGCCGTCTTTCCGGCGAAACGCAGCGTCACGCCGTCACCATCCTCATGATGTATCTGCTGCTTTTCGCCTCCGGCAGCGTCCTGCTCAACCTCATCGATGGCATTCGCCTGATCGACAGCGCTTTTGAGACGGCTTCCGCACTCGGAACCGTCGGTCTTTCCATCGGCGTCACCGAGGGGCTCGGTCCGCTTTCCAAATGCGTCATGATGCTTTTGATGTTCTTCGGACGCATCGGCGGTCTCACGGTCATCTTCGCGGCGCACGCACGCAGCCGCCGCGAATCGGGACGCCGCCCGGAAGAACGAATCACCATCGGATAGGAGGAATAGCATGAAATCCATCCTGCTCATCGGTCTAGGCCGCTTTGGCCGCTACATTGCCAGAAAACTGCACGACATGCAGCATGACGTCCTCGCCGTCGACCACGACGAAGACCGCGTGAATCGCATACTGCCGCTCGTGACGAACGCGCTCATCGCTGACAGCACCAACGCCGACTTTCTGCAATCGCTGGGCATTCCCAACTTCGACGTCTGCATCGTCGCCATCGGCGACGACTTTCAAAGCTCTCTCGAAACGACCTCGCTCCTTAAGGAATTCGGCGCACGCTATGTCATAGCGCGCGCCTCGCGTGACATTCACGAGAAATTCCTGCTGCGAAACGGCGCGGATGAAGCAGTCTACCCCGAGCGCCAGCTCGCCCTTTGGACAGCCATCCGCTGCGGCTCCAATCACATCCTCGACTACTTTCCGCTCAGCGACGAATACGCTATTTACGAAGTTTCCGTACCCCAAGCATGGGAAGGAAAAAGCATCGGCGAGCTCGACGTCCGCCGCCGCCATCGCTTGAACATTCTCGGCATAAAGGCAGACGGCCGCATCGACCTCAATATCTCTGCCCAAACCATCCTCACCGCCAATGCTGCCGTCCTCGTCGCAGGCAGGAAGGAAGACGTCACCCGTGCCCTTCAGAAAAGTAATTGATGCAGCAGGGCATGGAGAAAATCTCGCCGAGCATCAAGAAAGCGCGGCAGCCAGCGCTTTTAAAGCTTGCATATTCGCGCTTCTTCTGCTAGAATAAACACGTTGTCTGCGGTCGTAGCTCAGCTGGATAGAGCATCTGCCTCCTAAGCAGGGGGTCGCGCGTTCGAATCGCGCCGATCGCACCATGAAAGTGAAAGCCTGCCTCTCGCTCAAATGCGAGGGCAGGCTTTTTTGCTGTATGTCCGCCTGTATTGAGCGCGTTCAGAGGAGCGACGGCTTTTCCCTCACGGCGGCAAGAAGTTCGCGGCAGCGCCTGCCGTCCTCCGGCGAATAGGCAAGCGCGGCGCTGCATTTTATGCCGTATTTTCCGTACTCCACGTTGCTCGGGCGAAAGATCTCCCCGATGCCTTTGACGTTCAGTTCCAACAAAGGCTTGCTCGTCACGTCGCGCACGAATACCGCAAAGATGCCGCCGCCTAAATGCGCGAGCACATCGCCCGAACGAAACTTACTGCCGATGGCATTGCAAAGCCTGACGAGAAGCGTTTCGGCGCCGTGCTTTCCCATGCGCTTCTCCAACTCTTCATAACGCTCCAAGCGAATGAGTACGAGCGCATTGACATCATCCCTGCCCTCACCCGCAAGGCAGCGGTCGGCTTCCTTCAAAAGCCCGTTCTCATTGGCAACGCCTGTGACAGAATCAAGCTCGGAGCGAAAGCGTCCGCCCGCTTTCGCCGCATCGTTCAAACGGTCGGTACGCCACATGATGCCATGCACAAAGATGAGATGATCGCTCTCATCCCTTTCACGTTCGACGACAAATTTGTACCATGAATACTTGCCTGTCGGCGGCTTTCCCATATCGAGCAGGAAACTGTCTTCCTCTGTATTTTGTCCGGAGAAGAATGCAATCATCTGCTCCAAGAAGTCAGGGTGAACCATCCCTCGCCGCTCGCTGTTCATCGTGCGGCGAAACTCCTCAATGCAGCGCGGCTCCTGATCGCCGCGCGCCAACCGAAAGGTCATCGTATCCGTTCTGAGGTCATAGCTGAACAGGATAGCGCCAAGCTTTTGCAGCAGCAGCCTGACGCATTGATCTTGAACGTGCGATTCGGGCATACCCGACGTATGCAGTCCCATTGCCTATCCCCCCTCTTAAGGAAACACCCGTATCCGTTTCAATCCTTATTTCGTCGTTTTCTCGTTTTTTATTAAATGATTCCGTATTGCTTCGCACGAAAAAAGGCTGGCCCTGCATTCCATCGGATGCAGAGCCAGCCTTTTCCGCTATTCTTTTTTGAGCGCTGTATCAAGTGTGTGCCACGACAGCACGGCGCATTTGACGCGTGCGGGCATCGTCGAGATGTTTTCGAGCGCGGCAGCTTCGTCAAGCTCCTCAAGTTCTTCTTCCGAGAGCTTTTTGCCCTTGATCATCGAGACAAAGAGATCAGCAAGACGACGCGCTTCTTCGACGCTCTTGCCCTTGACAAGGTCGATCATCATTGAGGTCGACGCCTGCGAGATGGCGCAGCCGATGCCCGTGAAGGCGGCATCCTCGATCTTGCCGTCCTTGACGATGAGTTCCAAGGTGATCTCATCGCCGCACGAGGGGTTGTGCCCGCGCTCCTTGATCGTCGCGCCCGCAAGCTCGTGCTTATGTTCCGCAGAACGGCTGTGCTCGGCGATCAGCTCGGTATAAATATCGGAAAGACTCATAGATGCATCACCTTCCTGACCTCTTTCAAGGCTTCGAGCCAGCGATCAACGTCCGCTTTCGTGTTGTAAAGGTAGAAGCTCGCGCGGCATGTGGCGTTCTGCCCGAGGTATTTCATCAGCGGCTGGGCGCAGTGGTGACCTGCACGCACGGCGACGCCGAAGGAGTCGAGGATCGTCGCAACGTCGTGCGGATGGACGTCCTTGACGTTGAACGTGATGATGCCCGTCTTGAGACTTGGATCGGCGTCGCAGCCGTAAAGCTCGACCTCAGGGAGCGCACGCAGCTTCGGCAGCGCGTAGTGCACAAGCTCCTGCTCGATGCGGCGCACGGTGTCAAAGCCCGTCTTTTCGAGGTATTCGATGGCGGCGCGAAGCCCTGCCGCGCCGCCGACGTTCTGCGTGCCCGCCTCGAACTTCTGCGGCAGCTCGGCGAACGTCGTCTCCTGCTCCGTAACGTACTCGATCATGTCGCCGCCGCGCAAAAACGGCGGCATGGCGTCGAGCAAAGCCTCCTTGCCATAGAGCACGCCGATACCCATAGGCGAGAGCAGCTTGTGCCCCGAAAAGGCGAAGAAGTCGCAGTCCATATCCTGCACATCGACCGCCATGTGCGCCGCGCTCTGCGAGCCGTCGACGAGGATGACCGCGCCGTTTTCGTGCGCGACGGCGGCAATCGCCTTGACCGGATTGATGAGACCAAGGACGTTCGAGACTTCCGTGACGGCGACGATCTTCGTCTTTTTCGTGATCTTCTTCTTCGCTTCCTCGACGGAGAGCCTGCCGTCCTTTTCAAGGTACATGTACTTCAGGACCGCGCCCTTCGCTTGGGCGACCATCTGCCACGGCACGAGGTTTGAGTGATGCTCGGCGATGGAGATGACGATCTCGTCGCCCGCCTCGACGTTCGCAAGACCGTAGCTGTAAGCGACGAGGTTCAGCGCCTCCGTCGCATTTTTCGTGAAGATGATCTCCTGCGGCAGACGCGCGTGGATGAACGCGCGTGTCGCGGCGCGCGTATACTCGTAGATGTCCGTCGCCTTGACGGAGAGCGCGTACGCGCCTCGATGCGGGTTCGCGTTGCAGCCGCCGTAGTAGCCGCAAATCGCCTGAATGACCTCATTCGGCTTCTGCGTCGTCGCGCCGTTGTCGAGGTAGACGAGCGGCTGATTGTTCATCTTATTCGTGAGCAAGGGAAAATCCTTGCGAATATCTTCCTCAGTCCGCATCTTCGATCCTCCCTTCGATCGAAGCGGCGATTTCCTCCTTGAGCGCTTCGTCCGAAATGCGCGAAAGCACGGGGAAGAGATCGGCTTCGACGACGAGCCGCCGCGCCTCGGCAAGATCGAGTCCGCGGCTCATGAGGTAGAAGAGCTTCGCCTCATCCATCTTGCCGATGCTTACGGCATGATGTCCGTCAACGTCGCCCTCACCCGAGAGCATCAGCGGTACGGAGCGGTTGCGAACGCCGGGCGAGAGAATGATGACGTCCTCGTTCTCACGCCCGACGGAGCCGGCTGAGCCTGCAATAAAGTCGAGCGTGCCGCGAAACACCTTCTGCGCCTCGTCCATCAGCGCCCCCTTGACCTGCATATTCGCGTCCGTATGCACACCCCTCTGGCGCACAAGATAGTTGAAGTCAAACTTGCGCTTCTTGTCGGCGAAGTAGAACGCCGCGATGTCCGCTGCGGCGTCCTTTCCCGCAAGCTCGACGGAAAGCTTCGACACGAGTTCGTTCGCGCCGATCTCGATGACCGTATAGGAAAAAGCGCCGCCTTCTTCGACGCGCACCTTGACGTCGTCGGCATGGTTTTCCCCTTCGGGCACGAGCTGCACCTTGACGAGGGAAAGCGAGCCGCCCGCCTCGACGTGCGCCTCGATCTCGGCATGACCCCCCTCCCGATAGATATGGACAGCTTCCTTCTTCTCGCCCGCCTTCACATGGATATTCTGCACTTCGGCAGCATCGAGTCCTGCAGGCAAAGCCGCGCCGTTGACGCCGAGCCAGCGCCATGTGCGCATGGGAATGGAGCTGAAAAGTTCTTGATTCTGCATATTTTTCTCTCCTTTCCCTAGCCCATCGTGCCTTCAAGCTCGATATTGACGAGATTGTTCATCTCAACGGCGTATTCCAAAGGCAGTTCCTTCGCAATCGGCTCGACGAAACCGCGCACGATCATCGCGCGCGCCTCCTCCTCGTCGATCCCCCGGCTCGTCAGATAGTAGACCGCCTCATCACTGATGCGGCCGATCTTCGCCTCGTGCCCGATATCCGCCTCATCGCCCTCGATGTCCATGACGGGCAGCGTATCGGCGCGAGATATGCTGTCAAGCATCAGAGATTCGCAGTTGACCGAGCATTTCGTAAAGGGGGCGCTCTTCGTGACCTTGACCGCGCTTCGGTAAATCGCCTTGCCGCCCGCCTTCGAGATCGAGCGCGTGTTGATCGTCGCCGACGTATGCGGCGCCGTGTGAATGACGGTCGCGCCCGTGTCGAGCGTCTGTCCCTTCGAAGCGAACGTCACGCCTGTAAACTCACAGCGGGCGCGTTCGCCGCGCAGGATGCTGCACGGGTAGAGCATGGAAACGTGCGAGCCGAAAGAGCCGGAGACCCACTCGATCAAGCCGTCTTTTTCGACAAGGGCACGCTTCGTATTGAGGTTCATCATATTGCGCGACCAGTTCTCGATCGTCGAATAGCGAAGCCGCGCCCCTTCCTTGACAAAGAGTTCGACGCAGCCTGCATGAAGATTCGTCACGTTGTACTTCGGCGCCGAGCAGCCTTCAATGAAGTGCAGGTTCGCGCCCTTCTCCACAATGATCAGCGTGTGTTCGAACTGCCCTGCGCCCGGCGCGTTGAGACGAAAGTACGACTGCAGCGGAATCTCTACATTGACGCCTTCAGGCACATAGACGAAGGAGCCGCCCGACCAGACGGCGCCGTGCAGCGCCGCGAACTTGTGATCCTTCGGCGGCACGAGCTTCATGAAGTATTGTTTGACCAGATCCTCATATTCGACGAGCGCCGTTTCCATATCGGTGTAGACGACGCCCTGCTTGACGAGGCTGTCCTGTATGCTGTGATAGACGACTTCCGAATCATACTGGGCGCCGACGCCTGCAAGCGACGTCTTCTCCGCTTCGGGGATGCCGAGACGGTCGAACGTATCCTTGATGTCCTCGGGCACTTCCTGCCAGTTGCCCGTCATCTTCGCATCGGGGCGCACATATGTAACGATCTCCGCCATGTTAAGCTCCGAGAGATCCGGTCCCCATGAGGGAAGCGCCATCTTGTTGTACGTCTCCAGCGACTTCAGACGAAACGCGAGCATCCAATCGGGATCATGCTTCTGCTTCGCAATATCGCGGATGATGTCCTCCGTCAAGCCTTGCTGCGCCTTGTAAACGGGAACGTCGTAATTCTTGATATCGTAGAGCGTACGCTCGATGTCCTCTACAAAGGTTTTCTTCTTTGCCATCTCGCCCACCTCACTTTGCCGCAGCATCGTCGAGGATATGCGTGAAGCCGCGGCGGTTCACCTCGTCGATGAGTTCAGCGCCGCCCTCTTCGACGATCGTGCCGCCGATGATGACGTGCACGCGGTCAACTTTGAGCTTTTCCAAGATCTTCGAATTGTGCGTGATGATGAGGCAGCTGTTGTCCGCCGTATGGTACTTCTCGATGCCCGAGGAGACGATCTGCACAGCGTCAACGTCGAGACCCGAATCCGTCTCATCGAGCAGCGCGAGCTTCGGTGCGAGCATCAAAAGCTGCAGGATCTCGTTGCGCTTCTTCTCGCCGCCCGAAAAGCCCACGTTCATATAGCGCTCGGCGTACGAAGGATCGATCTTCAGTTCTTCCATCGTCTTTTTGAGTTCCTTCTTGAAAGCCATGATCTTGACCTTCTCCCCCGTCACCGCCTGCTTCGCCGTACGAAGCATATTTTCAACGGTGATGCCCGGGATCTCCTCAGGCGTTTGGAACGAGAGGAACAGCCCTTCGCGTGCGCGCTCAAACGTTTTCTTCTCCAAGAGGCTCCTGCCCTCGAAGGATAGCTCTCCCGCCGTCACCTCGTACTTCGGATGCCCCATGATGACGTTCATGAGCGTCGACTTGCCCGAGCCGTTCGGCCCTAAGATCACATGCACCTCGCCCTTGTTGATCGTGAGATCAAGACCCTTCAATATTTCTTTGCCCTCCACACCCGCAGAGAGTCCCTTAATATTCAGCAATACATCCGACATGATGATGCTCCTTTCTCACAGCACGGAATTTTTCGGCAATTTTGCCGTCGTGCAACGCTTTATACTTCCATCAGTCTGCGCCTTCGGCTTGACTTCTTGGGGTTTCATGGTATTTTACTCGGGATTTATTTCCTTTCATTGTAGGTGGTTTTGTCATAAATGTCAATCCCATCAAACAAAAGTCCTTATAGATAATAATTATCATAAAAAGACCGATGCATACAGACTGTATGCATCGGTAAAAAAAGCCTGTCGCTCATTCAAGCGTCATGATCTTGTGCTTCAAGACATAGATCAACGCCTGCGTGCGATCGTTGACATTGAGCTTACGGAAGATGTTTGTCAGATGGTTCTTGACTGTCTTTTCGCTGACGAAGAGCGCCTGCGCGATGTCTTGATTGCTGAATCCCTTGGCGATACACGACAGCACGTCCATCTCGCGCGAGGTCAGTCGTTCGGAGCGGCTCTCGCGCCACATCGTACGCGCTTTCTCGTTGATGTTCTCGTCCTCGGAAACGCCGCCGAAGAGGCGCTCGGCAAGCGACGGATAGACGAAAGCATTGCCTTCATTGACGACATGAATCGCTTTGATGAGCATCGAAGGCTCGACATCCTTCAAGAGATATCCAAGGACGCCGTTCTTCAAAAGCTCAAGCACATAGTTGTCGCTGTCATGGATGGTCAGTACAACGATCTTGGTCTTGGACTTCGCCGCCTGGAGCTGGCAAGCTACCTCAAGCCCTGAGAGTCCCGGCATATTGAGATCGAGGAGCAGCACGTCGGGCTGCAGGACGAGCGTTCTGGCGAGCGTTTCCTGCCCGTCTTCCGCCTCTCCGACAACCTCCAAGTCGTCCTCAAAATTCAGTACGCGCTTGACCCCCTGGCGAAGCAGCGCATGATCGTCTGCGATCAAGATCTTGATTGTCATTGCCAAACATCCTTTCCTTTCCGCTCTGATTCTGTCGTTCCCTCGACAGGAGAAGAAGTATCACGCAAGATATGCGCGGTTAAAAATATCATAATTTCTGAATCTGTTTTCGTACGCCGCACGCTTTTGAAAAAAGCCCCGAGTATGGGAATATCCCCCAAGAACGGCACCTTTGCAGCGCTTCGCGATTCCTCGCTGCCGATGAGTCCGCCGATGACCATAGTTTCTCCGTCTTTGAGCCGCACGGTCGTATCCGCCGAACGCTCTTGGAACTTATACGCTTTGAGGTCGTCAACATAAACGGGCGAACTGACTTCTGTATGAACCGCCGCCGTGATTTCACCATTGTCATGAATGCGCGGCGTATATCGCAGGATAATACCTGCGTTCTTATAGGCGATCGAGGTCGTCACCGTCGAATTCGTCGTGCGCGTTTCGGGCACAGGCACGGAGCCGCCGATGTTGATCACCGCCTCACGCCCCTGCAGCGTCGTGATGTTCGGTCTCGCCAGAACATTTGCTTTGCCATCCGTGATGAGCGCCGCGATCTTCGCTCGATAGTAGAATTCGTAAGGTTTTCCTTCAGGGGTCTTGCCGAAGCGAATGACGCCCGGCACCTCGCCGTCAATGCCGCGGCGCTTCTGTGCGCCGCTCTTTCCCGCCTCATGCGGATCCACCGGCAGAGACGACCAGTCCCAGTCCACGCCGAGTTCCCTGGCGGCATTCTTCTCCAAAGCAATGACACGCGCTTCCAAAGAAACCTGCTGCGTCGGCACATCGAGAGGAGCGAGCACCGATCTTGCACGCGCCGCTTCCTCTTCCGTTCCATAAAGCAGTAGGGCGTTCGTCGCACGATCCATCAACAGTCGCTCTCCTATTCGATAAAGCCCCTGTTCATTTGTATCTTCCGCTCCATTTTTCTTATTCTCGCCGATTGGAGAAATTCCTGCTTCTCCCAAAGATAAATTTATGACGGCAAAGGCGGTATCAAGGTCGGCATAGTGAACGGGCAGAACGTACATACGGTAAAATGGCGCCGCATCCTTCGCTGAGCGCACGAGAAGAACATTTCCCTCATGCTGCATAACTAAGCCCTTTGCCCTAACAATGAGCGCCAAGGCTTCTTCCGGTTCAACGTCCTTGAGACTCAGGCTGACGCGTCCTTCCACAGACTCATCAACGATGAGATCAAGCCCTGAAATATGCGCGATGGACGTCAAGAGAGCCGCCACATCTCCTTCGACCACTTCCAGCGTCAAGGGCGCCGCCATCGTCGGCGCAGGCGACGCGAACAGGAATACCGGGATAAAAGCGCAGACCTTCAGCCATTTCCTCATGCAGAGTTCCCTCCTTGGGTCAAGCCGCGCCCCTCATGCCCGTCCTCGCAAAGCATCCCAAACCTTTCCACCGCCTGCATCAAGTCGGCAAAGACAGTGTATACGACTTTCCATCCACGACGACGACAGCGTTCTTTTCCGAAAGCGACTGAAGCCATACGCCATTTTTTTCCTCGCCCTCAGAGAGGAAAAAGTCGCGTTCGCCAATCGAAAGAAGCACCACCGTTCCTCCACCGCTCGCGACCGTACCGCGCACCTTCGGGACGACCGCATGTTCAGCCGTCTTGTCCTGCGCCGTCTCCCGAGCGCGCTCGCGCGTATCATGCGCACGGGCGCTTTCCATCGAGACGGCGCCGACATCCGCTTTCCTTCCCGTCACGCCGGCCACCATATCATCTCCCGCACTGTCGCCGCCGCCCACAGCGGCAATCGCTGCTAAAGCCGCCTGCTCCTCCGAGTGCAGCAGACAGAACGGATCCGCCACTTTAGCATCCGCCTGAGCATCTTTCATGCCCATCGTCTCCTCATAGCGCACCGCTTCCGGCGTCTGAGCCGAAGGCGGCGTCACGAGAGCCGCCGTCTCCGGCTCCGTGCTGTCGCTCAAAAACCAAGCAAGCGAAGCGATGAGCAGAGCGATGAGAAGAAACGGATGACGGCCATGCAGCTTCGCCTCTTCCCCTGCCCCTGAAAACTTTTTTTGCAGCGCGGCAAAAAAGCCCGTCTGTTTCTTAGGCGCGTGCAGGGTGTCGACGCTTTCTTCATACATTTCACGCTTATCCATTTCCAACATTCTCCATCCCTCCTTTTATGGGAATCATGGATAACATCCATGATTCCCAAGATAAAAAACAGCCCCGCTTCTTCCTTGCTACGTGCTAGAAATCCGCAGAGCTGTTGATCTCGCCTCTTGCGAGTATTCCGGAAGTACCGATCCGTTCAGCAGCCCATTCGGCATACCTTCGCCCAATCGACAATTCCTTGCAGAAGCGCTGATCCTTCAGCGTCTTCGATGAAAAGCACGGATACCCTCACGATCTGCGCTTCCCGTTTGCGGAATGCTCCACGAAAGAAGATCTTCGGCAGCTTTCCGCCTTGCCTTACTCACTTGCTTATTGTTGCTTATTGTTGCTTCTCTTCCCTTTTGCGATATTCCTACTGCTTCGACGCCTTGAGCGCTTCGAGCTTCGGTCCCATGATCCGTTTGTACGACTCGACGCCCGGCTGATTGAACGCATCAACATCGGCAAGCTCGCCCTCGTAAGCGACGCTCAAAGCCAAGAGGTAGAGCAGCTCACCCAAATGGTAGGCGTTAAGTTCCGGCAACGAGAACAGCGCATTGAAGCGATCATTCGATGCGAGCGCATCGGCGTTCGATTGACGTGCAACTTCCAGCGCCTCGCCCATCGTCAGTCCCGAGATGTCGGCGAGCTTTTTGACCTCGGGGAACTCGTTCGGGATCACGAGATCGTCCGCCCACTTCTCCAAGCGAATGAATTGCACGATCTTATTGCGTTTGCCCTCTTGATGCTGCTGCGTCTGCGCGTGCATGTCCGTCGTGCCCACGGCTACGACGGGCGTCCTGCCGTAGCAGACTTCGACGCCCTCGCGGTTGACCTCTTTGCCCAAGGACTCTGCCAAAAGCTGAATGTACCATTCGGACACCGACTTCATATAGTCGCCGTACGGCATCATGACCTCGATATCGCGCCCGTACTTCTCGGCGGCGATGAACTTCAAAGCGGCATTGAGCATCGCAGGATTCTGCCATACGTCGTCCGTCCGGCACGCCTCGTCCATCGCACGCGCACCCGCGAGGAATGCTTCGATGTCGAAGCCGACGCAGGCTGCGAGCGACAGCCCGACCTCGGAGAAGATCGAGAAGCGTCCGCCCACGCCGTCGGGCACGGCAAATGTCTGCCAGCCATGATCTTGCGCGAGCTTTTTGAGAAGCGTCGGCTGTTCTTCGTTCGGATCGGTCACGGCGACGACCTCGACTTCGATGTTCTCATCGTCCTTCAACGCCTTAAAAACTACCATGAAGTTCGACATCGTGTCAAGCGTACCGCCCGACTTCGAGATCACGAGGAGCATCACGCGAAGCGCACGCTTCCTGTGGCTTCTGGCGATCTTCGCCTGATTCCTGAGCGAGCGAATGAGATCGCCCGTCGCACGCGGATCGATGTTGTTGCCGCTGAAATAGACCTTTGGAAAGCCCTTGCGCTCCTCATCGGTGCACTCATTCCAGTAAGCGCCGCATTCGACGTCAAAAAGCACTTTGTTGCCAAGGAAGGAACCGCCGATACCAAGCGAAACGACAGCGTCCGTATGATTTTGAACATGCGCTGTCAGCTCCTTGAGCCGCGCGATCGAAGCAGGCGAATTCAAATGCCCGTCCGCAATGTACGGCAGCTCAGAAAACAGCACCTTCTCCGGCGTACCGTCCTTCGACAGATGCCCGCGGACAACGCCCGTCGAGCGCATGACCGACATCGCCTCGTGCGCCTTTTTCAAGCTGTCCGCCAGCGCCTTGATGTCAGCTTCCGTCACTTTTCCTTCGCCGTAGAGATTATCGTAGTCAAAAAGAAATCCTGACTTCAACCTCAAGCCCATCCATCATCAACTCCCCTGACGGCAGCTCTGCCGCCGAAAACAAGTTCACATCAGAACTTAATGCTTATAGTATAGCACAATGCTATAAAAAGGACAATCCCGATTTAGGCAATTATTCCGCATCTGCCTCCATCTTCTGTCGGAGCAGCGGGCCAATCGTATGCACGAGATATGCCATGAACTCGTCGCGTATCTCCGGACGCTTCAACGCCTGCTCCACCGTCGCCTCTAAAAAACCTTCCTTGTCACCGATGTCATAGCGGCGGCCTTCAAAGCGATAGGCGTAAACCTTCTCGCGGCGCGCAAGCTCACCGATCGCATCCGTCAGCTGAATCTCTGCGCCTGCGCCCGGCATCGTATGTTCGAGAAGGTCAAAGACCGCCGGCGTCAGCACATAGCGTCCGAGCACCGCGAGACGCGACGGCGCACTCTCTACAGCAGGCTTCTCCACAAGACCGACCGCCTGCCAGACATTCGGCTTCACCTCTCGCGGATCGACGATGCCGTAGCGCGAGACTTGGCTCTTCGGCACCTGCTGCACGCCGAGTACGCTGCCGCCGTAGTCCTTATAAACGTCGATGAGCTGCGCAAGGCACGGCGCCTTCGCATCGACGAGATCGTCGCCCAACAGCACGGCAAACGGCTCCTCGCCGACGAACTGACGCGCACAAAGCACGGCATGACCAAGCCCGCGCGCCTCTTTCTGTCGGATGAAATGAATCCGAATGTCCGAAATCTCCTCGATCATCTTGAGCATATCGTATTTGCCGTGCTCTTTGAGCTGCATCTCAAGCTCCAGCGAGCGGTCGAAATGATCCTCAATCGAGCGTTTGTTGCGCCCCGTGATGATCAAAAGCTCCTCGATGCCCGAAGCAATCGCCTCTTCGACGATGAACTGAATCGCCGGCGTATCAACGATCGGCAGCATCTCCTTCGGCTGCGCCTTCGTCGCCGGAAGAAACCGCGTACCGAGTCCCGCTGCGGGGATGATCGCCTTTCGGATCTTCTGCCTCGTCACGTTCACCCCCGAATGACGGAGAGGAGTTCTGCCGTCTTTTCCTTCATCAACTTCTCATCGCGGCGCGTCTCCACATTCAGACGAATCACCGGCTCCGTGTTCGACATGCGCAGATTGAAGCGCCAGTCGTCAAACTCGACCGAAAGCCCATCGACCTTCGTGACCTTGCCGTCTTTGCCGTAGATCTCTTCGACTTTTTGCATCACGGCATGTGCGTCGGCGACCTTGCTGTTGACCTCGCCCGAGATCGGATACCGTGCCATACGCTCTGCCATCAGCTCCGAGAGGGGCTTATCCGCCGCGCTCATCAGCTCCAGCACCAAGAGCCACGGAATCATGCCGCTGTCGCAGTACGAGAAATCGCGGAAATAGTGATGCGCACTCATCTCACCGCCATAGACCGCGTTGACTTCGCGCATTTTATCCTTGATGAACGCATGACCGCTCTTGCACATCACAGCCTCGCCGCCAAGCTCCTCACAAATCTCGATCGTGTTCCAAATAAGACGCGGATCGTAAATGACCTTCGCGCCCTTATTCTTCTTGAGAAATGCCTGCGCGAGGAAACCGACCATGTAATACCCCTCGATGAAGCCGCCCTTTTCATCGAAAAGGAAGCAGCGGTCGAAGTCGCCGTCCCAAGCGATGCCGACAGCAGCGCCCGACTCACGCACGACCTTCGCCGTCGCCTCACGGTTCTCCGGCAGAATCGGATTCGGCACGCCGTTCGGGAAGCTGCCGTCCGGCTCGTTGAACACCTTGACCATCTCAAACGGCAGATGCTTTTCGAGTGCATTGACAGCGGCTCCCGCCGCGCCGTTGCCCGCATTGACGACGATCTTGAAAGGCTTTAACGCCTTGACATCCACATACGTCAAAATATGCTTGACATAGTCATCGAGTACATTGACCTCTTCGATCTTGCCCAGCGGACGATCGAGCGGCTTGAAATCACCCTCCATCACAGCCTTTTCGATATCCTTGAGCCCCGTATCGCTCGAAATCGGGCGCGACTCCTTGCGCACGAACTTCATGCCGTTGTACTCTTTCGGATTGTGGCTCGCCGTAATCATGATGCCGCCGTCCAATCCGTAGTGCGCCGTCGTGAAATAGATCATCTCCGTGCCGCACTGCCCGATATCCATGACGTCGGCGCCCGCCTCCGTCAGCCCCTTCGCGAGCGCATCGCGGATCGACGGTCCCGAAAGCCGGATATCGTGTCCGATCGCCACCTTCTTCGCATGGAAGAGATCGACGAAAACACGCCCGATGCGGTAAGCAAGCTCCTCATTGACCTCGTCCGGATAAATTCCGCGGATGTCATACGCTCCGAACCCCTTGTTGCTGATTTTCATAACTGCCACCTCTTCTTGCTGAATCATATACAGATACGCAACTTTATGGATTACTGAATATTATATTCTTTCGGGAAAAGCCCGCCATTTCCCTGCTTTGATATAAAGAAAAATTTAAGAAATTTTGCAGCTGCACGCAAAAAGCGCCTGCACCGTGCAGACGCTTTTGCTGGCATTTTATCGCAACGAACGCATCTCCGTCAAAAGAAGATTGATCGTCGTGACGTTGCGCGTTTCATACAATACCTCTGTGCAGTTCGCATTGCTCTCCGTCCCGTTCGCCGTCGTAATCATGCCGGGGATCACCTCGCCGTTTTTCACCTCATATTTCACCAAGAGCGGCATACGATGCATCGTCCCCTTCCAGACGCCGGCGGCGCCGTCATCGCTGCGCGGCGCATCGTAGATATCGAGCCAGAAAGTCAACGAATATTGTCCGTCGCGATTGTTTTTGATCTGATTCACGGGAATATCCGCGGGAACCACAGCCTTCATGCCATCCGCTGCATTGTAGATCAGATAGCGGTCGCTCCTGTCCGCCGCCCGAATGAGGCAGACGCCCGAACCGTCGCCCGTTCCCCTGCTCGTAGCGACGACCTCGCCATCGAGACCGCACTGTCTTGCCAGCGAGCGATACCTCTC
>NZ_JBQNBV010000031.1:0-17482 GCF_052169755.1 Selenomonas sp. | reverse complement strand
CTGACCGTCTACCGGTAGCACCTTTTCTATGTCTATTATACGACATAGCCCCCGCTAGGTCAAATCGTCTGTGCGTAGTGTATGCGTTGTGGGTATAATCTTTTGTCTTCCACCCGCATAGCGGGTGGTTTATTGCGTCACGATCCATAAAAAGAGGAGCTGTGCATACGTCGAATTTGACTCATGCAACAGCCCCTTTTCATTTCTGCCTATATGGTTCTCACACGCAAGCCATTCTTAGGGAAGCGCGGCGTTTATCCATGCTTCCTTTAGGATCTCGCACGCTGGATCATCCTGCCTTTCTGCCCGGATTTCCTTCACCATGCGAACTACATCATCTTCGCTGTAAAGCCCTGCTTCTTCCGCGGCTCCTCGAAAAGACGCCTGCACTTCTTTGAGCGCCGACACGGGGTCGCTCGTGATAATAAGTTTTTCGCCATCGCGCACGAAAGCAACGCGGTCGCCGCTGCTTAGCTTGAGTTGTCTGCGCACAGACAGAGGGAGCGTTATTTGTCCCTTCGTGTTAATCGTCGCCAATTCCATTTCAATGCCCTCCTCATATACGGATCTATGCTATATTATACTATACCCCAAAAAATAAAAAAACTGCGCCTGCATCAGATCTGATGCAGGCGCAGCCTTCTTTGTATCAGAAAATATCGTCAGCACATACAATCGTCTGATCGCGGTTCGGACCTACGGAGACGATGCCGATGGCTACGCCTGTGACGGCGGCGAGACGTTCGAGGTATTTCCTTGCCTTTTCGGGCAGCTTTTCATAGTCGCGGCAGCCGGATATATCTTCCTTCCAGCCTTCGAAGGTCTCGTAGACAGGCTCGACCCGCGCGAGGACGTTGAGGCTTGCGGGGACTTCGTTCAGCGGCTTGCCGTCGAGTTTATAGCCCGTGCACATCTTGATCTCGTCGAAGCCGTCGAGGATGTCGAGGCGCGTGATCGCCATATAATCAAGACCGGAGATCTGTCCCGCATAGCGCACGACACAGGCGTCAAGCCAGCCCGTGCGGCGCGGTCTGCCCGTGACGGTACCGAATTCGTGACCGGCTTCACGGATCTTATCGCCGATGGCATTGAGCTGCTCGGTCGGGAACGGCCCTTCGCCGACGCGCGTGCAGTATGCTTTGACTACGCCGACGACCTTATCGATGCGCTTGGGTGCGACGCCCGCGCCGACGCCGACGCCGCCCGATACGGGGTGCGAGGCGGTGACGTAGGGATATGTGCCATAGTCGATGTCGAGCATCGTCGCCTGCGCACCTTCGAACAGCACCTTTTTGCCTGCGTCCAGTTCTTCGTTCAAAAGAGCGATGGTATCGCAGACATAGGGCTTCAAGAGCGCTGCGTATGCTTCGTATTCTTCGAGAATATGTTTGTAGGAGAGCGGTGCATGACCGTAGAGTTTTTCCAGCTCGTTGTTCTTGACCGCGAGGTTTTCCCTAAGTCTCTTCTTGAATTCTTCCGGCTCGACGAGGTCGCATACGCGGATGCCGATGCGGTTCATCTTGTCCATATAGCAAGGGCCGATGCCGCGCTTCGTCGTGCCGATCTTGCTCTCGCCGCGCGCTTCTTCGGCGAGTCCGTCCATGATGCGGTGATACGGCAGGACGACATGGGCGCGGTTCGAGATGCGGATGCCTGATGTATCGACACCGCGCTTTTGCATGGCGTTCATTTCTTCGAGCGCAACTTCGGGATCAAAGACGACGCCGTTGCCGACGATATTCGTCTTGTCGTGATACAAGATGCCCGAGGGCAAAAGGCGCAGCTTAAACTCTTCACCGTTGACGGTGACGGTATGTCCGGCATTGCTGCCGCCTTGATAGCGCACAACAGCGTCGGCTTTTTCGGCGAGATAATCGACGATCTTGCCCTTGCCCTCATCGCCCCACTGCGTACCTGTGACTACTACTGCTGGCATAGTGATTCTCCTTTTTATCCTTCTGCGATTCTCGAAAAGAGCGGCAGGATCTTACGGCTTTCGGTTTTTACAAGCCGAAGCGCTCGAAAATTTGATCGACATGGCGAAGGAAGTATTGGTAATCGAAGCAGGCGTCGATCTCTTCCTTCGTCAGATACTGCAAGATGTCCTCGTCTTTTTCGACGTTCGTGCGAAAATCTTCGCCCTGCATCCAACGCTTCATGGCGTTTCGCTGCACCCACTTGTAGGCGTCTTCCCGCAGAACGCCCTTATCGACGATGGCAAGCATGAGCCGCTGGCTGTAGATGAGACCGCCCGTTCTTTCGATGTCGGCAAGCATAGCTTCGGGATAGACGAGCAGCTTGTCGATGATGTTCGTGAACTTCTTCGTGCAGTAATCGACGTTGATCGTGCTGTCAGGCAGGATGACGCGCTCGACGGACGAATGCGAGATATCGCGCTCGTGCCAAAGCGTGACGTCCTCCATCGCCGCGATCGCGTTGCCGCGCACGAGACGCGCCATGCCGGAGATGCGTTCGCAGGTGATGGGATTCCTCTTATGCGGCATCGCCGACGAGCCTTTTTGCCCGGGTGCGAAGTATTCTTCTGCCTCGCGGATGTCCGTGCGCTGCAGGTTGCGGATTTCCGTCGCAAACTTTTCGAGCGAGCTTGCGACGATGGCGAGCGTCGTCATGTATTCGGCATGGCGGTCGCGCTGGATGACCTGCGTCGCAAGGCGCACCGGCGTGATGCCGAGCTTCTTGCAGGTCAGCTCTTCGATGCGCGGGTCGACGTTCGAATAGGTGCCGACAGCGCCCGAGAGCTTGCCGACGGCGACGATCTTCTTCGCGTGCTCGACGCGCTCGATGTCGCGCTCGACCTCGGCGCTCCAAAGAAGCAGCTTCAAGCCGAAGGTCATCGGCTCTGCATGGATGCCGTGCGTCCTGCCGATGCACGGCGTATGCTTGAATTCGACGGCGCGGCGGCGCAATACTTCGAGGAGCTTTTTGAGGTCGCCCAAGATGATATCGGCAGACTTCTTCATCATGATGCCAAGCGCCGTATCCTTGACGTCGCTCGACGTCAGTCCTTTATGAATGTACTTCGAGTCCTCGCCGACGTATTCGGCGACGTTCGTCAAAAACGCGATGATGTCATGATTCGTGACTTTTTCAATCTCCTTGACGCGCGGCAGGTCGAACTGCGCTTTGGCGCGAATATTCGCCGCAGCTTCCTTGGGGATCTCCCCGAGTTCTGCCATAGCCTCGCAAGCCGCGATCTCGACTTCAAGCATAGTCTCGAACTCATGCTGCAGCGTCCAGATATTGCCCATCTCAGGATTCGTATAGCGTTCTATCATAGATGCGGTTCCTCCTGTCATCGGAGCGTGTCAAGCCTTCTCTACACGCTGATTTCACTCCGTTATCATATCATTTTAATCGCTCGGCTGTCAATCACGCCTTTCGGGCGGCGCTTCTTTGTGCAGCGCCCGCGCTTTTCCTAGTCATTCGAGACGTTTTGTGATATACTGGAAATACAGTGAGTCACCGTGTTGCTGGAAGAAGGAGACTGCAAACATGAAATACGATGTTACGATCACGAATATCGGCAGCCTTGCGCCGAACTTTTTGGAGAACAGCTCAAGCATCATTCTGCTCGATGAGGGTGTGCGCCCAAATCTCACGGAAATGGTCGTCGAGCATACGCCGGGGGATCTGAAAGAGGACGTTCAAGCGGGCGATACGCTGACGATGGGTGCGAGGCGGAAGTTTAAGGTCGTTTCTGTCGGTGAAGCGGCGAACGAGAATCTGCGCAAGGAAGGGCACTGCACGGTCGTCATCAATGCCGAAGGCTCCATGCCCGGGCAGATCATCGTCAAGGGCGGTCTGCCGCCGCGGCTCAATGTCGGCGACAAGATCACGTTTGAGTGAGCAATATACATCCGTGAAGATAAAGAAAGGGGAGCCTTGTTATTGCGGCAAGGCTCCCCTTTCTTTCACTCTAAGAAGATTTATCGTTACACGCAGTATGCTTTCGTTCATGCAAAGCCTTCCATTCGACGCATGATCGATCATGTGCGAAACACAAAATGAACCTTTTTTCCTTTGTCAAGTCTTGCGCAGGAAAAAAGGTTATGCTATGATATGTTCAAAGCAGAAGTTGCCTGAGGTGCACGCGAGCTTTTCATTATGTCTAACCTACAGTTTTCTAAGGGAATCAGGATAGGCTTGTAGATGCTGGATCGCCTTTGAGCGAATAGCAGAAGCAAGGCTCAAGATGCCCACCTGCGAGTCGCAGGTTTTAGACATATAAAGCGGACGACATTTTGGACATCTGCTTTGAAAAGGGATCGCTAGAAGAGTGATGGCTGGTGGTTTCTTTTCGCCTTGTGTGGGGTCTGTAAAGCAGCTTTTTCCGGTCGGATGCTTTACAGGCTCTACTCTTTTTCCGGCTTCTTGCCGACGAGCGGCGCTTTGGTGATGATGTTTTCACCGAAGCGTTTTTTTAGTGCATCGATCGCGCCGTAAAGGCGCTCTTTTTTTTCGTCGCGAAAGAGGGACGGCATGGCGCTTGGTTCGAAGTTTTCCCCTGTGACGCCGAGAAGGCGGATGCCGCTCTTGACGCCGAGTTCACGGAAGAGGTCGCGCACCGTTTGGAAGATCGGCTCGTCGTGGGCGGTCGCTTCAAAGAGCGTGCGGCTGCGCGTGAAGGTGGTGAAGTCGGCGCGACGCAGCTTGAGCTGTATCGTGCGCGCACTGACGCCTGCAAGGCGCAGCCGCCAGCCGACCTTCTCGGCAAGCGCGAGAAGCGCACGCTCGGCTTCTTCGGGGCTTTCGAGGTCGCGCTCGAAGGTGACTTCTTTGCCGATGGATTTCGCTTCGCGATCCGGCTCGACGCTTCTATCGTCGCGTCCGAAGGAAAGCGCCTTCAAGGCGTGCGCCGCGCGTATGCCGACGGCGCGTGCAAGCCGCTTTTCGTCCGCGCGCTGCATATCGCCGATCGTCTTTAGTCCGAGAGCGGCGAGCTTTTCTTCCGTGCGTTTGCCGACGCCCCAGAGACGGCGCACGGAGAGCGGCGCGAGAAGCGCGGCGGCTTCTTCGGCGCGGATCTCGACGAGACCGTCGGGCTTTTCGAGGTCGCTGGCGAGTTTGGCGAGAAACTTGTTCGGCGCGATGCCGACGGATGCAACGAGGGCGGTCTTTTGCAGGATTTCCGCCTTGAGCTTTTCGGCGTAGTCGCGCGGCGATGGGGTAAGAAGCTCCATGCCTGTGACGTCTAAGAAGGCTTCGTCGATGGAGAGCGGCTCGACGAGCGGTGAGTAGCGGCGAAAGATGGCGAAGATCTCGGCGGAGACGGCTGCATAGAGCGCATAGCTGCCTTGGACAAAGATGCCGTCGGGGCAGCGGCGACGTGCCGTTTCCATAGGCATCGCCGAGTGTACGCCGCTTTGCCGCGCTTCGTAGGAGGCGGTCGAGACGACGCCGCGCGAGGAAAGCCCGCCGACGATGACGGGCTTTCCTCGGTATTCCGGATGCTCACGCTGCTCGATGGCGGCGAAGAAGGCGTCCATATCGACGTGAATGATCGTGCGCTGCATGTTCTTGCCTCCTCATGGAAAAATGTGCTGTCATGTTTCGGCTTGCTCTGATTTTGCAGGCGGCAGGGATTTTCACTGGAAAAGTGCGGTGATCTCCTCTTCAGAGAGTTTCGTGAGGAAGTTTTCGCCGGGCTGAATCATCTGGTCGATCAGAGCTTTTTTCTTTTCCTGCAGTTCGTAGATCTTTTCTTCGATCGTGTCTTTCGTGATGAATTTCAGCACCTGCACGTTATTCTTCTGTCCGATGCGGTAAGCGCGGTCGGTCGCCTGATCTTCGACGGCGGGATTCCACCACGGGTCGTAGTGGATGACCATATCGGCTCCCGTGAGGTTCAGCCCCGTGCCGCCCGCCTTGAGCGAGATGAGGAAGATCGGCTCTGCGCCCGCGTTGAAGTCGCGCACGAGGCGCACGCGCTCTAAGGCGGGCGTCGAGCCGTCGAGGTAGGCATAGCCGAGATTCATCGCGTCAAGACGCTCGGCGATGCGGGCGAGCATGGTCGTGAACTGCGAGAAGACGAGGATGCGATGTCCGGCGGCGACGGCGTCGGAGACGACTTCTTCGAGCATATCGAGCTTGCCTGAACCGCCGTCATAGTTTTCGAGGAAGAGCGCGGGGTCGCAGGCGATTTGGCGAAGGCGCGTGAGGATGGCGAGGATCTTGATGCGCATTTCGCCGAAGCCGTGCGCCTTGAGTTCAGCGGCGAACTCTTTTTTCGCCTGCACGAACCATGCCTTGTAGACTTTTCTCTGCTCGTCGGTCATCTCGTTCGTCATTTTGCGCTCGACCTTGTCGGGCAGTTCTTCGAGCACGTCTTTCTTTAGACGGCGCAGGATGAATGGCGAGATGTAGCGCAGGAGGTCGGCGCTCGCGTGCGGATCTTTGGCGCGTACGATGGGCGTTTCGAACTGCGACTGAAAGTGCTTGCGGCTTCTTAGATAGCCGGGCATGAGGAAGTCGAAAATCGACCAAAGCTCCGTCAGGCTGTTTTCGATGGGCGTGCCCGTCAGGGCAAAGGCGGCGTCGGCTTTGAGCCTTTTTACCGCTTTTGCCGCCTGTGTCGCGGGGTTCTTGATCTGCTGCGCTTCGTCGAGGAAGATATGGCTGAAGCGCTCCTTTTCGTACAGTTCAATGTCGCGGCGCAGCATGTGGTACGTCGTGATGATGACGTCGGCGTCCTTGAGCGCCGGGCAAAGCGCGGCTTCTCTTTCGCTCTTTGTGCCTGCGACGATGGACGCTTTGAGGGCGGGAGCGAACTTTTCGATCTCTTCGAGCCAGTTGTATAGAAGCGACGTCGGCGCGACGACGAGTGCAGGCGGCTTTTCATCCTCGCGGTGCGCGAGCAAAAAGGCGATGACCTGCAAGGTCTTGCCAAGCCCCATGTCGTCGGCTAAGATGCCGCCCAGATGATAGGCGGCGAGCGTCGAGAGCCACGAGAAGCCTGTCTGCTGATAGTCGCGCAGCACGCCTTTGAGTGTCTCAGGCGGTTCGATATCGGCATCGACAGGATTCTTGACGTCGCGCACGATGCTCTTGAAGCGCTTGCTCCGCTCAAGGCGAATGCCTTTTTCCTCTTTGGCGAGCGCGTCGAGATAGAGCGCCTGGCGAAGCGGCAGTTCGATGTTTTTGGCGTCCGTCGCCTTTTTGACGCCGATGCTCTCGATGAAGTCCGCAAGTCCTGCGAGCTGTTGGTCGCCGAGCGTCACGAAGGAGCCGTCCTTGAGCCTGTGGTAGATCCGCTTCTCGCGATAGGCGCGCAGGACGCCGATCAATTCGGTGAAGTCGAGCTGCGCCGCATCGAAGGTCACGTCCAGGAGGTTTTCGTCGTTGACGGAAACGCCGATGGTCACGGGCGGCATACGGCGCACGGGCTTTTCGTGGAAAGCGTCGGCATAGTAGACGTCGGCGATCTTGGAAAGTTCCGGCAGCGCCTCATCGAGGAAGAGGAAGCTCTTTTCTTCGTCACTCTGCACGAAGCGTCCGTCTTCGGGGAAGAAGTCGTAAGCGTCGAAGAGCGCATAGATGGCGTTCTCTTCCGCCGTGCTGCGGATGAGCCGACGTCCGCTCGGCGCTTCCTGCGGCGCGGCGCCCACGAGCGGATTGAACCGCACTTCGTCGTAACGAAACTCGGGACGCGCTGCGATGCCGTCTTTGTAGTAGTCGAGGTATATGGACGCCGTGAGCGGCATGATTTCGTAGCGTTTGGCTAAAGCGGGCGCGATATGCACATCGGCGATCTTTTCCAACGCAGGCAGAATCGTGCCGAAGAAGGCAGGAACGTCCTTTTCGGCGACGGTGAGCGAGCGCGAAGCGCCGAAGGCTTCGAGCAAGGGGTGCAAAGCGGCGGAAAAGGCAGACGGCGCATGGTATATCGTATCGTTTGCGAGCAGAAAACGCGCATCTTCGTCAAGTCGGTAAAGATCGTCTGTCAAGAGCATGAGCCGACCGCTGCCGCCGCGCTCCATGAAATCCAAAGAGATGGCGGGTGCGCCCTCTTGTACATGGACAGTGCGCTCGACCTTCATGCCGACCGTGGCGATGAAGGGCGTATCCTTCATGAGCGCGAAAAAGCGCGTGAGCGTGCTCGGCGTGAGCTTCAAGGATTTGCCGTCGAAGAGCCTTCCTGCGCCTGCGCCGAAGGAGCGGAAATGCTCGCTGTAGACGAGACTGCTTTCTTCGTCCTTCCAGATATTCAGAAGAAATCGCCAGAGTTCTGTCGAGACGCCCGGAGCAAAGACCGCCGTCTGCGGATCAACCGTCAGCTTCTTGCCAAATTCGATACTGCGTCCCGCGAGGAAGGAGCGCAGCAGCTCCTGCACGCTGCGCACGATGTAGAGCCGCTCACGTCCGATGCGAAACTCCAGCCAGCACGTCGCGCGTCCGTAATGGCGCTCGAAGAAGAAGCGCGGCTCCAAAAAGAGCGGCGCTTCCCGAAGAGCCGCCGGCGGCAGATTCTTCTGCTCTTGCAGATGCGAACGCCTTTGGGCGCGCGCGAAACATTCGAAGAGCCGTCCTGTGGGCATATCGCGGCTCAAATCGCTGCCGATTTCGCCCTGCTTCGTCTGAATCTCCTTCAAGAGCGCGACGACATGTTTACAGGCGCCCGTGTAGAGTGCGGCGGCAGGACAGGTACAGTCGTAAGCCTCAACGGATTCCCCCGACTTATCGAGACGCGCACGCACCTCATATTCCTCCGAGCCGACGACGGAAGCGACATAGATGGACGTGCCGGGACGGCGCAGCAGCTTTGTGACACGTCCGTCCTTGAAGTAGCGGCAGCCCTTGCGGTACGCCATATCGTTGGTCAGCGCGTGTATGGTGGAGTCCTTGAGCAAGACGATCTCTCCTTTGCGCGCAGCACGCGCCTGTGTTAATATAGGGAATGCAAACAACGTATGGAAGCGACAGAAGAATGCCGCTTGCAAGCGGCTTCAGCACACATTTTATCAGCGATTCGTCCATTGTATTGTAGCAGAATTTCCCCGTAACGTAAATGCAGCTAAGACAGGAGGGCGGCATGGAACTTTCGCGCGCGCGCATCCTCATCATCCGCTTGAGCGCCATCGGCGACGTCCTTCACGCGATGCCCGTCGCTGCGTCGCTGCGCCGGGCGCTGCCGAAAGCGCACATCGCGTGGCTCATCAGCCCGCCCGCCGATGAGCTGCTCGCCGCGTGTTCAGCCATCGACGAACGGATCGTCTGGGACAGGCGTCCCTTTGACCGTGCCGTCGCGCATGGACGCCTCATAGAAGCCTTTCGCCTCTTGCGCGAGGCGCACGCGCTCCTTGCTCCGCGCCGCTTCGACATCGTACTCGACGTGCAGGGGCTTCTCCTGACGGGCATCCTCGCGCGTATCTCGGGCGCAAAGCGGCGCATCGGCGTGCGCGAACGTCATGAGGGCGGCGGTTTCTTCATGACCGAAAAAGCGCCGCAGATGACGGAACCGCATAAGGTGCGCCGCTACCTCGCCGCGCTCGCGCCGCTCGGCGTCGAGCACACCGATACGCGCATCACGCTCCGTCTGCCCGCCGCACTCGCCGGCTTCGCCGCACAATTTTTCGCCGCGCGCGGCATCTTGCTCTCCCGTCCCATCCTGCTCGTGAGCCTCTGCACGACATGGCAAAGCAAGGCATGGCCGCCCGAGCGCTTCGTCGCCGCACTCGCTGCGCTCCCCGAAACGGTGCAGATCGTATTCCTCGGCAGCACAGCCGATCGCCGCATCATAGAGGAAGCGACGGCGGCGCTTCAAAAGGCATGGCGCGGCACAGCCGTCTCCATCGCAGGAGAGACAAGCCTGTTGGAGACGGCGGCGCTTATGCAAAAAGCGACGCTGCTCCTATGCCCCGACACCGGTCCCCTGCACATCGCCGCCGCCGTCGGACTTGCGACACTGAGCCTCTGGGGGCCGACGCGGCCGACGATCTACGGTCCCCTGCACGGGCGAAACTTCTTCATCGAAACGCCGTATCCGTGCGCTCCATGCTGCAAGACGCGCTGTCCGCACGGTTCAAATGAATGTATGCGGGCGATCGAAACCGACGCGGTGGCAAAGAAGCTGCGTGAAATGTTGCCTATAGAAAGAACTTCTTGAAAATTGGCGGACAGGAACCTTTCGGAATGATTGACGGCAATATCAAAAGATGCTATATTCTTTATGAGAAAAGTTATCTGTTATATCTTCCACAGAAGATGGTTCAGGAGGTTATATGTATGAAAAAAGTGGCTGTAGTTTATTGGAGCGGCAGCGGCAATACCGAAGAAATGGCGAAAGCCGTCGCTGAAGGAGCCAAAAAGGGCGGCGCTGATGTGACGCTCACGCGCTTCGAAGATTTCAAAGTCGATGACATGGCAGGCTACGACGGCTTCCTCTTCGGCTGCCCCGCGACCGGATCGGAAGAGCTGCAGGAAGACTACGTCGAACCGTTCTTCGTCGAAGCTGAGGCAAAACTTTCGGGCGTGCCGCTTGGTCTTTTCGGCTCCTACGGCTGGGGCGGCGGCGCTTTCATGGAGACGTGGGCGGAGCGTGTGCGCACAGCGGGAGCCAAGCTCGTTTCCGACGGGCTCGCCGTCGAAAATGCACCCGATGCCGACGGGCGCAAAGCCTGCGAAGAGCTTGGCGAGACGCTGGCAAAATCGCTCTGACTTTTATCGGCGCTTCCTAAAGCATCCGATTTTGCGCGGCGTCCGCGAACGCACCCTTTCTCCGGAAAAACTTTCCCTTATCATATTGAAAATCATTACCATATATGCTATGCTATAGGCATGTTGCTGGAGGTGATGATTTTGGGTAAGGATGGTTTTGAGCGTATGCTCTGCTTCCACTGTGCGCCAACATTCGCGGGAATCAAGCCCGCGAGCCTTGTTTCTTTTCAGAAGAGCCGCTTCGATGATTTCGATGCGCTTCTGGAGTCGTATGCACCTTGCTTCGAATGCAAAGGCATCACACCCGTTCGCCTGACGGAGGGCGAAGAGTATGTCCTCATGCTCTTCTACCGCAGGAAGCTCTTGGAGCGCATCTTAGAGCAGCCTGCTGTGCTGGCGCTGTTGGCGCGTTTTGGCTACCGTGCGGGCGACGCGCTTGAGTCGCATTTGGAGTATCTGGCTATGCGCATCCAACTCCAGAAGAGTTTTCCGCATGAAGTCGGTCTCTTCCTCGGCTATCCGGCGGAAGACGTCGAGGGCTTCATCGAGAACAAGGGGCGTGATTTCGCTTGCGCGGGCTACTGGAAAGTCTACGCAAACGAGGAAGAGACACGCGCACTCTTCCAGCGATATACGGACTGCACGGAGCGCCTTTGCGCCCGTCTTGGCCGCGGCACGCCGATGGCGGAGCTTTTGGAAGCGGTCTGAGGAAGCGTCCGGGCGGCAGCCTTTTGCAGGAAAAATATTTATCAGGAGGTCTTTCAAATGGGAAAAGTAGCGGTTGTATATTGGAGCGGTACGGGCAATACAGAAGAAATGGCGAAAGCCGTTGTCGAAGGCGCCAAAAAGGGCGGCGCGGAAGCGGAGCTCTTCACGGTCAGTGATTTCGGCGCAGACAAGATGGCAGACTACAAAGGCTTCCTCTTCGGCTGCCCCGCAATGGGCGACGAAGTCTTGGAAGAAGATGAGTTCGAGCCTTTCTTCACGGAAGCGGAAAAGAAACTCTCGGGCGTCCCCGTCGGTCTCTTCGGCTCCTATGGCTGGGGTTCCGGCGCTTGGATGGAGGCTTGGGCGGAGCGCACGCGTGCGGCTGGCGCTAAGCTCGTATCGGATGGCGTGATCGTCGAAAATGCACCCGACGACGACGGCGTCAAGGCCTGCGAGGCGCTCGGCGAATCCGTCGCCAAGGCGCTCTAACAGACATACCCTACCGACCTGCGGCAAAACGCCGCAAAAAGATTCCTACGATTTCCCCTTGCTCGCGCAAAAAAGACTGCCGTGCGCCAAAAGCGTGCGGCAGTCTTTTCGTATGTGCAGGGGGTTATTTCTCAATATATTTGATTTCCACCTCTAAGTATCATATAATGATACTTAGAGGTGGAAATATGATAAAAACTACACAGATGTTGCTGGACGACTTGAAATCTTATGCAAATCCGAAAACGAAACTTGCGCGGATGGTAAAAAGAGGAGCATGTTTTCCCATCATCAAGGGGCTTTATGAAACCGAGCGGCATGTGCCGGGATACCTGTTAGCCGGAAGTATTTGCGGACCATCGTATATTTCTTTTTCGTATGCTTTAGGGATGTTTGGCATGATCCCCGAGGCTGTGCATACGATTACGAGCGCTACGTTTGAAAAAAAGAAGAAAAAAAGATATATAACGCCGTATGGCACGTTTCTTTACCAAGACATTCCATCGGCGGCATTTCCTTATGGAATAGAACTCCGGCAGGAAGGTGAATATTTCTATCGTATGGCGTGCCCGGAAAAAGCGCTTTGCGATCAACTTTATACGTTGCCGCCGGCAGCGAATATGAAAGAATTTGCCGCGCTGCTCTTTGAGTTCCTGCGCATTGAGCCGACGGAGATGCAACTGCTGGATGCCAAAAAAGCTGAATATATTTCATCGTTGTATCGCTCGACAAACACAAGACGGCTTGCAAAATTTCTAAGGAGACTGTCATCATGAATACTGCGATTGAACAGATGCTGCGTCCCTATGTCATAAAAAATATCCACGATCAGAAAAATGCGATGAAAGAGATTATACAAGAAATTGTTTTGTGCGGTTTATCAAGAGCGGAATTTTTCCGCGACGCCGCTTTTTATGGCGGGACAGCCCTGCGTATTTTTCATGGACTGGAACGGTTTTCGGAAGATCTGGATTTTTCCTTGAAGGTTCCGCATCCTACGTTTTCACTGGAAAAATATTTTCCTGTCTTAGAAAAGGAGATACGAGCCTTCGGATTGAATCTCCGCATAGAAGAACGAAGAAAGACCACGCAGAGCCATATCCGCTCTGCATTTTTGAAAGGCAATACAAGGGAGCATCTTCTGCCGTTTTGCGAGGCAGATCCTTTCAAAAAATCTGTCGCAAAAAACGAAGCATTAAAAATTAAGTTTGAAGTGGATGTAGATCCGCCCCCGTATGCGACGTTCGAACATAAATACCGACTGCTTCCGATTCCATATAGCATTCAGATCTACGATATGCCATCTTTGCTCGCCGGAAAGATTCATGCCGTGTTGTGCCGCGCATGGAAACATCGAGTAAAGGGACGAGATCTGTATGACTATATCTTTTATCGGTCACGAAATGTTCCTGTGAATGTTCAACATTTGAAAGCACGCTTGCTGCAGACGAGATACATCGAGCCGGACGCTTTGTGTGATATTGCATCCATCCGGAAACTGTTGTGTGCAAGATTTGATACGATTGATTTCAAGCAGGCGCGAGAGGACGTTGAGCCTTTTATCAAAGACGCGTCTGTCCTGCATCTTTGGTGTGCAGATTTCTTCAAGCAGATTACCGAAAATCTATCTGCCTGTGACTAAGCGTATGTTTTTGGACAAAAAGACTGCCGTGCGCCAAAAGCGTGCGGCAGTCTTTTCGTATGTGCAGGGGGTTATTTTTTTACTGCAAATTTTTCCAATGCCTCGGAGAAATCTTCGACCAGTTCGACCGCGCCCGTGTATTCGCCGTTTTCATCGTAGATAGCGAGGTAACGCACGCCGACGGGCTTGCCCTTGATGTAGCGGTAGATCTCCATGCGGTCGCGCTTCTTCGCCTTGAAATCGGCGACGAGCTGCTCGATGATCGGCACGATGTTCACGGGATGGCAGTTGTAGACCTTGCTGTCCAAGGCGAGGCGCGGACGTGCGAACACCTGCCCGGGGTTTGAGAAGAAGCGAAGCATCTCATCCTTGTCGATGTAAGTGATATCTACGGGCAAGAGGTTCAAGATCGCTTCGAGCTGCTTGCAGCTGACCTCACCCGTCGAGAGCCGCACTCTGCCCGAGGCGAGCATCGCGCGCTCCTTCGCCTCAGCTTCGGCGACGTAGGCATCTCCCGCCGCCCACGTCGGAGCCTTGTCGAGGAACGCAACGCCGAATTCCGGCATATCCCGGTAGATCATAAGCCAATCTTTTTCCGAGAAGAAGCGCAGCGTCAGCGGGAAAAGGATCTGCTCTTCCTTGTAGATCATGTCGCTGATGCGCTGGAAGAACGCACTAAAGCGCTCCTCTGCACCCGCGATACCGTCGACAAGCGACTTCGTAAGAGCGCGAAGCTCCGCCTTGATCTCATCGTCCACACCCCACATGACGCCCGAAGGCCCCGTCACACCGTAGCGATAGAGGAGCGTCATGAGCAGCGACTCCTTCTTGCCGTAGTGCGAATAAATCGCATTAAGCTCGCCGAGACCTCTGCCGAGCGACGGCGCATCGCCTTTTTCCAAAGCGCTTTTCAAGCGTTCGAGGAGCGCCGCCAAGCCCTTGTTCTCAAGATTCAGCGTCACGAGCGGATGCCCTTCCGGCAAAGCCTGCACGTCCGGCGCGGCTTCTGAGGCAGGCGCCGCACCACCGATATGCCCATGAAAAAGCGCCGAATGAACGTCGCAAAGCTTCTGCACCTCGTGAATCGGCGTGCCGTCCTCGATGAGCTGCTGCTCGGCGGCGGAAATCTCCTCCGCGGAAACGCTCGCGAAGCCCTTGACAAAATCCGCGCGCACCGTCTCAAGTGATTCCCCCTCCGAAAGACGCTGCAAAAAGCCCTTGAGCGCGGCGGCGCGTCCTGTCGTCTCACCGTCCGCCGCAGCGCCCGCAGCCGCATGTGCACAGGCACAGCCGCCCTCGCCGTGCGCGTGGGTATGCGCCTCATGTGCGCCGCCGCAGCCGCAAGACGACGTCTCTTCCTGCTTGATCGTAAAGCCGCGCACCTCAAGCTCCCGCACGACATCTTCGAGCTTCATCCCCTTGACCGCAGCGCCCTTGGGCACGGTCATGACACGCCCCATGACATTCAACACCATAGGATTCGTGATCTCGGCAAAGCCGATCTCTGCCATCGCCTGCTGAAATTCCGGAAACTCCTCTACAAGCTCTGCTACCGTCTTTGTCAAGTCCAATTCCGTTTTCATATCTATCGCTCCTGTTCATGCTGAATTCATTTCTCATTGCAGTCATTATAGCAGATATTTTTTCCCCATGTTGTCATATTTGTTACCATCTCGCATGAAAGTTTCGTGAAGCCTTGTACTGCCCAGCTTCGCGGATATTGCAGTACGCAAAGAAAAATCCTTTTTAGCCGCTCATAGCCGTTTTCCGTGTCTTTATAGACAAATGGCAGACAAGCGATGTTTATGCTACATCTTATTGCAAAAACGCGAGACAACTGATATGCTACGCATAAGGTACGAGAGGGATATTGTGATCGTCCGCAAACAGCCCTCTGTCTGCACAAACAAAGAAATAACCAGGATCATCAAAGAGGACGAGAGGAGCAGACGCCATGACAGCGAAGAAAGGGAGTATTCACATGACAGACATTGAGAAAATCAGTGAAGCCCTGTTCGAGGACATCAAGCACCTCGACGAGCAGGGTACTGAGTATTGGACGGCACGCGAGTTGATGCCAATCTTGGAATATACGAAATGGCAAAACTTCGCACCGCTCATTGAGAAAGCGAAAAAAGCTTGTGCATCCAGTGATAATGCCGTCTCAGACCATTTTACCGAGGTCAGTAAAATGGTCATCCTTGGCAGTGGTGCAGCGCGTGAAGTCGAGGACTTCCATCTTTCGCGCTACGCCTGCTATCTCATCGCGATGAACGGCGATCCGCGCAAGCGTGCCGTCGCTCTCGCACAGACCTACTTCGCGGTCAAGACCCGTCAACAGGAACTTGTGGAGAATTACGATTCCTTGAGCGAAGATCAGAAGCGGCTTGCCATCCGTCATGAAATGCGCGAACACAACAAAGCCCTTGCCGCTGCCGCCCGCGACGCAGGAGTGGTAAGCCGCATGGATTACGCCATATTTCAGAACGCGGGGTATAAAGGGCTTTACGGCGGCTTGGGCGCGAAGGATATCCACAAGAGGAAAGGCTTGAAGAAGAGCCAGCAAATCCTCGACCACATGGGGAGCACCGAACTCGCCGCGAACCTCTTCCGCGCGACGCAAACCGAAGAGAAGCTGCGCCGCGATGAAGTGCAGGGCAAAGAGAACGCCAACGCCACGCATTACGGCGTAGGGAAAAAGGTTCGGCAGACCATCGCCGATCTTGGCGGCACCATGCCCGAGCATCTGCCCACGCCCGACAAGAGCATCCGGCAGATTGCGCGCGCCCAAGAGAAGCGATTGACAGCGAAAGACGAGCAATAAAAAAACCGCACATAGGCGGCAGAAAGGAACTCATGCGATGTATTCACCCGATTATCTCAGTGACCTCATGGTAAGAATGGCGCACCATTCCACAGCGATTGAGGGGAACACGCTCACGCAGGGAGAGACGAAGAGCGTTCTTGTCGACGGCTACATCCCGCGCGCTATGGATATGCGCGAGCGCATAGAAGCATTTTCATAAAATCAAAAAAGCAGACAATTCCAGAGGATATGCCCACCCATAAAGCAAGCGATTAGAAAAAGGTCTTCTTCGAACCGTATCGTTTCGCATGAACTGCATCGTACAAACGTCCAGTGCCGGAGGTTTGTACGATGCAGCTTTCATCCCAGCGAAACGCTTAATCTCGCGTCTCGTCCTTTTCTACATGCTCCTTCCAGCTGCCTTCCTCCGCATCTGAAGCGGCTACGGCTTCTGCCACGTAGGCGCTGACTGCTTCGAAATTCTTTCGAACGCCCGATCCCGTATTGCGGTAAGTCACAGCGTTCTTTTGACTGACGCCGATGTTCGACGCTTCCTTCGCTGCGTCGATATTCGCGCCAAGATAGATGAAATCCCAGCCTGCCTTCTCCTGCTTGTCGGATATCATCTCCTTGACCTTCTCCTGCGTGAACTCTTCGCTGGCATTTTCCATGCCGTCCGTGATGATGACGAATACGACCTTCGTTCCCTTCTCCTCGATGCCCGGCGTGCGCGACACCTTGAGGATCGTCGAGCCTACGGCGTCGAGGAGCGCCGTCGTACCGCCGACCTCATATTCTTCATCCGTCAGCGGCTTGATGCGTCGGATATCCTCACGATCGTAGATCGTATCCATTTCATCGCTGAAAAGCACCGTCGTGACATGGACCTTCGCATCGAGCTTCCTCTCCTTCTCGATCATGGCATTGAAGCCGCCGATCGTGTCCGACTCAAGCCCCGACATCGAGCCGCTCTTGTCGAGCACAAGCACGAGCTCCACCCGCTCCGGCTTCTCCTTCGTTTTCTTCGCCGCCTCCGCAGGCGCAGCGCCGACGAAAAATGCACAGAGCGCAAGCGCAAGAAGAGAGAGCATCCACTTTTTCCCCATGTGAAAAACCTCCTTCGATGAAAAATCTCCTCTCATCATTATATCGAATTTTTCGCC
>NZ_JBQNBV010000030.1:0-17825 GCF_052169755.1 Selenomonas sp. | reverse complement strand
CACGCACAAACGTCCACTTCGTGGACATTGTGCGCCGCCCTTACAGAAACTTAGCCAATCGGTCTGCGCCTGCGGCTTGACCTCTTGGGGTTTCGTGGTGAGACTGTGAACTGTGCATAGGATGGTCTCCTATGCACAGTTTTTCTATGCGACAAAAGGCTTTTGTTATGAAATGAAAAACTCATAAGATGAGTATATAGAGTCGCGGAAACAGAATTGCCCTAAGCATGAAAAAATATTATCTTTTCGCTCTCAATTCGTGTAAGATGATGGTGGCGACGCATGGGCTGCACGCATTCCTATGGCTGTATTCGCAAACATCATCATAGAGGAAGCGCCCTTGTGCCATTTGAAAAGAAAGGGGATTATCCATGAAAAGAATGAGCACGCTTTGCTATATCGAGCGAGATGGAAAGTATCTGATGCTGCACCGCACGGTTAAGGCGAACGATATCAATCATGGCAAGTGGATCGGTGTCGGCGGTCACTTCGAGGCGGACGAGTCGCCTGAAGAGTGCCTTTTGCGAGAGGTTGAGGAGGAGACGGGCTATCGGCTCATTCGCTGGCAGTTCCGCGCACTCGTCACTTTCGTTTCGGGCGACGGTACAACGGAGTATATGCACCTTTTTACGGCAGATCGCTTTACCGGCGAGCCGATTGTCTGCGACGAAGGGGAGCTCGCGTGGGTGGAGAAGGAGCGTGTCGAAGCGTTGGAGCTTTGGGAAGGGGATAGGATTTTTCTGCGCCTTTTAACCCAAGATGCACCGTTTTTTACTTTGAAACTCGTTTATGACGGCGCGGGAGGACTTCTTGAGCATCGCTTGTATCGCTATCTGTAAGATAATAGAGAAAGAAGGAGGAATCTGCTGTTATAAGGATGATATGGAAGATATTGGGCAGCGAATTATAAATAAATACCTTGTATGACAGAATAAGACAAATTATAGATGGACAAAAGTAGGAATATGGATAGGGGAATTTTTCTATTTTGCATTTATTGAGAAAATTTTTTGGAAAACAGGAAGGAAAAAGAAATGATTTTGCGAATATTGGGGACTAAAGGGCGGTAGTAAACTTTGAGGACATATGTTCAGCCGTCACGGCATAGTGGCATGATACGCTTTTTCGCCTGTTTCCTGCGACAGGTTCATCAAAGAGGCACGCTGTACATATGTCCTCACGCCTTACAGAAGCCTAGCCAATCCGTCTGCGCCTTCGGCTTGACCTCTTGGGGCTTCATAGTAGACCGTAAGAACAATATGTTCAGCCGCCGCGCAAAGCAGTGAAGTTTTTGCGATTGTTGGGGAATATCTGAAAAGGTAAGGTAGAACACGAGAGGAAGGGATCGTTTTTATGAAATTAAAACCCAAGATGCTTCTTGGAATCGGTGTGCCGCTCATCGTCATTTTCATTGTCATGGGCGCTGCGATCAACATGATGGCGAGTTCGGCGCTGACGTCTTCCAAGCAGAAGACTATGTATGAACTTGGTGCGCACTACGCAAACGAGATCGACAAGATCATCGCGGCAGACACTGCCGTGGTCAATGCGACGGCGGCGGCTTGGGGCGAGTCGATGCCCGAGGGTGAGGCGCTGCGGGCGACGCTTGTCCATATTGCGAAGCTGCCGGGCGTGGCTTCCGCTTACGTCGGCAGACCGGATGGCAGCTATGAGACGAGCAAGCATTTCCCGGCAGACTACGATCCGCGCACGCGCCAATGGTACAAGGCGTCGGCGGCGAACCCCGACAAGGCGATGATGTCGAAGCCGACGACGGCGGCTTCCGATGGCAAGACCGTCGTGACGCTAAGCCGCGCCATCATGAAAAACGGCGCCCTCATCGGCGTTCTGTCGATCAATATCCAGCTCGACGCTGTGCGCGAGGTGGTCGAAGGGGTAAAGGTCGGAGAGACGGGTACGATTGTCATCTTGGGGCCGGATACGGAGTACATTCATCATTCGACGTATACGCTGGCGGATAAGTTCAAGGAAATCGACGGCGGTGCGTATAAGGAGATTGCGGAGAAACTCACGGCAGGGAGTCCTGTGCAGCTTGAGGCGGATTATCAGGGCGAGGCGAAGTTCTACGCCGGTATGCCGATCGGCGAGACGGGGTGGACGGTGCTCGTTTCTTTGCCGCGCGCGGAGGCGAACGCAGCGGTCAGGCAGATGGAGTTGGCTCTTTTCGGCATCTGTGTCGCCGCGCTCGTCCTCATCCTGGGCGTCACATACGCACTCTTGACTTCGGCGATCACGCCGCTCGGACTGCTCTCTTCGCTGATGGAAAGAATCGCGGGGGGCGATTTGACGATGCAGCTTGCTCCGAGCGAGCGCCGCGATGAGATCGGCGCTTTGCAGACGAGCTGCCGCACGATGCTCGAAGGACTGAAGGGGACGGTAAGCTCGACGCGCAAGGCGGCGGATCAAGTATCTGAGGCGAGTGAGGAACTGTCGCTCAATGCGGGACAGACGGCGAAAGCCTCGCAGATTGCTGCTGAAGCCGTCGTCTCGATTGCCGATCAGAGCGCTGAGCAAAGTGTGATCGTCGAGGAGACGTCGGCAAAACTCCTTCATGTTGACGGACAGATGCGTACGATCACGCAGGCGATCGGTGAAGCAAGGCAGGCGGTCGTCTCGACGGGCGAGGCGACGAAGGAGGGCGACGAGAAGGTGGGCCTTGCGATCGCAGGCGTCGAAGGTCTTGCCGACGGCTCGGCAAAGACGAGTGCGGCGGTCGAAAAGCTCTACGCGGGTTCGAAGAACATCGCTGAGATCAATGAGGTCATCGCGAACATCGCAGGACAGACGAAACTCCTCGCCTTGAATGCCGCCATCGAGGCGGCGCGTGCCGGCGAGCAGGGCAAGGGCTTCGCCGTCGTCGCCGAAGAGGTCAGAAAGCTTGCCGAAGAGTCTGAAGCGGCGGCGCAGGAGATCAGCGGCGTAATAAAGAAGAACGCCGAGGAGATCGAGCAGGTATTCGCCCTGACAAAGGATCAGCAGCAGGAAGTGCGCGAGAATGTCGAGCAAGTCAAGGCTGCGGGAGAGAAGTTCCACCGCATCATGGAGCTTGTCGGCGAGCTGGAAACGGGCATCGCACGCATCGTCTCTATCGGTGCGAAGGTGCAGCAAGACTGCGACGAAACGACGGCTTCGGCGCAGCGCATCAACGATGTTTCGCATACGATTCACAGGAAAGCCGCAGACGTTTCCGCTGTATCTGAGGAGCAGGCGGCATCAACCGAGGAAATCGCCGCCGCCAGCCAGACGCTCTCGAATCTTGCGCAGGAGCTGCAGGCGAGTGTCGAAAGGTTTAGCCTCTGATGAGGATGAAAATCGCTTGAAGCCTTGAAAATAAAGGCTTTACGGCACTTGACACGGGAAGGTTCTCCGCTTATAATAAGCGAAAATGTAGGGAATGCGTCCGCGGCCAGCGGATGAAAAAGTCTGGACTGTTCTTCATTTTTAAAACGGTTCGTGCTTTTGCATTTCTTCAAAACTCAGTATCATTGATGGAGGTAAAGTATCATGGGCGATTTGGGATTTGGCAAGCCGATTTTCTGGGTGGGTCTCGCTGCGGGAATCGTGGCGGGGGCGCTCGGCTATCGCTGTATGCAGAAGCACTGTGCGGCGAAGAAGGAGAAGGCGGCTCTGCCGCAGGCGTCGCTGGAAGAGCTTTTGCAGCAGAAGGCGGAGCTTGAGGCTCTGATCGAGGCGCAGCAGGCGTAAGATGGGCATTTTATCTGCGTTGGGCATCCCAACGAATAGGTTCGATCTCTTCCTGCGCTCCGTTGAGGTTTCGTCCTATATCCCGGGACGCATACGGCTGCACAGCAAGATGCTCATGGGCAGTCCAAAGGTGGAAAAGGAGCTTTTGACGTATCTGCGCTCGTATTCGGAGCTGAGTGAGGTGGAGACGAACACGTCGACAGGCTCTATTCTCATCAAGTATACGCCGCAGCTTCTTCATACGAACGAAGAGCTGACGCGTGCGGAAGAGTATATCAAAGCGCACGCGAAAAATCGCACATAAGGCAGGAAAAAGCTGCCCGCCCCGTTCAAGAAGACGCGGGACGGGCAGCTTTTTTGTTTCAGTAGAGCTGGGCTTTCCAGTAGGCGAGGTCCGGTTCATTTAAGGGCAGGTCGATGCTGTAGCCGTTGTCGTAGCGAATCTTTACGCGGACTTCGTCGGCTTTTCGAAGAAGCGGCAGAAGCTGCGGCGATACGTTGAGGAAGAATTTGTTTGTGTTTTTCAGTGATGTTTCCGGACTGTAGTTTTTGAGATCGTAGCTCGGCGGTTCCTGCTTGACGATGGCGTCGATATCCCAGGCGTCGCCGTCGGCGGCGATGGTCACGAGCGGTTTGGGCTTTGCGCTGCTGTAGCGGTAGTCCCACATCGTGAGCGTCGCGCCTTCGACGCGGCCGTTTTCATCGTAGGAACCTTGGAAGTCGATCTTGCAGTAGGCGGAAAGGCTCTTCGCCGTGCGGTGGTCGGCTGTGTAGGTGTAGCCGAAGCCGAAAGCGCCGCATAGAATGAGCAAAAAGCCGAGGTAGAGGAAGATTTTCATAGGGGATCTCCGTTCCGTCCGCGCAGCTTTGGCAGCTCTTTCGAGCGGGGTGCGGACATTGATTTCTTGTTTCTATTATACTTTATGCGCCGCGTGTTGTCACCACCATTGCGCGTGCGCTTTTCCTGTGCTATAGTGGTAGGAACGATGTTCAATGCTTTTGAGGATGGGAGTCAATGGAAGAAAATTTCATTTGCTTGGATATTGGCGGCACTTCGATCAAGTATGCCCTTGCCGCAGGCGGCAGACTGCGCGAGAAAGGCTCTGTGCCGACGGAAGGGCGCACGGCTGGCGCCGAGGGCGTCGCTGAGAAGGTGCTTGCCATCGTAGATGCGTTCCGAGATCGCGGACTTACGGGCGTTGCGATCTCGACGCTCGGTATTGTCGATCCCGCAGCGGGCAGGATTCTCTACGCCGGATCGAGCATCCGAGATTATACGGGATTTGCGCTCAAGGCTCTCGTGGAGGAGACGACGGGACTTCCCTGTACGGTCGAGAATGATGTGAATTGTGCAGGGCTTGGCGAGTATTGGCAGGGCGCGGGGCGCGGGGCGCGTTCGCTCGTGTGCCTGACGGTCGGCACGGATGTCGGCGCTTCGATTCTCTTCAACGGCAGGCTGTGGCGCGGTGCGAATTATAGTGCGGGCGAGATCGGCAGCATGAGACTCGCCGGAGGCAGGCTCGGCGAGCTTGCTTCCGTGCGCCGCATGGTGCAGCGTGCCGCCGCAGCGCATGGCGTGTCGGCGCAGTCGATCGACGGGGAGACGGTGTTCGACTGGGCGCGTGCGGGCGACGCCGATGCGGTGAACGCTATCGCGGGGCTTATTGCGCCGCTTGTTGAGGGACTTGCCAATATATGCTGCATGATGAATCCCGAGCGCATCGTATTGGGCGGCGCGGTGATGGCGCAGCAGCAGTATCTTGCTCCGCGAATCTGCGCGGATCTGGACGAGGCTCTGCCGCGGGCTTTTCACTCTGCGACGCGGATCGCTTTTGCCGAGTTGGGAAATGATGCGGGGCTTACGGGAGCGCTCTGCCATTTTCTTATGCGTCGAAAGGATGCGCAGGCGAAGGCGAAATATACGGGGTTGACGGAGGAGGCGCAAAAGGTCAGATGAAAGCGATCATCAACGGACGGCTCCTGCTGCCGAATATGGAGGGCGATTTTCGCGTCATGGACGATATGGCGCTCCTCTACGATGAACGGATTGAGCGGATCATTGATATGGATGAGGTGGAGGCTGAGGCGGGCATCGATGAGGTGCATGATGCGCACGGGCTTTTTGTCTCGCCGGGGTTTATCAATGTGCATGTGCATGGTGCATGTGGCTGGGATGTGATGGACGAAGCGCCGGAAGCCTTGCCGTCGATCGGCCGCTATCTTGCACGCACGGGCGTCGTTTCGTGGCTTGCGACGACGATGACGGCGGGCGAGGACGCGGTGCACGCTGCCTTCGAGCGTGTGCGAAGCGCCATGCGCATGACGCCCGAAGGCGCGCGCATCCTTGGCGTGCACATGGAAGGGCCGTTTATCAACAAGGCGTATAGGGGGGCGCAGGCGGAAGCGGCTATCGTGTGCGCCGACTATGGCTGGCTCGACTCTTTTGAGGATGTCGTGCGCATCGTGACCTTGGCTCCGGAGGAGCTTGACGGCAAGTACACGTTTATCGACCGCTGCCGCGATGCGGGCATTCTCGTTTCTATCGGTCATTCAAGCGCCGACTACCAGACGGCGATCGAGGTCATAGAGAAGCATGGCGTCACGCATATCACGCACTGCTTCAACGCGATGAGCGGTCTGCATCAGCGGCGTCCGGGCATCGTGGGCGCGGCGCTCGATACTTCGGTCAACTGCGAGCTGATCGCCGACAACATCCATGTGGATCCGGCGGCGCAGCGCATCCTTTACCATGCGAAGGAAGGCAGGAATATCATCCTCGTGACGGATTCGATGCGCGCCGCCGGCATGGGCAGCGGCGTCTTTGAACTCGGCGGGCAGGAAGTCACGGTCGAGGGGGCGCGTGCCGAGCTTTCCGACGGTACGCTCGCGGGCAGCGTACTGGCGATGAATCAGGCGGTCAAAAATTTCTCCAAGACGACGCGCGCGCCGTTGGAGCGCGTCGTCGAGATGGTCACGCGCACGCCTGCCGAAGAGCTTGGCATCTATGGGGAAACCGGCTCTTTGGAAGAGGAAAAACGCGCCGATCTCACGCTCTTTGATGAGGATATGATGATCGCTGCGACGATTGTCGGCGGGCATCTCGCTTATATAGCTTCGCCTGACGCCTTAAACGGCGCTTGGCAATAGGAAGGTCTTTGCGGCAGGCAAGGGAAGGAAATCAGCTCATGGCAATACGCATGATTGTGACGGATATGGACGGCACTTTGCTCGATGCGAAGAATCGCATATCCGAGGCGAATCGAGCAGCGATCAAAGAAGCGACGGAAAAGGGCATCTCTTTGGCGATCGCTACGGGACGTATGCACCGCTCGGCTTTGCCGTATATGGAAACGCTCGGCGTTGCGGCGCCGATCATCTCGTGCAACGGGGCGCTCGTCAAGACGGCGGCGGGCGAGGAGATCTTTTCTTCGTGCATCGCTCCCGCTGCTGTGCGCGAGGTGCTCGATTGTATGAGGGAACGCGGCTGGTATGTGCAGCTTTACACGGGGGATCGGCTTCTCTTTGTCGATCGTGATCGCCGCGCGTGCGCATACGAGGCGGCTTCGGGCATCGAAGGCGAGATCGTCGGCTGGGACGGTCTTTATGCGCAAATCTCGCGCGTCCACAAGATGCTTACGATCACTTCGTGCGAGGAAGAAACGGACGCGCGTGCGGCAGAGTTGGCTTTGATGTTCAAGCACGGGGTCAATGTCGTGCGATCCAAGGAAAAGTATATCGACATCATGGCGGCTGGCGTATCGAAAGCGGCGAGTATCGAGCGCCTTGCCGCGAAATGCGGCGTCGAGATGAAGGATGTGCTGGCGCTCGGCGACTCGGACAACGACAGCGAAATGCTTGCCGCTGCCGGCGTCGGCGTCGCTATGTCGACAGGGACGGCTGCGGCGAAACAAGCGGCGGACTTCCTCGCGGCAAATGAGGCGGCGGACGGTGTGGCGCGGGCGGTACACGCTTACGCGCTTGCAGGGATAAAGGAAGCGTGAGGGGAATAGGATGGCAATTCAGCTGATCGTTATGGATCTTGACGGTACGCTTTTGACTTCGGAAAAGACGGTGTCGGACTACAGCAAAAGCGTGCTCAAACGCGCGATGGCGAAAGGTGTCGCCGTGACGGTGGCGACAGGGCGTATGCTGCTTTCGGCGAACTACTTCGGCAGGATCATCGAGGCGAATGCGCCGATCATCTCGTGCAACGGCGCACTGGTGCAGGCTTTGGATGCAAAGGAGCCGCTTTTCCTGCGCGCGTTTTCCCCCGAAACGGTCACGGAACTTTTGACCTTCGCGCGCCAAAGCGGTTGGTATGCGCAGTGGTACATCGGCGATGACATCTATGCGGAGGATTTTCGTCCCGAGTATTTTACCGCTTACCGTACGGTGCAGGGCTTCTCCGTGCATGAAGTCGGCGAGAATTTTGCGCCGTATACCGAGGGCGTCGCGCAGGTCGTCGTGCGCGATCTTGCGGGCGGCGTCGGCGAGATCGCCGCGTGCATCCGCAGCCGCTTCGCCGGGCGCGTCGAGCCGCAGCAGTCGAAGGGCTATACGCTCGACCTTACGCCGATGGGCGTATCGAAGGCGACGGGCGTCGAGGCGATCCTGCGTTGGGCGGGAATCAAGGCTTCTGAGGTCATGGCGTGCGGCGATTCGGACAACGACCTTTCGATGCTGCGCATGGCGGGGACCAGCGTCGTCACGGCAAACGGGCAGGAAGAGGCGAAAGCGCTCGCTTCGTATCTCGCGCCGAGCTGTGACGAGGACGGCGTGGCGAAGGCGATCGAGGAGCTTGTGCTTTAGGGAACCGCTATCATGGTATGTTTTTGGCATCAATGCAGGGGTGGACAGCATGACGAAAGAAGGAGAGTTCAGATTTATTATCGTGACGGGGCTTTCGGGCAGCGGCAAGACGCAGGCGTGCCGCTTCTTGGAGGATCTCGGCTATTTCGTGGTGGACAATTTGCCGCCGGTGTTCATCTCCAAGTTCGCCGAACTTTGCCGCCACTCGGCGGGGCATGTGCGCCGCGTTGTACTCGTCGTGGACACGCGCGGGCGAGAGTTCTTCGATACTTTCGTTCATGTGCTCGACGAAATGGACAGAGCGAGCACATCCTATGAGATGCTTTTCATGGACGCATCCGATGAGGCGATCATCCGCCGCTACAAGGAGACGCGCCGCCGTCATCCGATGGCGGCGAACGCACGCATTTCCGACGGCATACAGAAGGAGCGCCGCCGCTTAGAGCCGGTGCGCAACAAGGCGACGTACATCATCGACACGTCCGTACTCAAGAAGGTGGAGCTGAAAGAAAAGATTTCACGTCTTTTCGGCAGTGAAGCCGGACGTAAGATGAGCATCAATGTATTGTCGTTCGGCTTCAAGTTCGGTATGCCTTTGGACGCCGATATGGTGCTTGACGTGCGCTTTTTGCCGAATCCCTTCTATATCGAGGAGATGCGACGAAAGAGCGGCGCCGTCAAGGAGGTCGCCGCCTATATCGGCAAGTGGCCGGTGACGCAGGAGTTTGAGGAGAAGCTCGATGCGCTGCTCGACTTTCTCGTGCCGCAGTACATCAAGGAAGGCAAGCCGCAGTTCGTCATCGCCGTCGGCTGTACGGGCGGTATGCATCGCAGCGTCTACATCGCCTGCCATATCTATCGCTTCTTAACGGTGCGCGGCTTCCAGGTGGAGCTTGAGCATCGCGATCTCATGAAGAATGAGGTTGCCGAGCATCCGACGCAGCCGCCCGAGTGAACTGACGCACGCGCTGCATCCGACTGCCGTGTTAGGAAAGGTTCGATTGGAAAATGCATTTATTAAAGTGGCTTTATCCGGGTATGCACTTCAAGCGCTGGATGCTTGTCTTTGGCGCGGGCGTCATGATGGTCAGCCTGGGGCTTGCACTGGTTTTTAACTATAAGTATCTTGACGCCATTGAAGAAGCGATCTTTCGTGCCGTCTATCTTTGGCGCGGCAGTTTTGACTATGTGATTACGACGATCGTCGGCGTCGTCATTGTCATTTTGGGGCTTTTGCTGATGCTCTTTGCGACGCGCTTCGTCATTCGCTCCGTCATCAGCGTCCTCTTGCCGGACAGCTCGGAAAAGCTCGTGGATATCATTTACGAGAAGCGCAGGCTCGACAAGGGACCGCAGGTGACGGTCATCGGCGGCGGGCACGGGCTGTCCGTGCTCTTACGCGGCATGAAGCAGGCGACGAGCAACGTGACGGCGGTCGTGACGGTCGCCGACGACGGCGGCTCTTCGGGCAGGCTCAGAGAAGAGCTGGGCATCATTCCGCCGGGGGATCTTCGAAATTGCCTCGTCGCGCTCGCCGATACGGAGCCGCTGATGGAAAAGCTCTTCCAGTATCGCTTCCAAAGCGGGACGGAACTCAAGGGGCACAGCTTCGGCAATCTCTTCATCGCCGCTATGGCGGAGGTTACGGGTGATATCGAGGAGGCATTGAAGCAGTCGTCGAAGGTTCTCGCCGTCAAGGGGCGCGTGCTGCCGGCGTCAACGGCGCATGTGCGGCTCGACGCGGTCATGGAGGACGGCACGCTCGTCGAGGGCGAGTCGCATATTCCCGAGGTGCATAAGCACATCCGGCGCGTGAAGCTCTTTCCGGAGCATGTCGCGCCGGTGGAGTCGGCGCTTGAGGCGATCCGTGAAGCGGATGTCGTGATCTTAGGCCCCGGCAGCCTCTATACGAGCATCATGCCGAATCTCCTCGTCGACGGCGTGGCAGAGGCGCTCAAAAAGAGCCGTGCGCTCAAGATCTATATATGCAACGTGCTGACACAGCCGGGGGAGACGGACGATTACACGGCTTCGATGCACGCCAAGGCGATTCTCGATCATGCGGGCAAGGGAGCGATCGACTATATGCTCGTCAATGTGACGCCGTTGCCGTACGCGGCGGCGCGTCTTCTGAAAGAGGAGGGCATTCGCCCCGTGGCGATTGATGAGGATGCGATCAATGCGCTCGGCGTCGGCGTCGTCAAGGCGGATCTTGTAAACAGCGACGATGTCGCGCATCATGATTCGGGAAAACTCATGAAGAATGTGATGAAGATGGCGTACAAGCTGCATCCCGGCATCGGCAAGTGAGGAGGGAACCGCATGGCGCAGCCATCCTTTTCGGCTGAGGTGAAGAACGATCTGGCGCGTTTCATCGGGCGCAGGGCGTGCTGCCGCACAGCGGAGCTTGCGGCGCTTCTGCGCATGGGCGCCGTGCTGACGCTCGGAGCGAAGCGCACCGTCGGACTTGCTTTCACGACGGAGAATGCGGCGGTCGCGCGAAAAGCCTTGATGCTTTTGAAAGGATCGGCGGGCGTCATGACGGAGCTGACCGTCAGCCGCTCGCGCCGCTTGAAGAAGCGCAACAGCTATCGCGTGCATGTGCTGCCGTCGCGTGAGGTCGCCGCCCTCATGGGACGGCTCGGGCTTATGCGCGGCTCGGCGCTCAACATGGGCACGGACAGTGCGCTGCTCAAGAAAGCGTGCTGCCGCAAGGCGTACCTTCGCGGCGCATTCTTGGGCGGCGGCAGCGTCAGCCGCCCCGAGGCCGGCTATCATGTGGAGCTTGTGACGGAGAGCTATTCCTTTGCCGAGCTGCTGCTCTCGCTTTTGCGCACGATGGGCTATCCGGCGGGGCTGACCGACCGCAAGGAGAACTATATCGTCTACTTGAAGGAGAGCGACGCCATCATCGACTTTTTTTCTTTGCTTGGCGCGGAGAAGGCGGCGGAGGCGTTCGAGGTCACGCGCAACTTGAAAGAGGTCAAGAATCAAGTCAACCGTCTCGTGAACTGTGAGACGGCGAACGTACAGAAGTCCGTGGACGCCGCCGGCAGACAGATCGCGGCGATTCGCGCACTCGAAGCCGCGGGCGGCGTCGAGCGGCTTTCTGCGGGACTCAAGGAGATGGCTGCCGCGCGCTTGGAGCATCCGACAGCGACGCTTGCGGAGCTGTCGGCTTTGTTGGGGATAGGGAAGTCAGGCGTCAATCACCGTTTGCGAAAACTCGCTGCGTTGGCGGAAGAGAAGGAAGGGAGAGGTTGAGATTGAAACGTATGCTTGGCGTTTTGGCAGGGATCGCGCTGCTCGTTGTTCTTTCACTTGCCGTCTATGTGCATCTTCATCCGGCAGAGGGTGTACTCGTCTTGGAGTACCATCATGTCGCTGACCGCGTGGATGACGAGGAGCCGCTGGCGGAGCGCTATTTTGTGCCGTCGGCGGATTTTGCTGCGCAGCTCGACTATCTGAAGGCTGAGGGTTATGAGACGATCACGATGCTGGATTTTTCCAAGGCGGCGAAGGGCAAGGGAACCCTTCCTGAAAAGCCCTTGATTATCACCTTCGACGACGGCTACGAGGACAATTACACCGTGGCGCTGCCGCTCCTCGAAGAGCGCGGCATGAAGGGCGAGGTTTATATGGTCACGAACTTCATCGGGCGAAAGGGGTATCTGACTTGGGATGAGCTTCGCGACATGCAGCAGCGCGGCATCGAGATCGGCTGCCATACCGCCGATCATGTGCCGCTCGTCGGGCTGTCTCGCGCCGAGCAGGAGGATCAGGTGCGCCTCTCAAAGCTCCTCATGGAGTGGAACGGCATCAAGACCGTGTTCAGCTTCTCCTATCCGAACGGCAGCTGCAATGCTGAGATCGCCGAGCTGCTGCGCGAGAGCAATTATTTGACAGCCGTCACAGGCGATGCGGGGTTCAACACGTTCCAGACCGATCCGATGTTTCTGCAGCGCGTCAACATTCCGCGCCCGCGCTTCGGCATGATGGAGTTCCGTCTGCGCCTTTTGCGGGCGGAGCTTTGCAGCATCTTCGGCATCAATCAGCACTTGGAGCGTTAGGCATCTGCGAGGATCTTACCGCCGTCCGCTGAAGCGGCGGCTCTTTTGAAGGAATCATTTTATGCGATTAGAGGAAAAAGGGGTTTTCGGCAAGATGAAACGATGGAAGGCAAAGGCTGCGGCATATTTTTTTGCGTTGCTTGCGAGTGTAGGCATGACAGAGCTTCCCGCCGAGGCGCAGCGCTATCGGGCGGATGATGCTTCGACGACGCGCGTCACGACGGACGAGGAGCGCGCTGTGCATGAGCCGCAGGGTACGCAGCATGTTGGAAGGCGTTCGGAGCGAGGCTCGGCGGAACCGTACAGCGTGCGGCTGAACTTCGGTACAGGAATCCCGGGCGCACTGCGTTTCAACGATGCGCAGCGCACTATGCGCGAGTGGGATGTCGAAGTCGAGGACACGGGCGGCACCTTGCTCTTTTCCGACAGCCCCGAATATGTGACGGAAGACGGCATCCTTTATGAAGATACCGTCACGGGCGATGCACGCATCCTTTACTACCATCTGAACCACACAAACACGCGCAAGAAAGTTGCCGTCGTACTGCAGAACGAAGGTGATTCTTCGGTCGTCGTCAAGGTCACGCGCGGCGGTGCGAGCCGCCCGAGCAGCGACTATCTCGAAGTGGGCAAGAGCACACAGCTCGCCTACTTCCAAACGAAGCGCGACGATTTGCTCTATGTGCAGCGCGGGACGAAGCGTATCCTAGAGCCGGAGATGAACCACACGGTACTGGAGCCGGGACAGCTTGTCTACGGCGTCTACGACTTTCATGCCGATGGCCCCGTCAAGGTCTCCGTCATCCTGTATCCGGCGACTGCCGACCCTTTGAAATTCATCGCCCACGCGCATGTGCTGCCGAAGGATGAGCAGCGCCTGCGCGGTACCTTTCAAGGCATGGACCGCGTGATTAAGGGAAAGCCCTACAATCCCGACAAGGATGGCGTCGTCTACATCCCGATCGGCGATAATCGGCAGGATGTTTTCCGCACGGGCATCGACGCGACGGACGGCAGCCTCGTGACGAACGTCGGCAACTATGGCGTGCTCTATCGCATTCGCATTCCGACGACAGGACGTGAGGCGACGCAATATTATCTGACGCCCTTGGGCGGTGTCTATGCGGGTGCGATGAGCGTCGACTTCGGACACGGATCGAGCCTCTTGGAAACGCCCAGCGGCAGGCTCTTCTTCGGCGACGCCATACCGCCCGACAGCGACGCGGATCGCGCCGCGCGTCTTCTGGGCAAGGATCGCTTGAAGGTAGCCGCCGAGCTTTCCGATCTCGGCAGCTATCACAGCTCCGTGCAGCCGAGCTTCGAGCTGTCGCCCCCGGGCGCGTCGAATCTCCCCGTGCAGATCATCTTGATGCCGGCGGGAAAATAAGGCTGAAGATGAAAAAAGCCGCCGAGAATCTCTTTGCGAGAGATTTCAGCGGCTTTTTGCCTGCCGGGATTTTCTGGAAGCCGTTTATGCCAGAGCCAAAGATTGGCGTGGGCAATAGCCTCTTTCCCTAAGTGTGGAGTTTAGATACTCAAGCCTTTCTGCCGTGACGACGATGAGGACGAGACCCATCTTTTTCAGGCTTGCGCCGTTCATGCCCGCCGCATCCGCACGCGCGACGAAGTCTCTATCGTCGGCGCCGATGACCTCGGCGACGCCTGTCGCCTGCACGCTCTTGGCGCTGCCCACGCCATGATACTCGGCATGAACTTCCAAGGCGACGTTCTTATTCCTCTCAAGTGCGCGAAACTTCAGACCGCCCTCAGAAAAGATGTAGAATTTGCCGTCGAGATAAGCATACGTCAGCGGCGTGCAGCGGATGAAATCGCCGTCAGCGGCGGCGAGCGTGCAGACCTTCTGCTCCTTGAGGAACGCATCAAGCTCTTTTGCCAGTGCATCCGGCGGCATTTTCACCGCATCTTTGTCCTTTTTGAGCCAAAATCAGCGGCAGCTTTGTAGTCCATAAGAAATCTCCTTTGCTTGATAGTGATTGGATGAAGCACGGATAAATGCAGTCCCCGTCTTCATACATCCGGGCGGCTTCCTTTTATCCGCAGCTCGTTGAGAATATCTTTTATTATCGTACTATGATGAAGCCGCTTCGTCAAGATGCCGTCGGCTGATGGCACGAAATGCTTCGCGGCGGGCGGCTGCAGCAATATGGTTTGACAGTGAAAAAGAAAACTGCTATACTAAAACCAATCAGGAATATGTCTGCTATATACAGACACAAGCGCCCATGGATGCACACCGTGGGCGCTTGTTTTTAGGCTGAAGAGAGTTGCCGCAATGTTATCGCTTCAACCATTTCTGGATGATGTACCAGATTGCACAAGATACAACACCAGCAAAGACAGTTTTCAGGAATATCTCTGCTTCCATATACAGACCCCCTTTCTGATGCCAGTTTGGGGGCGGCAACAGGAAAAGTATAACATGATTCGTCTGTTTTAGCCATAGTGTCGCTGGCGGGCGGCGGGCGGCTGCAGCATCTTGCCAAGCGCGTGAAAAACAGGTAGAATATAGGAAAGAGAAGAAGGGGGTCATACGATGAAACATATCAAGACGGTCAATAAGCCGACGATGCAGAAGACGCTCAAGACGGGCGGCTGCGGCGAATGCCAGGCATCGTGCCAGTCGGCATGCAAGACGTCCTGCACGGTGGGCAATCAGGTCTGTGAGAGCAGGAAGTAATCAGGCGTGAAGAAAAGACCTCTTCCGGAGGGAAGAGTTCTTTTCTTCACGCTTGCACCATACATTTGGAGGAACTGCATGAAAGAAAAAATACACAAGTTCAAGCAGGCGGAGAGTTTCATCCTGCTTGACGTCAACAGCGGCGCCGTCCATGTCGTCGATGAGATGATCTACGACGTCATGGATATTTTTGACGGTACGAACGATAAGGAAGTCATGGCTACGCTCGCCTGCAAGTACCCGAGGGCGGAGCTTTCTGAAGCGCTCGAAGAACTGCACGAACTCATGGCGCTCGGCGAGCTTTTCGCGCCAGACATCGACGTGCCGCCGACATTTTCCCAAAAGGGGCTTGTGAAGTCGCTGTGTCTGATGGTCGCGCAGGACTGCAATCTGCGCTGCAAATACTGTTTCGGCGACGGCGGCAACTATGGCATGGAGCGCACCGTCATGACGCCAGAGGTGGGGGTGCGCGCCGTAGACTTTCTCATCGAAGGCTCTGGACCGAGAAAGCACTGCGAGATCGACTTCTTCGGCGGCGAGCCGCTCTTAAACATGAAAACGGTCAAGGCGGTCACGGAGTATGTACGAAAGCGGGAGAAAGAGACGGGCAAGGTGTTCAAGCTCACGCTGACGACGAACGGTATGCTCTTGAACGACGCAAACATCGCGTGGCTCAATGAGAACGATTTTTCCCTCGTGCTGTCGCTCGACGGGCGCAAGGTGACGAACGACGCCATGCGCCCCGACATCGGCGGCCACGGCACTTACGACCGCATTGTGCGGAATTTCAAACGCTGTCTCGCGAGCCGTGCGGGCGGCGACTGGGACTATCGCGGCATCTATACCTATCTTCGCGGCACTTATACGAAGCGCAATCTCGACTTCACCGAGGATGTGCTCTCGATGCACGACGCAGGCTTCGATATCTTGTCGGTCGAGCCTGTCGTTTTGAAGGACAGCCCGCTCGCCCTCATGGAAGAAGATCTGCCGCGCATCTTTGAGGAGTACGACCGTCTCGCTGCCGCCTATATGGAACGCCGCCGCGCGGGCAGGGGATTCTTCTTCTTCCACTTCAACATGGATTTGTCGAACGGCCCGTGCGTCGCCAAGCGGCTTTCGGGCTGCGGCGCGGGGCACGAATACTTCGCCGTCGCGGAAAACGGCGATCTCTACCCGTGCCACCAATTCGTCGGCAGGAAGCGCTACAAGCTCGGCAGCATCTACGACGGGGTGACAGACGAAGAGCTGCCGCCGTACTTTCGCGAATCGCACGTTCTCAACAAGGAGAAATGCGCCGACTGCTGGGCGCGGTTCTTCTGCAGCGGCGGCTGCCACGCCAATGCCGACCTCTTCCACGATGATATAAGAAAGCCTTACGAAGTCGGCTGTGAGATTCAGAAAAAGCGCCTCGAATGTGCGCTCTATGTGCAGGCGCTTCTGGCTCTGGAAAAAGAAGGGCAGACCGCTCTGTAATGGGAAAAGGCTCGCGGCGAAATTTCGCTGCGGGTCTTTTCCTTTTCGCCATCCCCCGTATGAAAAGCGCATGAGAATCTACACAGAAAGCGCCATGCGGTGTATAATAAGGACGTGATTTCAGAAATCGAAAAGGAGCGCAGCAAATGAAAAGAGAGGTCATACGGAAAAAAGCCGTAGAAACTTTGACGATGGAATCGGCGGCGGTGAAGAAGCTGACGGAAAATATCGACGAGGAGTTTTGCCGCGCGGTCGAGTGTATCCTCGACTGCACGGCGCGCATCATCGTCACAGGTATGGGAAAATCGGGGCATGTCGGCAGGAAGATCGCCGCGACGCTTGCGAGTACGGGAACGCCGTCGTTCTTCATGCATCCGGCGGAGGCGTTTCACGGCGACCTCGGCATGGTGACGGACAAGGATGTAGTGCTCGCGATCTCCAACAGCGGCGAGGTGCAGGAGGTCTTGAAGATCCTGCCTGCGATTCACCGCATCGGTGCGCCGATCATCGCCATGACGGGCAATCGCGCTTCGCAGCTTGCCGAGTACTCGGACTACGTCATCGACATCGGACATGAGCCGGAAGCATGTCCCCTAGGGCTGGCGCCGACGACGAGCACGACGGCGACGCTTGCTATGGGCGACGCCGTCGCTGTCGCTGTGATGTCCGTACGCAACTTCAAGAAACAGGACTTTGCGCTCTTCCATCCGGGCGGCGCGCTCGGTCGGCGTCTCTTGCTCAAGGTGCAGGACGTCATGCACACGGGCGAGGAGAATCCTGTGGTCGAGGGTACGAAGACGGCGAAGGATGCGCTCTTCGTCATGACGGAGAAAGGTCTTGGCGCCGTCTCTGTCACGAATGTAGCGGGCAGGTTTATCGGGCTTTTGACCGACGGCATCATCCGTCGTGCACTCGCGAAGGACTATGCTTTCCTCGACAAGCCTGTGCACGAGATCATGTTTACGGAGCCGCTGACGATTTGCGCCGATGAGCTGGCGACGGCGGCGCTCTCCGTCATGGAAAAGCACGAGCCGCGTCCCGTGACGGTT
>NZ_JBQNBV010000029.1:0-17858 GCF_052169755.1 Selenomonas sp. | reverse complement strand
GCCCGAAGAATCGCCCATCGTCTGCACACAGTGATAGCCAAGCTCCTTCATGCGCGAAAAGCCCGGAATCTCCCCCGTATGCCTGTGACAAAGCCCCTTGAATCGCGCGGCAAGCGTCTCCTCGCTCATCGCGTCATAGATGTCAACGAGCAGCTGCCACACGCCCACATGGACGACGCGAAGCGCATATGCGCGCTCTGCCAAAAGACGCGCCTCGCGCAAATCGCCGAGAGCGAAGGAAAGAACCGCCCGGATAAACAAAGGCTCCGATGCATCGCTGCTCAAGGCGGCAAATTCCGCCGCCAGCTCTTTTGCCTGCGGCGGGAAGGAGCGCTGCTCCAAACAGCGGAAAAGCTGCTCTCGAAGCTCAAATACGCGTACTTCCCGCAGAGCCGCCGCCATGAGGAAAAGCTGCGCATCCATCGGCGCATCGAGAATCATCGCACGCACCGCATCGAAAAAGCGCGTACCGCCTTCGTACAGCAAGAAGCGATTCTCCGTTTGCAGGAAAATGACGGAGCTGTCTTCATCCACAGGAAACAGCCGAAAGGGCAGCGCATCATAGGCGGGAAACACATGCGCTGCGGCAGAAACCTGCGCCTTCTGCGCCGCTTTTTCAGCCAATGTCGTACGCGCCCTCTCGTAGTTTTCGCACATAGAAGCAGCGTTCGGCACATAAAGAAGCTCCTGCAGAAAAGAGAGCATCTCCTCGTTTGGAAAACGATTGTACCGCTCCATAAGACTGAGCACGGCTGCCCGATAGCCCGCCGCATCTTCCGCAGCCGCCGTTTCCTGCATTTGTGCAATCAGCTGCAGCTCTTCTTCACACATCCTATCGCCGCCTTCCCTACTCGCTCTCCAAGACCATCTCATCGAGACTCCTGCCGCCCGGCACCATAGGAAGGACATCGACGTTGCCCGGCACTACGACGTCGAGGAGCATAGGCTCCTCACTGGCAAGAGCCGCTTTGAGATCGGTCTCCAGCCGTGCCGGATCGTCGATGCGAAGCGCCTTAATGCCCATCGCCTCGGCGAGTTTCACGAAATCCGTACGGCCGGGAAGAAGCGTTTCGGCGTAGTGCTTGTTGTAGAACATGCGCTGCCACTGTGTGACCATGCCGAGCACGCGGTTGTGTACGACGATGATCTTCACGGCGATGCCGTTATCCGCCGCCGTCGCCATCTCCTGGCAATTCATCATGATGCTGCCGTCGCCCGTGAAGAGGATGACCTGCTGGGCGGGGCGCGCGACTTTTGCGCCGATGGCGGCGGGCAGACCATACCCCATCGTACCGAGACCGCCCGACGTCAAAAAGCGGCGCGGCTCCTTCGCATCATAATACTGCGCCGTCCACATCTGATGCTGCCCGACATCGGTCACGATGATCGCGTCATCATCGGCAAGCTTGCTGACCATCTCGACGATCTGCTGCGGCATGATGCAGCCTGCAATTTTTCTATAAGAAAGCGGTTTCTCACGATTCATCTCGACCGTGCTGCGGCTCCACTTCGAAAATCGTGTGCGAAAATCCACGCCGAGCGTGCGCAGTCTTTCCTTGAAGAGCGGCAGCGACCAGCGCAGATCGCCGAGCACGCGGCAGTCGGCGACGACGTTCTTGTTGACCTCGACGGGGTCAACCTCGAAGTGTACGATCCGCGCACGCGGCGCAAAGCCCGCAACGCAGCTTGTCACGCGGTCGTCGAACCGCATACCGACGGCGATGAGCAAATCGCACGTTTGAATCGCCATATTCGCCGCATACGTCCCGTGCATCCCCGCCATGCCGAGGAAGTTCTCCCGCGCATTCGGCACGCAGCCGATGCCCATGAGCGTCGTGACCACAGGCATACCCGTGCCGTCCAAGATCTCGCGAACGTCGTCCGCAACGCCTGCGAGCGTCACGCCGCCGCCTAGAATCATGAGCGGGCGCGTCGCCTCAGCGACCGCCTTTGCCGCCCGCTCCACCTCCGAAGGATCACCCGAAAAATCTGCCGCATAGCCCTTCAAGTACACCTCTTCCGGGTATGCGTAATCAAGCTCCTGCGTGAAAACATCCTTGGCGATGTCAACCGTGACCGGTCCCGGCCGCCCCGTACGCGCGATGAAAAACGCTTCCTTCAGCACCTGCGGCAAATCCTTCGCCGCTTTCACGAGGTAGTTGTGCTTCGTGATCGGCGTCGTGATACCGCAGATATCCGCCTCTTGAAAAGAGTCCTTGCCGATGTAAGGATTGCCGACCTGCCCGGTAATAGCGACGAGCGGGATCGAATCCATGTACGCCGTCGCAATGCCCGTCACGAGGTTCGTACCGCCCGGGCCGGACGTGGCAAGGCATACGCCGACCTCTCCCGTCGCACGCGCGTAGCCGTCCGCCGCATGAGCCGCGCCCTGCTCATGACGCACAAGGATATGCGGAAACTTCTCCGTATAAATTGCATCGTACAGATCGAGCACCGCGCCGCCCGGATAGCCGAAAACGACTTTGACCCCCTCTTTGCGCAGGCTCTCCAAAACCGCCTGCGCCCCATTCATCTTCAAAACAAACACCTCACGTATCTTCTATACTTCTGCGCCGTCGAAAACCCGCGTCCTCAGCGACGAAACGCCCCATCTGCGAAAGCTCCTCACGCAAAGAAAGGCGGCACTCCTCGGGCGTATCCCTGACGTATGCCTTTCCCGGATAGAGCGCGTACTTGCGGCGAAAATCGCCCTCCGTCACATTCGGCATCACGACATTCGCGCCTGCGCGCAGGATGCCTGCGCGCGCACCGCGCACAAGCGTCTCCATCGCGGTCGTCGCCGGGATATTCGCCTCGGGCAAAAGAAGCCGCACGAGCGACACCATGCGCCGCGTCAGGCGGATGTCACCCGCCGCCGCCTTGCCGAGCGGCGTCTCGCCGTTCGGTATAAAAGGACCGATGCCCACCATATCCGCATCCAACGCTTGAAAAAAAAGGATATCGCGCGCCAAAGAAGCGACCGACTGTCCCGGCAGCCCCACGAGCGAACCTGTGCCGACCTCATAGCCGAGCGTGCGCAGTGAAGCAAGACACGCGCACCGCGCCGCAAAGCTCATGCCCGGATCGAGCCGCTCGTAAAGCTCCCGATCCGTCGTCTCGATGCGAAGCAAAAAGCGGCTTGCCCCCGCTTCCTTGAGCGCGCGATACTCCGCTTCGCTGCACTCACCGATAGAAAGCGTGATGACAAGCCCCAAAGCCCGTATTTCCCGCAGAACAGGCGAGAGCCTATCGACGCTCCAAAAGCTGTCCTCGCCCCCCTGCAAAACGACCGTCTTGTACCCATAGCCGCGTGCCTTTCGCGCCAAGCGCACGATCTCCTCGGGCGGCAGGCGATAGCGTTCAGCTTTTTCATTCTCTCGCCGCAGTCCGCAGTAAAGGCAGCTGCGGCGGCAAATATTGGAAAACTCAATCAGCCCTCGAAGATGCACGCCGTCGCCGACGTACCTCTTGCGCACACGATCCGCGGCGGCGGCAAGAAGCTCCTCCGCAGCGGGCGACGACAAAAGCGCGGTGATCTCTCCCTCACACAGACGATGCTCCTCCTCCGCTTTTTCAATCAGCCGCTGCCACATCGTCTTTCCGCGCCTTCTCCTTCTCCTTCTCCGCTCCGGCGCCCGCCGCCAAAGCCCCGCGCTCATGCTCTTCGAGCCGCTTCAAATCATCCGCTGTCAAAACCTTCTTCGTCTGGGCGGCGATTTCCATACAATGCCCATGCTCATAAACCAGCACCGCCTCCAAGAATTTGCGTTCCAAGCTCTTTTCGGGCAGCTCCTTGATGATCGTCACTCTCTGCGGGAACGTCGTCGTCAGCGTCGACCATGTGCTGTCAAGATCGTCGGCGCGTTCCAAGGTCGAAGTCCCCGCCGCAAGATCAATGCGCAAATACGCCGCCTCACCCACGAGATTGTCATAGCCGGCAAGCGACTCGCCGCGCCAGCGTCTCTTTGCGACGACGTCGGCGATCGCCACATCGTCATACGTCTGCAAGGTCGGCACGATGAGCACATTCGGATCAATCGCGCCGTCCTCCGTCAAGCCATAGTGCATGACACGCTTGTTAAAAAAATAATTGGCGCGTGCCGACGACTGCACCCATTCATAAATATTCGACGACACATACGGAGCCGCTCCTGCCGTCGCCGTAAGAACCATGAAGGGGAGAACCGCCGCCAGCCAATGCTTCATCTTCATAATCGCTCTCGTTCACTCCTCTTCCGTCAATCATCCGCCGCACGATAAAGACCGTCAAGCTCATACGGCGTTTCCTGATACACATAATAGTTGAGCCAATTCGCAAATAAGAGATTCGCCACCGAGCGCCAGCGCACGACGGGCGTCCGCGTCGGATCATCGGACGGATAATAATTCTGCGGAATCTCGATCGGAAGCCCCGCCGCCACATCGCGGTCATACTCCTGCTTCAACGACAGGGGATCATACTCCGCATGACCCGTGATGAAGAACTGCCGCTTTTCGATGTTTGCAATCGCATAGACGCCTGCACGCCCCTCCGCCTCCGCTAGGATCGTCAGCTCCGGCACACGCTCGATATCCTCTTTTCGTATCTCCGTATGACGCGAGTGCGGCACATAAAACTCATCGTCAAAGCCGCGAAACAGGCGCTCGTGCTCGATGCAAAGCCGATGCTTGTAGACGCCGAACACCTTCCGCTCCGTATCCTGCTTGTCGATGCCGTAGTGATAGTGAAGCCCCGCCTGCGCACCCCAGCATATATGAAACGCCGAATAGCAATGCTTCTTGCTCCACTCCATGATCTCTGCGACCTCGTCCCAGTAGGCGACCTCCTCAAAAGGCATCTGCTCGACGGGCGCGCCCGTGATGATGAAGCCATCGTACTTCTTGTGGCGCACCTCAGCGAACGTACCATAAAACTCCGCGAGATAATCCTGCGACGTATGCTGCGGCACATAGGACTCCGTATAGATGAAGTCCACCTCGACCTGCAGCGGCGTATTGCCGAGCAGCCTAAGAAGCTGCGTCTCCGTCACCGACTTGTTCGGCATGAGGTTCAAAATCAAAAGACGCAGCGGACGAATATCCTGACTATAGGCGCGTTCCGCATCCATGACGAAGATGTTCTCGCCTTCAAGCACCTGCGCCGCTGGCAAACTATTCGGTATTTTGATCGGCACGAAACCGCCTCACTTTCTCCAAGCGGCACAGCCGCCTCAATCGTGATTCAGTTTAGCATGAATGTGTAAAGGTGTCAAATGAGAAGGCTCTTGCTCGCATGTGAACACAGCTTATTCTATTGTGTCACACGAAAAACCGAAAAGAGCTGTCCATGAAAAGTCACGCACCGCTTCACAGGCAGCGCCCGCTTCATAAAGCTCCACAACACCGGCTGTCTCACCGCTCTTGAGCCGCACCTTATCCTACTGCGTATAAAAACTTTTTATCGTCCCGTTCTCGCATCCCTTTCTTCCCACTCCCGCCATACCGCTTCATACGCCGCCTCGACTTCCCGCACATACCGTCGAAAATTCATCAAATGTGAAGCGAGCAGAATGTCGCGCTGCTTTTCGCGCAGCATCGCCAGCGTTTCGGGCGAAGCGGCAAGCAGCCCTGCGATCTTTGCATACTGCGCCGCACTCTCAGCGACGAGCTCGGCAAGCCCGGCATTTCGAAGGAGACTCGCACCGAACCTCGCGCCGTGCGTCCCGCCCTTGAGCGTCACGACGGGCACGCCCATGTAAAGCGCCTCGCACGTCGTCAAGCCGCCCGTATAAGGGGCGGTGTCGAGCGCGATATCCATATCCGCGTACTCGGCAAGGTAGTCTGCCGAAAAGCCGCGCAGCTCGACGCGCGACGCATCCAGCCCGAGGCGTCGGAAGCGCTCCGCCGCCAGCTCCCTGCCCTCCGCGCTGCCAAACAGACGGCTCTTCAGAAGCAGCCGCGCACCCGGCACATCTTCCAAAAGCCGCCGCCACAGAAGCAGCATCTCATCCGTGACCTTGCTGTAGTTGTTGAAGCAGCCAAAAGTGACGAAACCGCGCGTCAAACTTGGCGGCGGAGCAGCGTCCGGCATCGCGACGAACGGCAGATAGCAAAAATGGCTGTGCGGCAGGCAGAGCGGGCGCTCGCTCCCGACATCAGCCGCATCCGCATCAAGCACCATATCCCCCAGCACATAGTCGATCGTCGAAAGCCCCGTACGCCCCATGTAGCCCAGCCCCGTGATCTGAACAGGCGCGGGCTTTCGCGCCAAAACAGGCAGGCAGTTGTCGCTCGTATGTCCCGAAAGATCAACGAGGATGTCAATCTCATCTGCGGCAATCAAGCGCGCCGCATCGTCTGGCGAAAGCCCCAGGATATTTCGCCAGACGACGCCGTCCTGCTGCGCCATCGCACGCGACACAGCATCCTCGCGATTGTTCGCGTAGCAAAATACATCGAATCGTCCGCGATCAAACGCGCGTAAAAGCGGCAGGAGAAAGAACGCGACCGCATGATGGCGAAGATCGGGCGATATATAGCCGATACGCAGACGCTCGTGCGCATGAAACATGAGCGGCACGCGATCCTCTCGACAAAAGAAGCCGTCAAAGCCCGCAAGCAATCCCGCAAACGGCGCACGCTCTCCTTCAGAGACGTAGTTGAGCGCAAACAGCGCGTTGCTGTATTCCGCGATGCTCTGTGCGCCGTCCTCCTCCAAGCGGCTCGCGGCGAGAAACGCCTCGACGCCGTCCGCCGCCCTTCCCGCAAGCGTCAGCGCCGAGCCGAGGAGACTATAACTCTCCGCCAAAAACTTTCGATAATAGACCGCCAACCCCGTCGGCGGCTCCTCGGCAAGCCGCGCTTCGAGCCACGCGATCAAAGCCTTGAGATGCGCCAGCTCCGTGCGCGTCCTGCCCTCCGCCTTCTCGATGTAGATCTCCTGCAGCGCCGCCCCCGGATGCTCGGGTGCGCTCTCGCGGATGCGCGCAATCACCGCACGCGCCGCTTCGTAGTCGCCGAGCTGGACGAGCGACGCCGCCAACACATAGCGAAGCTCCCGAAAAAGATGCGCCGCAGGCGGAGCGGCTCCTTCGGACGCATCTCCCGACGCATCCGAAAGAGACGGCAGAGACGACAGCATCTCGCGCACCTCGCCATACCTCTCTGCCGCAAAAAGGCGGCTCGCCTCGCCGAACAAATCGGCAGGCGAGCCGCCCTGCTGCGCTGTCGGCGGCTCGTATACCGAACCGCCGACAGCCGTCCTTTCGCGCATCCTACTGTGCTTTTCCATTCGTCTCCCCCTCATTCACGAAAAGCACCTTGCAGTACATCTCCTTCTTCTCGCGCACCAAAGAGAACGCCTCCTCGAAATCCTCAAAAGAGAACGTATGCGTCACAAGAGCCTCAGCGTCAACGGCACGACTGCGCATCGCATTCATCGCATCGAGCCACTCGGCAGGACGCGTGTTGAGACTGCTCTTCCACGCACCGTAAAGCTCGATCTCCTTCTGCAAGAGAAGATCATACATCAGTCCCGTCACCGACAAACTCTTCTCCGGACGCCCCATAAGCACCACGCGCCCGCCGCGCTTCACCGAAAGGAGCGCCGTCTCCAGCGCACCGCCCTCGCCAAGCCCCTCGACGCACGCATCGGCGCCGCGCCCGCCCGTCAAGCGCATCACATAGTTATAAACGTCCGTACTCTCGACATCGACGGACTGCAAAAAGCCCAAAGAACGCGCGAACGCCGCCTTTTCCATCGTACGCGCCACAAGCACGATGTTCCGCACGTCCGCCTCACGCGCCCAGCTCGCCAGAGCCAGCCCGATCGATCCCAAGCCGAAGATCAAGAGCGTAGATCCGGCTCCCACGCCCGCCTTTCGAAAAGCGTGCAGCGCCACCGCCGCAGGCCCCGTCAAAGCCGCCGCGCGAAAACTCACATCCGGCGGCAAAAAAACGAGATTCTGCTTCTTCACCGTCACGAACTCAGCCATGCCGCCCGCACGCTGCGCACCATAAAGTTCCATCTCGCCGCAGTCGCGCGGCCGCCCGTCGAGACACGCCATGCAATGCCCGCAAAAAAGCATCGGATACGCCGCCGCCGCACGTCCGATCAGCGCGACATCCTCCGCCTCCACGATGCGTCCGGCGAACTCATGCCCAAGGATCCGCGGCTCTGCCTCCGCTCCCGTCTCATACACGCGCTTGACGTCGGAAAGACTGATGCCCGACGCCTTGACCTCAAGCAGCACCTCACCCAACGCACACTCGGGCCGCGGAACCTCTTCCAAGCGCAAATCGTGCGCCCCGTAAAGCCGCAATGCCTTCATCCATGCCACACCCCTTCCATTTGACTTTCCTAACAGTATACCACACTTTGCGACTTACGCCTACTTTTGTATTTTCTAGATAAAAAGTCTTGCCTTTCTCCCCATTCTCCATTATAATACAAATATATACATGAAATTCTTTACTCGCCTAAGGAAAGGACGTGCAGCCTCATGGCTATTACCATCGGAAACAATCCCATCCGGCACTCGACCTTGCATCGTATCAACCATACATCCAACAATCTCGCGCGGCAGATCGCGAGCGGCACGAAGCATCCATCCGCCGTTTTTGGCCCTTCCGCCTACTCCATCGACATGCGCATGAACGCCAACATCGCCGCCGTCAGCCAATCGAATGCCAACGCACAGCGCACGAACGCCATGCTCAAGACGGCGGAAGGCGGCGTAAGCTCGTCCGCCGAAGTCCTCGGTCAGCTCCGGCAGACGCTCCTCAATGCCGCCAACGGCACGAACAGCGACTCCGACCGCCGCGACCTCGGCAAGATGGTCGATCAAGCCATCGCCACGCTCAACGACAACGCCGGAATCCAGTACAACGGCATGAATCTTCTCGACGGATCGAAGTCCGCGAGCGTCGCATCCCTCGACGGCTCCACCAGCGTCACGAACCTCGGCGACATGCGCTCTTCCGCGCTCGGTCTCACCGACGCCAACGGCAAATCCACGCTGAACCTCGGCACTGACGCCGGCATCGCCGACGCCCTCGACAAAGTCACAACGGCGCTCAATAAAACGCTCGACCAGGCGACGACCATCGGCGCAGCGCAGCAGCGTCTCAATTATCAGTCGGCGAACTACGTCACGCAGGAAGAAAACCTCATGGCAGCCTCGACGACAAGCAACGGAACCGACATGGCAAAAGCCGCGAGCGAATTCAAGCAAAGTGATCTGCAGCAGAAATTCTTCCTCTTCGCACAAAAAGCGCAGATGAGCACAATGGCTTCCCATTACTCCGCCCTCGCCCTGCTGCGCTGACCATACAAGACGACAAAAATCCGGTCATCCGACCGGATTTTTTATTGCCTGCACGATCGAAAGCACAAATACATGCAGCCGCTCCAGCTTCACAAAGCTGCGCGATCCTCTCATCATCGGCAAAACCTCGACACCATCGCAAAAGAGGAGCCTCCCGCACTCGCGGGAGGCTCCTCTTTTGTATGGCTGCACGCGGCAATCATGCCGACGCTTTCGCCTTCTTCTTGATCTCTTCTTCTTCGTCGTCGCTGGTCTGGCTGAAGCCCTTGCCGTTGTAGTAGCCTGCACTGCCGCTTCTGCCCAGCGCATTGGCAAGACCCTGATCGACAGCGCTGCGACTGCCTGCTTTCGTACCTGCATTGACATCTGCGCCGGTACTGCCATTTGCAGCATTCGCGCCGACCTTCGCACCGCGCTGCGCAGCGCTTGCGCTGCCCGTACCGGCAGCTGCGGCAAGACTGCGGTCAACAGCGCCGACGGCGGGTGTCCCTTGCCCCGCGCGGTTCACGCGGCTGCTGCCGGATGCGCCCATCGTGCCTGCACCGGCATTGCTCGGACGATAATAGCCGCCCGCATTTGCCGTGCTGCCGCTCTTGCCTGCATTGACGCCCGTCGTTCCAGCCGCTTTTGCCGTGCTGCCGCCGACGCCTGCACTTGATGCGCCGCCTGCAAGTGCGCTATTGCCGCTCTTGCCTGCATTGGTGCCTGTTGTTCCAGCCGCTTTTGCAGCGCTGCCGCCGACGCCTGCACTCGATGCGCCGCCTGCAAGTGCGCTGCTGCCGCCCTTGCCCGCTTTGGCTGCTTCATTTACCGCTGTGCCTGCGTCGTTTCGTCCGGCTTTCGCCGTCTTATCCGCACCGGCAATATTTCCTTTGCCTGCTGCACCTCCCGTGAGATTTGTGCCGCCGTCGACGATATTCGCCTGCGGCGTCTTTACGCTGCCGTCATTGACGCCCTTATCTTTGTAAGAAAGCGCGGCGTCTTGATCCCGGCTCTTCCCAAAGGTATTGTGCTGGTCGTAGGCAGCATTTTCATAAACCTTGCTGTCCGGACGAATCGCGCGATCCACGCCGTCGATGCGCGGCGTGATAGAAAGCGGGTTCGCGATTTGCCACAGCGTATAATTCCTGCCGTAGTTGCCCACAGCTTCTTTATTGCTGTCGCGATACCAACCGAAGATCGGCTGGGAACCGGGCGTATTGTAATCCACGCTTCCTTTGGGAGCATAGCGAACGATGGCGTCATCATTATACTTTCGAATATCCCCTGCGACTTCCTGCGTCAGGGCGCTGCCTCCATTCAGAGCAGCAGAGCCATCCTCAATATGACCGGTGAAATCCACCCCGCCTGCGCCCGCATACGTCGCTTTCCAATCGGAAACGACATGCAGCGTGCGGCGCTCAATTTCGCCTGCGCCATGAATGCTCTCGATGCTCGTATGACTGCCGTCCGCATTCCTCTTGAAGAGTTCATAGTTCTTCAGGACATCATCCGAACCGCTGAAGCTATACGTTACCTCGTGCTTCATAAGTTTATTCGGTTCCGCTGCCGTCGTCGCATTCGCATCGTCATAGGAAGCGTTTAGGAGACTCCTTGCACGCTGCTCCTCGCTCCTGCCGGCGGCGTCCTTCTTGCTGAGGAACGCCTCCTTCGCGAGGACGTTGCCATCCTTGTCGATATTTTTGAAATGAAGGTTGTTCCACGCATCCTTGACGAGGTTGCCCTTGGCATCTCGGACATTGACATCGCGCCTGCCATCGTAGACCTTCCGCGCCATATCGGCGGTCGCTTCCAGTCTGCGGCGATAGATCGTACCGCGGTTCGGCTCTGTCTGAATCGTCGCTTCGAAAGAAATATTCTTCTTCCCATCGACCTTCGTCTTTGTCAGTTCTTTGCCCGCTTTGTCAAGAAGCGTGTAGTTGCCGTTGTCCCAAGAAATATCGTACGTCACTCGCTTATCCGCGCGCGCCTTTTTGTTCGCATCGAGCGCACTGGCGTCTTCACTGTCGAAAGCGCCTTTGAAGTCCTTGACCTCCTTTCCATCCTCTTCCAAAGCGCGCCACAACTTATCATGCTCTTTGATATTCTCTTTGAGGAACTTGCCGTAAGCATTGTCCTTGACTTCCTTCGTGCCGTCGTACTGCTTCTGCACATCTTCTCTCTCAAGGGCAAAGGTCAGTCTCTTTGGCGTAATCGTGCCCTTAGCCTGCAAGATGTTGCCATACTCAGCATGTTTCTCATCTTTTGTCAAATTTGACGGATCAAGCTCATAATTGTTCGATACGGCGTCATCGTTCAGCTCAAGTTGACGATAGGTGATCGTATGCTGCCCCGACAAGACTTCGCCGTTCGCTCCGCGCTTGACATTCTTCGTATCGTAGATGCCGCGGCGTTTGTTCAGCCCCGATGCAGGATTCGTTTGCCCTTCTTCTCGAATCCGATCGACATTTTTCAAAAGCACTTTCTCATCGCCGACGACGCCCGTCTGCGGTGCGCCTGTCGAGGAGAAGTGCAGCCCGCGCACATCCGCGTTCGTTGTGCCGTCATACTCTCGTGTGAGCGTTTCTTTCGGCGCAACGGCATCAAGCTCTACCTTGACCTTACGCTTGACGATCTCCGCCGCAGCATCGTAAGTATCCGTCTTGAGCTTGTAGTTACCAAGAGCGATCTTATCGGCATCGCTTGGATTATCGGGATTTTGCACGCTCTTGAGCGTCAGATTGTAATGCACGACCTTGCCGCTCTTGTTCTCCGTGTTGTACGCGCTGTAATCCTTACGATTTGCCAGCTCTTCCCACGTCTTTGCGTCCATCGTCGCATTCTTATCCTTAGCGCCTGTCTTGCGGTCATGGAATGCTTGATCGCCGGCAGGCGCCGTCGCAACGACCTTGACCGTGCCTTTGTCCTTATCCAAAATCGCAGGCTTATCGTCCTTGCTGTCTTTTCCGGAAGACGCCTGATAGGCAAAATCCGGATGCTCCGAATCAAACGACTTGCCCTTGACGTGCAAGAGGTCTTTGACCGTATTCGTGCCGTCATAGATCTTCGCAATCGGCGCGGTATTCTTCGCATCCACCTCAATGGTGCGCGGCGTGATCTGAGCCGTGTAGCCGCTCCCGCCGTCAAGCAGACGCGCCGTCATATCGCCCTTATCCACTTCCCAGTCCTTATACTTTTTCTCTGACTTGAGTGTCTTTAAGCGATAGACGATGTCCTTCTTGTTATCCGTCAGCTTACTGTCGTTATACACATTGGCGTCACGCTTGTCCGTTGTTCTCGTCGGATTTTCATAATACGGCATGTTCGCCGGGTCATCGCCAGCGCCGCCATCAAGCTCATAGCCAAGCGTGATCGCGCCTTCTCCTGTACCGAGATCGACGGAAAGATGCAGCTTGTTGTAGAACTGCTGCTTGACATCCTGCTTGATTTTCTTGGTCTCTTCGGTATCGTTCTCTCCGATCGAACTTGCTTCGCCAAAGCTGTAATAGTGACCGTCCGCCCCCTTGATCTTGGCAAGGCTCGTACCGTCATAGGGCTTTTCAAAGCCGCCGATCCAAGTCTTTTTCAGCTTGACCGTCTTCGGCGTGATCTTGCCCGTGCCATAGGCGAAATCGTTCGGCGCGACATAGGATTCTTTGCTCCCTTCGCCGTAGCCGTTATAGAAGTAGTTTCGAGCGCCCTCCCCTTCGGTATCGCGGTCGCGCAGACTCTTGAACGCTTCGTAAAGCCCTTCGAGCTGCACATCGCGATCTAAGACTGTACCTTCGCTGCCGTCTTTGCGCTTGACATGCGAATTTGGAGTGAAGCGGCTCTTATCTCCATCACCGTAAGTGCCGCGAATCTTTCCGACAGCTTCATCATCCAAGGAGAGACGCGAGCCGTCGTTTCCTTGGAGATAGAGCTTCTCCTTGAGCGCCTTCCGCCGCTTTTCCTGTTCCTTCGCATCGTTGGAAAGCGACTGCAGCGCAGCGTTTCCGTCGTACTCTTTATCGAGTCCTTTGCGATTGAACTCGACCTTCCGATACCAGATATCGCCGCGACCGACGAGATTATACCCTTGATACTCCGCCGGCGCATCTTTCTGCGTAATGAGCCGATCGCTGCCGTCGTAAACTTCGAACGTATAGTTCTCATTGCTGTCGCCGTTCAGACGCAGCTTGTAGAATACGTCCTTCTTCTCGGGCGTCGCATCGGGCGAGCGGTTCGCTTTCTTATCGCCATACTTCGGAGCCAGACCCTTGACATCGATCGTAACGCCGTCGAGCAGACCGCGGTCGTTCAGCGTGCCTTCCTTGTGATCCTTATTCGCCGCTTCGTCTTCCGCCGTATAGGTGCGCGATTCCTCCGCTTTGATCAGTTTCGAAGAATCGACATGCTCATTTTCGTGCTCCTTGAGATCGCTGCCGACGCCTTCATAATAGCCATGCTTGACGTCCGTCGTACCGTCGTAGATCTTCTGCACATCCTGCACATTGAGCTTCACATGGCGTCGCGTAATCGTACCGATGCCGGTAAAATCCTTCTTGATCGTTTTGAGCTTTTCGCCGCCGGCTCCATTGTAAAGGAAGTTGTTCTCATCCATCGTGAAGGTAAACGTGACGTCCTTCTTCTCTCCGGCGTCTTTTGCCTTCAGCGTCTTGCCGCCAATATCGGTATCCTTGTACTCACCCGTCGCCGAATAAGCGCCGTCGATGTCCGTGATGTCCCACTTTTCGGTGGTGCCTTTCTTCGTGACCCAGACCCTCGCCTTGGAATCCCTCAGCCGCTGCTTGGCGTTCGTGATGTCTTTCGTCCCATCGTACGTCTTTTTGATAGCGTCGGGCTTGAAGTCGGGATTGAGATCCATATCGCTGATCTCAAGCGGCGTGATCTTGCCCTTGCCCTCCAGCTTGTAATAGCCTGCTGTCGTATCGGCTTCAAGATTCTTGATGCCCTCCGTCGTCTGATAGACGAGGTTATAGTTGTTCGCCTGATCGACGAGCCGGATATGACTGTAGTTGACGGCGTTCTCCTTGCCGTCTTTCGGCTTCACATTGGGATCGCGGTACTCTGCCCGATACTCGTCTTTGCCTTTCTCATGGTTGAGCGTTGCTGTACCTTCATAGGCGCCGTCGGCTTTGACCGCAGCCTTCGTCGTATCATAGTATACGCCGCCAAGTTTGAGCTTCGAGAGGATGTTGCCTTCAACTTTATCGGTGTTCTTATTGCCATCGTAGACTTTCTGCGCTTCATCCGCCTTGACGAGAAGGTTTGCTTTCTCGACGGTTCCTACATCGGTAAGCTCCGCCTTGCCTGCATCCGTGCGAATCGTCGTACCGACGACATTGTTCAGCGGTGCGCCGCTTGCGAGTTTGGCGTCGAGATCGCTCTTTTTATAGATGCGATAGTTGTCATTCGCACCATCAGAAAGCGTGATCTTATACGTCACCTTCTTGTTTTCGCCGGCATTCTTATCGTCAAATTCCCCCTTCGCAGACCAAGTATCGCCGTCAAGAAGTCCCGTCGCGCGGTTCTTGAGCCTGTCGTCGGAGAACTCCGCGCCCGCAGCATCGAGGAGCTTGATCGACTTCGCGGCATTGGCGTTCGACAGATCCTTATCCTCGATATCCTCGTTGGCATTCGTATCTTTGTTGTAGCTCTTCGCATCATTCGTACCGTCGTAGTACTTCATGAGATTCGGATGAACGGTGTCGGCAAACGCCATGCGGCGCTCGATGTCGCCCGAGCCGGTGAGCTTATTCGTATTCAGCTCGTAGTTCCCCGCATCTGTGCCCGTAAGCTCGAATTCATACGCCACATCATAGATGTTCTGTGCCGCCGCGAATGGATCGACCGTCGCGTTCTTCCCATCATGCTTGGCGTCCGTATCCCCCGCTTTCTTCTCGTACTGCGCTTTTTTGATATGAAGTTTCGCCGTATCTTTGTCTTCCTCGATGACACCCTCGTACTTCACATTGCCGCTCGCCGCTATATTCGTCTTGTCATAGACCTTGCGGAGATCCGTCATCTTCTCGAGAGTTGCCGTCACTTTTTTCTTCTTGATGTTGCCCGTCGTCTTATAGGTGAACGTGCCGTTCGCCATGCTCGAATCGGTGAAGTCAAAGTTCTTCAGCGCGCTTGTATCGAAGTTCATCTGAAGTTCGACGTCTTTGTTGTCGGCAGCGTCTTTCGCTCGCTTGCCGCCGCCCGCCAGATACTTTGCGTCCGTGACGGACGTATGCGATTTATCGACGTCGATCTTTTCTGTGCCGTCCTCGACGTAGATACGTTCGATGAGATCGTTCCATGCTTGATGCTTCTTGTCCTCTTTCGCCGCCTTACCCACGACATACTCGTTGCCGTCGTAGACCTTCTCAGGATGCTTCGTCTTCAGCCCGATCTTGAGATTCTTGCTCGTGACCTTGCGCTTGTCGATCAGGCCATAGCCTGTCATCGTATAGTACGTTTTATTATCGCCGTAGTTCTTTGTATCTTTAGCGAGCGCTTTATCCTTTTCGTAGACCAACCTGTAATTATCTGCGTCTTCACCTGTTAGCTGAATACGACGATACGTCACATACGTTCTCTGCTTTTCCTTTGCCTCCTCCGAATCTCCTGCGTTGGCATCGGCGGCGTTGTAGTAACGGTAATACTTACTCGCATCGCCCGTGCCGTCTTTCTTTTCATCGATTTCGTTGAGATGGACATCATCGCGTACGCCATTGGTTGCTGCATCATTTTTGCCCGGAACAGACTCATGCTTGAGCGGCGTGTCCAACGTCAGCTTACCTTGTCCTGCCTTGACATCAATATCGCCATTGTACTGACGCTTGACATCGTTCGGCGTCGTGACCAGAAGATCGGCAGGGGTGATCTTACCGCGACCTTTGAGCGGCGCTGTCGTAGGATCCCACTTCGTCGCTTTCGTCGGATCCTTTGCACTATGATAGAATACATAGTTTGTTGCCAACCCGTTGGATTTTTCGTCATATTGAATCTCGGGGGTATAGACAACTTCTTGTGAATAATTCTCACTAGGAACCTCACTGAATTTACCAGCATTTCGACTCTGATAACGCCCCTTCGAAACATTGCTCGCATCCACCAAGCCTGCGTCATCTTGCCCGCCATTTCCCATAGCGACAAGCAGATCGCCTGACGATACACTCTTTAAGATCAATTTCGTCGTTCCATCATAGACCTTCGTCGGAGTTTCTCTTGCAGAGCTTCCCAGTGCCACATATACACGACGCGACTTAATATAGCCGATGCCGTCTTTTTCAAAGGTAATCAGCTGAATCTTTTTCCCATCTTCTGTTTTTTCTTTTACCGTATATGTACCGCCATTAGCTTTAGCTCCATGCAAATCGCCAAATTCATAGTTCTCTGCCGTATCACCCAAGAGCCGAATCGTGTATTTGACGCCGTAGGCTTTAGCTTTATTCGCACCATCCTGATGGAATGTCGTTCCATCCTCCGCGACATTTGCATTCGGCGCTTGAAGTTTCCCTAGATTATTTGTCGTATTGTAGTATTCAGATGCTTCATACTCGAATTTATAGCCTTTCTCCGCAGCAAGAGACGTACCGTCAACTTGTACATCCGAAAGACCGTCACTGCGGACTCTACTTGTTCCATCATATACCTTTGTGACGCGATCCTTAAGCCACATCTTGAAGCTATCTTTCGTCAGCCTCGCTTTCGTGATATCGCCCGATCCCTCTGCCGTATCAGCAATCCAATAGTTGCCGCTTTCATCGCCGGCTGTACCCTTAACGAGCGCCTTGGAAATGCCTTCATATTTTACGGTATAGTCGATACCGTGATTTTTGACTTTCGTGCCGTCTTTATAGTATGTTCCCTTGATGGCTCCCGTATTAAGGTCGACCTTGTTTTCATCGCCGCTGACAACGCCCGTCAACGTATATTTTCCTGCCACCTGCGAAGGCGTCACGTCGGACGTGTTGTTGTAGCTGCGCGTCACCTTATTGAACTGTGCTTTCAGCTCTTTCGGATCAATCGTGCCCGTGCCCGTCGCGTTCTTCTCTGCCTGCGGCGTCGTGCCGTCAGCGTTGAACGTGTAGTTCGTCGCGGCGTTGCCGCCTTCCAGCTTAAAGGTATAGTAAACATCCTTGCCATTCTCAATGACGGACTTGTCAGCGGCGCGTGCTACGTTCTTGTCGTCGGTCGCCGTCCCTTTCTGGCGATAGACCGCCTTGACCGTGACTTTCGCGCCGTCCGTGCCTACGCCGCTGTCCTTCGTATCGCCGACGAGCCTGCCCCTGCCGGCGTAGCCGACCCAGTTCTTGCCCATCGTCAAATACTTGCGGTCATCATCGCCCTCGACGGCGTCGACCGTGCCGTCATACGTCTTGTCGATGCCCGTCTTTTTGAGCAAATCAACGTCAATGACGCGCGGCGTGATCTTGCCCTCGCTCGTGACGTCATATTTGCTGCCGGATACGGCATCGTCGCCGCCGATCTTGTAGTTGGACAGGACGTCCTCGTCCGCATTTTTATTTGTAGCCGTCACTTGATAGGCGACTTTTTTCGCTTCCGAAACATTCTTGGTCT
>NZ_JBQNBV010000028.1:0-18017 GCF_052169755.1 Selenomonas sp. | reverse complement strand
AGTTACTTTGCTAGTATACAGCACGAAAGGGAAAAGCGCAAGCTCTTTTTGCAAAAAATTTCATGTGCCCGGATATGCTTTTCGATAGCTGCCGTCGAGAATATGCTGCCACCATGCGCGGTTTTCCAGATACCATGCAATCGTGCGCTCGATGCCCTCTTCGAATCTCGTCTCGGGCAGCCAGCCGAGTTCCGTATGGATCTTCGTCGGATCGATCGCATAGCGGCGGTCGTGCCCCTTCCTGTCTGCCACATACGAGATGAGGCTCTCGGGCTTCTTCAAGGCGCGAAGGATGACCTTGACGACATCGATGTTGGCGCGTTCGTTGTGACCGCCGATGTTGTAGACTTCCCCCGTGCGGCCCTTCTGCAGCACGAGGTCGATGGCGCGGCAGTGGTCCTCAACGTAGAGCCAGTCGCGCACATTGGCGCCGTCGCCGTAGACGGGAAGCTTCTCGTCGGCAAGCGCCTTGACGATCATCAAGGGGATGAGTTTCTCGGGGAAATGGTACGGGCCATAGTTGTTCGAGCAGCGCGAGATCGTCACGGGCAGACCGTATGTGCGGCTGTAAGCGAGCACGAGGAGATCGGCGCTCGCCTTCGAGGATGAATACGGGCTCGACGTATGCAAGGGCGTCTCCTCGGTGAAGAAGAGGTCGGGGCGGTCGAGCGGCAAATCGCCGTAGACCTCATCCGTCGATACCTGATGGTAGCGCGAAATGCCGTACTCGCGGCAGGCATCCATGAGAGCGCTCGTGCCGATGATGTTTGTCTGCAGAAAGACCTCCGGCGTCTCAATCGAGCGGTCGACATGACTTTCCGCCGCGAAATTCACAACGATATCGGGTTTCTCGGCGCGAAAGAGCGCGTAGATCGCCTCGCGGTCGCAAATATTGCAGTGGACAAAATGAAAGCGCGGAATTTCTGCAAGGTCGCGCAGAGATTCATAATCGCCCGCATACGTCAGCGCATCGACGCAAAGAATCTCTGCATCCGCGTGCGCCTTCATCATATAGTGGACGAAATTGCTGCCGATAAAGCCGGCGCCGCCGGTCACAAGATACTTCACGCTTCTTCCTCCCCATAGACGAAATTGAGCTGAGATTCCCGCTCGGCGAGCGTCGGCGCAGCCTCGTCCTTCGCCGAAAGAACCGTCGGCGCGATCTCCCAGTCGACGCCGATGGCAGGATCGCTCCAAAGAATATTGCCGTCGCACTCGGGCGCATAGTAATTGTCCGCTTTGTACTGCACCTCGACGTCGTCCGTCAGTGTAATGAAGCCGTGCGCGAAACCGCGCGGAATCATCAGCTGCCGCTTGTTTTCCGCCGAAAGGCGCACGGAAACCCACTTCGCATACTGCGGCGATCCCTTTCGTATATCGACAGCGACATCGAGGATCTCACCGCGCGTGCAGCGCAGAAGTTTCGCCTGCGCCATAGGATTCTTCTGGTAGTGAAGTCCGCGCAGCGTACCCTTTTCCGCTGAGAAAGACTGATTGTCCTGCACGAAGTCGTAGAAGAGCCCCGCCTCTTCCATCTTCTTTTTCGACCAGCTCTCCATGAACCAGCCGCGTGCATCGCCGAACACCTTCGGTTCCAAGATAAAGACGCCCTTGAGGCGCGTTTCCGTCACATTCATTTCTCGTTCCCCTATCCCTTGACCAGCTGCTCCAAATAGCGTCCATAGTCGTTCTTCATCAAAGGCTGCGCGAGGCGCAGAACCTGCTCCGCATCAATATGTCCCATGCGGTAGGCGATCTCCTCGATGCAGGCGATCTTGAGACCCTGACGATCCTGAATCGTCTCGACGAACGTCGCCGCCTGCAGGAGAGACTCATGCGTGCCCGTATCGAGCCACGCGAACCCCCTGCGCATCTTCTCCACCTGAAGGTCGCCGCGCTCCAAGTACGCGCGGTTCACATCCGTGATCTCAAGCTCGCCGCGTGCCGACGGCTTGACCCCCTTCGCGATCTCTACGACATCGTTGTCGTAGAAGTACAGCCCCGTCACCGCATAATTCGAGCGCGGCGTCTCGGGCTTCTCTTCCAAACTGACAGCGCATCCCGTCTCATCGAACTCCACGACGCCGTAGCGCTTTGGATCGCGCACATAGTAGGCGAACACCGTTGCGCCTGCCTCGCGTGCCGCCGCACGCTGCAGGAGGCGCGCAAGATCGGCACCGTAGAAGATGTTGTCGCCCAAGACGAGCGCACAGCCGTCGCCGCCGATGAAATTCTCGCCGATGATGAACGCCTGCGCCAGGCCGTCGGGGCTCGGCTGCACGGCGTAAGAGATGTGGATGCCCCACTGGCTGCCGTCGCCGAGCATGGCGGAAAACATTGCGCTGTCCTGCGGCGTCGTGATGACGAGGATATCCTCCAGTCCTGCAAGCATCAATGTGCTCAGCGGATAATAGATCATCGGCTTGTCAAAAACCGGCATGAGCTGCTTCGACACGACCTTCGTCAGCGGATAGAGCCGCGTGCCCGAGCCGCCCGCCAAAATAATGCCTTTCTTCAGCACGAAATCACCTCTCGCACAATATGAACCTCAAACTTTTTGCCAGATCAATCCCATGAATTCGCTGTGGCGCTTCTTGATTTCCCGTGCGACGACACCTACAATCGTATTGACGAGATCCGCTGAATAATTCTTCTGCGTCATCGGGATACAAGCGTCAAGAATGACGGACGTATCGGGCGCGAGATAATACTTGAACAGCTTGTTGCCGTTGTTCAGACGCATGATGAAATTCGTCACCTCATAGGCGTTGTCATCGTTCAGCGCCTTCGGTGCGAGATTGGCGCGCACGATCACATAGATCGTATCGTCGAAAATGACCCCGAGCGGCACATACTGCCCCTGCACCTCAACGGTCGAGCGAAAGATCACGCTCTCATGCTCATCGCCAAGCTCCTCGCGCTCAAAGCTGTCAATCTTATGCCGCTGCAAATACCGCTTGAACTTCTCCGCTGCCTCTACCATAAAATTTCCTCCGTATATGCGAAATTCTTATCTTGCAATATTCCCCAAAGAGACAGGAAACTCCTGCCAAAGATTTATGGAAACACAGATAAAATGAAATCGTCCGAATCTGCACGAATGCGCTGCTTCCATAAAGAAAAGCAGCCCCGAAAGGCTGCTTTTCGCACACGTTGTTTTCCGAAACCTACTTTACCACCATCACAGGAACTTTCGACTCTTCGACGACCTTCTGACTGACGCTGCCGATCAAAGCGCCTTTGAAGAGACCGAGACCCCGACTGCCCATGATAATCATATCGCTCTTCTCCGAGTCGGCGATCTTCAAGATGGCTTTCGGCACATTGCCCGTTTCGACGTGCCTCGTCGCGCACATGTTCTCAGGAATCTTCTCCCAGATACGGTCAAAGACGAGATGGCTCGGAATGTCCTTGTTGATGTTGCTCGCCACATAGACGAAATCGAGACTTGCATTGCACTTCTCGGCAAAAGCGATCGCTTGATCCACAGCCTTGCAGCCATTGACCGAACCATCTACCGGCACGAGAATCTTGTTGATGCTGCCCATAGTAAACACCTCCAAGCGAACTTTTATTTCCTCTGTTGACTATTTCTATATCGAAGCGAAAATCCCTTTTTTATTTTACCATTTTTCTGAAAAAATTTCCTAAGGTCCACACAAAAGACAGACAAAAACCCGTTGCCGAAGCAACGGGTTTTCATACATCAAGGCGCGGAAATCGCGGAGACGGGACAGCCTTCCGCACATGCGCCGCATTCAACACACTTCTCTGCGTCAATCACATACTGGGACTCGCCCTCCGAGATCGCCTCGACGGGACAGGTACCAGCGCACGAACCGCACGAAATGCACTCTTCGCTAATCTTGTAAGCCATGACAGGACACCTCCTTTCGCAGCCGCGCTGCAAGCACGAGCTTGATCTTATCGCCTTCTCGCCTCTGCCGCACGACATAGGGAGACTGCTCATCTATCGGAAAAAAGTCTTTCGCGGGGCGTGTCCATTCAACCTCGCAGCAAAGACCGAGCGCCGCAAGGCGCTCCTTAGCCTTCTGCCACGGAATCCCCAAAACATCGACTTCTTCCATCAGACTTCCATGATTTCCTTTTCCTTGACGATACGCGCATCATCGACAGCTTTGATGTATTTGTCGACGAGCTTCTGCATATCGTCCTGCCCCTTCTTCGCCTCGTCCTCGGTGATTTCTTTCGCCTTTTCGAGCTTCTTCACCTGTTCATTCGCATCGCGGCGAATATTACGGATCGCGACTTTCGCGTCCTCCGTCTTCTTGTTCAGCGACTTCACAAGTTCCGTGCGGCGCTCCTGTGTGAGCTGCGGAATGGAAAGGCGTACCGCCGTGCCGTCGGAATTCGGCGTGAGACCAAGCTCCGACTTCATGATCGCCTTCTCAATGTCATGCAGAATCGTTTTTTCCCAAGGCGTGATCATGAGCATACGCGGCTCGGGTACGGCAATCGCCGCAACCTGGCTCACGGGCGTGGGCTGACCGTAGTAATCAACCATCACGCGATCGAGGAGCGCAGGGGTTGCGCGTCCGGCACGCAGCGATCCAAAGTCGCGGCGCAGCGCTTCGAGCGTCTTCTTCATGCGGTCTTCCTGGGCATGGAAAATGTCCTTGATCATGCTTCTTCCCCCCCTACAATCGTGCCGATATCCTCGCCGACCGCAGCCTTGAGGATGTTTTCATACTTGTCAATATTGAATACGACGATGGGAATCTTGTTGTCCATGCAAAGACTCGTCGCTGTCGAATCCATGACGGCAAGACCGCGCTGCAGAACTTCAATGTACGCGAGACGCGTGAACTTCTTCGCCCCGGGATTCTTGCGCGGGTCGGAATCATAGACGCCGTCGACACCCTTCTTCGCCATGAGGATGACGTCCGCCTCGATCTCGGCAGCGCGAAGAGCCGCCGTCGTATCGGTCGAAAAATACGGATTTCCCGTGCCCGCCGCCAAGATTACGACGCGCCCCTTTTCAAGATGGCGCACCGCCTTGCGGCGAATGTACGGCGCGGCGATCTGGCGCATCTCGATGGCGCTCTGCACGCGCGTATCGACGTCAATATTTTCGAGCGAACTCTGCAAAGCAAGCGAGTTCATGACCGTCGCCAGCATTCCCATATAGTCCGCCTGCGCACGATCCATGCCCTTGTCGCTCCCTGCGAGCCCGCGCCAGATATTGCCGCCGCCGACGACAACAGCAATGTCAATGCCGTGCTCACGCACCTTCTTGATTTCTGCCGCAATGGCGTCGACCGTAGGCAAATCAATACCAAAGCCCTGATTTCCGGCGAGAGACTCACCGCTGAGCTTCAAAACGACGCGTTTGTAGCTGGCAATATCCAAAATAATCGTCCCCCTTGCAGAAATCTTTCGATCACTGTCATCGTGCCGTTCTTTTTCCTATTCGACGGGATGGAAGATAATCCTTTTAGGAAGCACTGATAAATTCAGCCTCCTATCTTCAAAACGCAGGAAAAACGGCAGGAAAAAAGCTGCCGCACAGAAATCATTTTCAAAATCACCATGCGGCAGCTTTCCTTATTTCTTAGCCTTTGATCTGAGCAGCGACCTCAGCTGCGAAGTCCTCCGACTTCTTCTCCAGACCTTCGCCAAGCTCAAAGCGCACGAAGCGCTCTGCCTTGACGTCGCCAAGTACTTCCTTGACATTCTTGTCCGGATCCTTGACGAAGGGCTGCTCAAGCAAGCAGACTTCCTGATAGAACTTGTTGATGCGTCCCTCGACCATACGTTCTACGATCTTCTCGGGCTTGCCCTCTTCAAGAGCCTGCGCACGCAGAACTTCCTTCTCATGCTCAAGCTCTTCCGCTTTCACGCCCGAACGATCGATCGCCGTCGGCGCCGAAGCTGCGATGTGCATGGCGACGTCCTTGCCGATCTCCGCTGTGCCGCCGGAAAGGTCGACGAGTACGCCGATCTTGCCGCCCATGTGGATGTAGCTCGCAATGCGGCCCGAAGCATTTTCATAGCGCTCAAAACGGCGCAGAGAAATCTTCTCACCGATACTCGCGACAGCCTCCGTTACGATCTCCGCCACCGTCTTGCCATCAAGCGTGCTCGCGTTCAAGGCATCCATATCGGCAGGATTCGTCTCAGCGATGTGCTTGACGATCTTATCGCAAAGCTCATGGAATTTCTCTGTGACAGCGACAAAGTCCGTCTCGCAGTTGATCTCGACGAGTGCAGCGACCTTCGCATCGTCCGCGACATAAGCCGCGACGACGCCTTCGGAAGCGATGCGGCCGGCCTTCTTCTCAGCCTTGGCAATGCCCTTCTCGCGCAGGTAATCGATCGCCTTGTCCATGTCGCCGTCGGTCTCCGTCAGCGCTTTCTTGCAGTCCATCATGCCTGCGCCCGTACGCTCGCGCAGCTCCTTGACCATCTTTGCGTCAATCTTTGCCATCTTGCGCCTCCTCGCCTGCACCTGCCTGCCCCTGACGACCCTCGACGACGGCGCTCGCCATCGCGCTCGTCAAAAGGCGGACGGCGCGAATCGCATCGTCGTTGCCCGGAATCACATAGTCAATCTCATCGGGATCGCAGTTCGTATCGACGATCGCGACGATGGGAATATTGAGCTTCTTTGCCTCGGCGACGGCGATGCGCTCCTTGCGCGGATCGACGACGAAGAGCGCGCCCGGCAGGCGGTTCATCTCCTTGATGCCGCCGAGGAACTTCTCCAGCTTCGTCATCTCATGACGCAGCTGCAGGACTTCCTTCTTCGTCAGGACATCGAACGTGCCGTCCTCTTCCATGCGCTCAAGATCCTTCAAGCGGCGGATGCGCTTCTGGATCGTCTGATAGTTCGTCAACATGCCGCCGAGCCAGCGCTCGTTGACATAGAACATCTCAGCCTTCGTCGCCTCTTCCTTCACGGCGTCCTGCGCCTGCTTCTTCGTGCCGACGAAGAGAACGCTCTTGCCCTCTTCCGCCAAGCTGCGAAGGAAGTTGTACGCCTCGTCAACCTTGCGCACGGTCTTCTGCAAATCAATGATGTAGATGCCGTTCCTCTCCGTGAAGATGTACTTCGCCATCTTCGGGTTCCAACGGCGGGTCTGATGTCCGAAATGGACGCCAGCCTCCAAAAGTTGTTTCATAGAAACTACTGCCATAATTGGTGCACCTCCTGTTTTTTCCTCCGCGCCCCTCATCCTCTGCACCACTCCCAAAGGAGCACAGGGCAGACGTCCGTGCGCGTGCGTTATATAGACACCGTGAAAAATTTTAGCATAGATGGGGTGGAAAAGCAAGTGGGAAAATCAATCTTCCTTCGGCAAGATCGTGTAGCTTTCGAGCGCCATGACGTCCTTGGCGACGACAGTCAGGCAGAGCGCGAGTTCGGCGGCGAGATGTGTTAAAGGCTCGGCGGCTTCCACGGCGCGTGCTATGCGTCCGGCGACTTCGATCTCATAGGCGCCCGCGTGCGCCTTGCTCTCCAAGCGGCGGATGTCGCGGCAGATCTTGATGGCGATGGTCTCGGGCGATTCGACCCTGCCCCGACCGTGGCAGTAGGGGCACGGGCTGTAGATGATGCTCTCTAAGTTCTGCCGCGACTTCTTGCGCGTGATCTCGATGAGGCCGAGCGCCGTGATATCGACGACGTTCGTCTTCGTGCGGTCGAAACGTACGCGGTCGCGCAGGAAGGCGAGGAGTTTCTCCTTCTGATCTTCGGCGTCCATGTCGATGAAGTCGACGAGGATGATGCCGCCGATATCTCTAAGGCGTATCTGCTTCAGGATCTCCGCCGCCGCTTCGAGGTTCGTGCGGTAGACCGTGTCGCCAAGATTTGCGCTGCCGACGTAGCGCCCCGTGTTCACGTCGATGGCGGTCAGCGCCTCCGTCTTGTCGATGACGATGGAGCCGCCCGAGGGCAGCATGACCTCGCGCTCGCCGAGCCGCTCGATCTCCGCTTCGACGCCATAGCGGCGAAAGAGCGGCTCGCGCTCTTCATAGAGGTGAACGCGCTCGGCAAGCTCCGGCGAAATGGATTCGACGAGTTCCGTCACACGGCGATACGCATCGGCATCGTCGATGTGGAGGGCATCGATTTCTTCCGTAAAGGAATCGCGCACAAGGCGCACGATGAGATCAGCATCACGGTAAAGCAGCGCCGGCGCTTTTGCCATCTTATTCTTCGCCTGCAGGGTCTGCCAGAGACGCACGAGGCGTTCGACGTCCTCTCGGAAGCTCTCTTCCGTCTGCCCGTGCGCGGCTGTTCGTATGATGAGGCCCATGCCCTCGGGGCATATACGCGCGGCAATCTCTTTGAGCCTCGTGCGCTCGGCTTCGCCCTCGATACGGCGCGAGATGCCGATATAGGATGCCGTCGGCATGAGGACGACGTTCCTGCCGGGGATCGAAAGGTGCATCGTCGCACGCGGTCCTTTCGTACCGATAGCATCCTTCGTGATCTGCACGGGGATCCTTTGCCCGATGTGGATACGCGCCGCAGGCATCGTACCTTTCGCTCCTTCATGCGGCAGACCGTCGCCAATATAGAGGAACGCATTCTTCTCCCAGCCGATGTCAACGAAAGCCGCCTGCATCCCCGGCAGGACGTTCTGCACCTGTCCCTTGTAGATATTGCCGACGAGGTGCGACTGTGACTCGCGCTCGACCTCGACCGCCAGAAGCTCGTCGCTTTCCACGATCGCCATGCGCGTTTCTTCGGGGGTGCAGTTTACAAGAATGGTTTTCATCACATCAACTCCATCGTTGGGGAACTACACGCACAAACGTCCAGTTTCACGCTAAACTTTCAAGGAGAAAATCGGTCTTACGATTCGATCAGGGCGAAAAGGTCTTTGCCGCCCGAAAGGAGCGCCGTGCGGTGGATCTTCGCCTGCTTCGGCTCTATGTTCAAGCCGAAGTCGTGCGCCAACAGTTCGACCGCTTCGCCGGGCTTCAAACTGCCCGACGGCGTGACGGCGATGGCGATGGTCAAAAGCAGCTCTTGACCATCTTTTTCGACGTGCATTTTCTTCAGGTATGCCTTCGCATCAACCTCGCGCGTCTTTTTCGGCAGAATGCGGCGATAGATGACCTCCGACGCGGCGAAAAAAGCAGCGACGGCACACTGCGCCGCCTCCTCCGCTCCCGCATAGGGCACGCGCACGCAGTACTCGGCGCGATCAACCGCCGCCATCAGTGACTTTGCCTTGCCCTCGTAGGGCACAAGACGCAGCAGACGCACCCCCGTCGGCAAGGCGGCGGCAAGTCTGTCCCACGCTTCCGGCTGGGAGATGCGATGCGAAAGTTCCACGTCCATGACCTCAGCTTCACTCGTCACACCCACGGCGAGCGCCGAGGCGAAGGAAAACTTCATGTGCGGATTGAACCCCTCCGAGTAGGCGACAGGCAGTTTGGCGCGGCGAATCGCCCGCTCGATGAGAGCCGCATAGTCGAGATGCGAGATGAAGCGGATCTCCTCGCCCTTCGTCAAGAGTGCGCGCAGTTTCATGCCTCTGCCCTCCAATCGACAACCTCGCAATGAAGCGCAGGACAGACGCCGCAGCCCGTGCAGGCTTCGCGGCGGCAATCGTGCGTGAGCGCCGCTTCCTGCGCACGCTGCCACTCGCGCCGTAAGAAGTCCTGCGATACGCCCGGACTTGTATGCGCCCACGGCAAAGCTTCATGCAGATCGCGCGTGCGCCGGCTGTAGAACTCGGGCGCAACGCCGCAGCTTTGAAAAGCGTCCTTCCAGACCTCGTCCTTGAACTGATCCGTCCAGCCGTCAAACTTCGCGCCGTTTCGCCACGCCGTTTCGATGACGGGTGCGAGTCTGCGGTCGCCGCGCGAAAGTGCGCCTTCGAGGACGCTCGCGCGTGCGTCGTGGTAATGGAAGGAAATGGCGCGGTCGCGTATGCTCGCCTTCAAAAGCTGCTGCCTGCGCTCAAACTCTTCCTGCGGCACCTGCGCGAACCATTGAAACGGCGTGTACGCCTTCGGCACGAAACACGAAACGGACACCGTGACCCTGACGCCGCGCTTTCCCTTGACTTCCTTGTAGCAATCGACGACCTTCTGCGCAAGCTCGGCGATGCCGACGACGTCCTCATCGCGCTCCGTCGGCAGCCCCATCATGAAATAGAGCTTGACCGCTTTCCACCCCTGTTCGAATGCCGTGCGCACCGAGTGCAGCAGGTCGTCTTCCGTCACATTCTTATTGATGACATCACGCAAGCGCTGCGTGCCCGCTTCGGGCGCGAACGTCAGACTGCTCTTTCGCACTTGCTGCAGGCGCTCGGCGATGTCAACGGAGAAACTGTCGATGCGCAAAGACGGCAGGGAAAAGCTCACGCGCTCACCCTCTGTGTCTTTGAGCAGTTCATCGACAAGCGGCGCAAGACATGAGTAATCGGCAGACGAGAGCGAGGTCAGGGACATCTCGTTGTAGCCTGTTGCGTCGAACAGTGTACGCGCCAGACGCTTGAGCGTCTCGGGGCGGCGCTCGCGTACGGGACGATACGCCATGCCCGCCTGGCAAAAGCGGCAGCCGCGCGTACAGCCGCGAAACAGCTCAAGCATGAGGCGATCATGGACAACACCGAGGTACGGCACGATGGGCTTTTCCAAGAACGGCGCTGCATCAAGATCGCGTACAATGCGCCGATGAATTTGCAGCGGCGCAGCTTCGTCGAGAACGCGCAGCCCCGTGAACATGCCCGTTTCATCGTACTCGGGCGCATAAAAGGACGGCACGTAGACGCCTGCGACATTTGCGACGCGGCGCAGGAAGCCGCTTCTGCCGCCCAAACGCCCTTCTTTCTTCCACGCAAGCCATGCGTCGCATACCTCGACCACGATCTCCTCCCCATCGCCGAGCACGAAGAAGTCGAAGAAGTCGGCGATCGGCTCCGTATTATAGACGCAGGGACCGCCGCCAATGACGAAGGGATGCTCGTCCGTGCGCTCCGCCGCATGAAGAGGTATGCCTGCGAGATCGAGCATATTGAGCGTGTTCGTAATCAAAAGCTCGTATTGCAGAGAAAATCCGACAATGTCAAAGGAAGAAATTTCTCGGAATGTTTCCAGCGAAAAGAGCGGTATATTGCGACGGCGCATCTCCGCTTCCATATCGAGCCAAGGCGCATAAACACGTTCCGCCGCGACATCATCGCGGCGGTTCAAAATCTCATAGAGAATTTTCAGCCCGAGGTTTGACATGCCGACCTCATAGACGTCCGCCATCGCAAGCGCAATGCGGCAAAGGACGGCTGAGGAGTCTTTCGGCTGCGCGTTCCATTCGCCGCCCGTATAGCGTGCGGGCTTCTCCACAGCCTGAAGCATATCCTGTTCCAACTTGACCATAAATCCTCCCATGAATCTAAGGAAGCGCTGATAAAATGAGGTCGCCCAGATTCGCACAGATGCGCTGTATCTATCGAGGAGACAAACCACAGGCGTAGCGGTGCTACGTCGAGGATTTGTCGACGACGAGAGGACAGCGCAGATGTGTGAAGATGGGGGGCTGAATTTATCAGTGATTCCTAAAATAAAAGTTTTGCCTTTCGCATGTGAATATTAAGCAAAATCGTGATCGCAAGCAAATTTGTCGTCAAAGAGCTGACGCCGTAACTCATGAGCGGCAGCGGTATGCCCGTAACGGGCATGATGCCCGTCGTCATGCCGACGTTGACGAGGACGTGAAACGCGAGCATCGAAGTGATGCCGACGGCAAGGAGCCGACCGAAAGCGTCGCTGGCATCACGCGCAATCTTCACGCCGCGCCAAAGCACGACGAGGTACAAGAGAAGAAGTACGGCTGCGCCGATGAATCCCAGCTCTTCGCCCACGACAGCGAAGATGAAGTCTGTGTGGTTCTCCGGCAGGAAGTTCAGCTGGCTTTGCGTGCCGCCGAAAAGCCCCTTGCCGAAAAGCAGTCCCGAGCCGATGGCGATCTTCGATTGAATGATGTGATAGCCGGATCCCAAGGGATCGACGCTCGGATCGAGAAAAACTTTGAGCCGCATCTTCTGATAGTCCTTCAAGAAGAGCCAGAGAAGCGGCGACGCCGCGACGCCCGCCGCGAATGATACGGCGAGGATGCGAAGATTCACCCCCGCCACGAAAATCATGCCAAGAAGAATTGCGATAAATACGAGCGAAGTGCCAAGGTCGGGCTGCTTCAATACGAGGAAGAATGGCAGAGCCACATAACCGACGACAGGCAAGATGTCATGCAAAGTGTTGAGCTTTCCAACACGATCTTCTAAGAGAGCGGCAAGTGCGATGATCATGATGATTTTCGAAAACTCCGACGGCTGCAGCGTAATGGGACCGAGCTGAATCCAACGCTGCGCACCGAGCGCCGTCTGCCCGATCAGCATGACAAGGAGCAGCATGACGACATTGACGATGTAGAGATTCCTGCCGTATCTTTGCAGCGCCTTATAGTCAAAATTCATCAAAAAGATCGCAAAAAGTACATTCAAGACGACGAACACACCCTGCTTCTGGACAAACCAATAGTGCTCGCCGTCGGCGGTGTTGATGTGCGTAGCGCTGCTGATGACGACGAGGCTCATGACGATGATCGCCGCCGTCGCGCCGATCAAGGTGAAGTCCATGCGCCTGAGCCAACGCTTGTTCATTTTCCTCTGCGCCTCCGATTCTTAAAACCCATGATTTGTCTTGGGCTTCATCTTGCTCACGGGAATGTTCGCGATGAGCGCGACGGAATCCTGATCGTTGGCAAGCGAAATCTCCATATCCTTCTGGTTGATTTCCACATAGTTGGAAATGACACGGATGATGTCGTTTTTGATCTTATCCATGACCTCCGGCGACACGCTCAAGCGATCGTGAATCAAGACGACTTTAAGTCGATCATGCGCGATCTGGCGCGACGATTTTCCCTGTTTGCCGAAGATCTTGAGCAACGCCTCAATCATCGCGCTTCCCCCTTCCGAGAATCATATTCTTCAAACGCTGTAAAAAGCTCTCGTTCGGCACTTCGAGGAACGGTACGTCCTCACCCATGATGCGCGAGACGACGTTGGCATACGCCTTGCCCGCAAGCGAATTCACATTGTCAATGACAGGTTCGCCGCGATTTGCCGAATCAATGACCTTCTCATCGTCAGGCACTTGTCCGATGCACGGCAGCGACAGAATATCATTGATCGCATCCATATCGAGCATCGTGCCGTCTTTGACCATCTGTGCGCGGATACGGTTGACGACGAGTTTGATCTCCTTGCCGTCGTTTTGCAGACGACCGATGATCTTATCGGCGTCACGCACGGCGGCGATCTCGGGCATCGTGACGACGATCGCCCAATCCGCTGCGATGACCGCCGTCTGGAATCCCTGCTCGATGCCCGCCGGGCAATCGACGATGATATAGTCGAACTCATCCTTCATCTCGGCGATGAGTTCCTTCATCTGCTCAGGCTCGATCGCCGATTTATCCGCCACCTGCGACGTCGGCATCAAAAAGAGCGTCTCGTACTTCTTATGCCGCACGAGCGCCCTCTTGTACGTCGTGCGCTTCTGTATGACATCGACGAGCGTATAGACGATACGGCGCTCAAGCCCCAAGAGCAAATCGAGATTCCTAAGCCCCGTATCGGTGTCGATAAGCACGACCTTCTTGCCGCGCTTCGCAAGCCCCACGCCAATATTCGCCGTGGTTGTCGTCTTGCCGACCCCGCCTTTTCCCGAAGTGATAACGATAACTTCTGCCATCGGCTGCTTCCTACCTTTCTATCGGTTCGATAACGATTTGCCCATCCTTTACGAGCGCCCGCTCGGCAAGCTCAGGCTTTTCATACTGCTCGGGCGACTGTGCGATGACGTCGGCGATGCGAATCTGCACGGGCATCAGATGATCGGCGATGATGCAGGCGCTCCTGTCGCCGTAAGCGCCCGCATGGACGATGCCGCGGCAGGTGCCGCGTATGTCGATGCTGCCGCCCGCGATGACCTGCGCACCGGGATTCACATTCCCCAAGATGAGCACCGAGCCGCGGCTCTGCACCTCCTGCCCGCCGCGAAGCGTGCGGTTCACGACGAGCATCTGCGTGTCCTTGAACGTCTCGTCCTCCGGCGCCGACGCTTCTGCTTTCGAAAGCGCCGCCTCGTTTCCGACAGACGGCAGAGCGCCCGCGCCGCCACTTGCCGCGGCTCCTCTCAAAGCGCCGGATAAAGCAGTTTTTGCACCCGATTCCGCCTTCATCTCTCGAAAATACAAGCCATGCTGCAAAAAGAGCTTCTTGAGAACGAGACTTTCCTTCGCCGTAAACGTCCCTGTACGCCACTCAATGACGGTACCGCGCCGAAAAAACAGTGCGCTTGATTCCAACTTCTCACGAATCTCCCGCTCGACGGCGGAAAACTCAGGCTTTCCCGTAAGTACGAGCAGAAGCCCCGTTTTCAGCCCCTTGAACAATACGCTTTCTTTCTCCATGATTTCCTCGCTTTATGCGTGTGCGGCGATGCGCCGCATGAAGGATTCCAGAAACGACTGCGGCATCTTTGCCTGCATCATTTCTCCCTGATTAACGTTTCTATTATATCAAGTTTTTTGCCTCGCCGCCACTTCTTGACGGACAGCTTTGACTTCGGGCGTATCGAGATTGAATGCCGCATCAAGGATCTTCTTGCCAATCGGCACGGCGGACAGAGATCCGAAGCCGCCCTGCTCGACGATGACGGCGACGACTATCGTCGGGTTGCTGAAAGGTCCGTAGGCGACAAACCAGCCATGATCGCGCCCGTGTGAGTTTTCCGCCGTGCCCGTCTTTCCTGCAATGTCAATCGGATACATCGCGCCAAAAGCCGCCGCTGCCGTACCGTACTTCGTGACGTCACGAAGCCCCTGCTGCACGAGGGAGATGACCTCGGGGCGCACGTCAAGTCTGCCGATGCGCTTAGGCTTGATCGTATCGACCGTCTTGCCGTCGGGGCCGATGATGCGCTGCACGAGATGCGGCTGATAGCGGTCGCCGTTTGCTGCAATCGCGCCCATGACCTGAGCCGCCTGCAGGGGCGTCACGAGATCGAAGCCCTGCCCAATCGCCGCATCGAAAGTCTCGGAAAGATACCAATCGTCCTCATAAACCTTCTTTTTGTACTCGCGGCTCGGCACAAGCCCTTCAGCCTCATAGGGCAGGTCAATGCCCGTTTTAGAGCCAATGCCGAACATGCGCGCGTATTCGCCGAGACGATCGACGCCAAGACGGTTGCCCATCTCATAGAAGTAGACATTGTCCGAGTGAGCGAGCGCCTGAATGAAGTTGATCGGACCGAGCGCTTCGCCGCCCGCGTTGCCTTTCGGAATGAGCCAATGGCGTCCGGAATCGTAAATGATCTCGTTCGGCGAGACGACGTTCTCCTGCAAAGCAGCGGTGCCCGTGACAATCTTGAAGGTCGATCCCGGCGGATACTCGCCTGTGATCGCCTTGTTGTCCATCGGATGATACGGGTTTTCGTTGATGAGCTTCCAATCTTTCGTCGATATGCCATTGACAAAAAGGTTCGGATCAAAGGACGGGCGGCTCACGAGAGCGAGCACCTCTCCCGTCTGCGGATTCAGAACGACGGCTGCCGCCGCATTGGCGCCGATGGCGGAAAGCTGCTGATCAATGGCGCGCTCGGCTGCAACTTGAATCATTGCGTCAATCGTCAAGACGAGGTCGTTCCCCGCGACCGGCGCCTTCGTGCCGAGATTGTTCACCGGCTTGCCCGCGACATCGACTTCAACCTGCCTGCCGCCGTCCGTGCCGCGCACCTCTTTGTCGTAGATGCGCTCCAAGCCGAATTTGCCGATAATATCGCCCGACTTATAGCCTTCATCCTTGCGTTTTTCAAGTTCCTCGTTGCTGATTTCGCTGACGTAGCCGAATATGTGCGCCCCCCATGTCTTGTAAACGTAGTCGCGGATCGGCTGCGCCTCGATCATGACGCCGGGATACTTGTCGCGCTGCTCCTCAACGATCGTATAGACTTCCGGCCCGACGTCCTGCTTGATGCGTATAGGATCGAATCCCACATGCGCGTCAATCTTCTTGTGAATCTCATCCGTCGGCACATGAAGGAGGGCGGACAAACGCTCGATGACGTCTTCGGGAACCGCTCCCGACAAAGGCAGAAGCGAAACGGTGAAGCTCGGCCGGTTCATGACGAGCGGCGTACCGTTGCGGTCGAAAAAGTTGCCGCGCGGCGCAACGCTCGGAATGATGCGGATGCGGTTGCCGTCGGCAAGGCTCGCGTAATAATTGCCGTCGTATATCTGGAGATAGACGAGCCGCAGGAGAAGCACGATGATGACGGCGACGATGACGCCGCCGAGCACACGCATACGCCCTGCATACTCGTTTTCATTTTCTTCCAAAGGTATATCTCCCCATTCAGACAATAAGACACCCCGCGAGGTGCCTTGATCCTTTTCCTTTCCTTGCAGGGAAGCGGCGCACGGGACGTCATCTTCCCCCGCGTCGCTTCTTCGTCCATTCCTGCATACGGTTCGTCGCACGGTAGACGGGATAGGCAAAGAAAATGTTGAAGCAGAGCGCCGGAAGAAGCGTCTTGCCAATGTAGAGCAGACTGAAACTGTAGCCAAGAAGCAGCATGAGAACGAGCACGAAGAAGTAATGCGCCGTCGTCGCCCACATCGTCGCCATCGCAGGCAGGAACACAGGATCCTTGAACACGTTTCGGGAAAAAGCGCCCGTAACATAGCCGATGATCGTCAAGACAAACACGTCCATGCCGAAGAACATGCCCGTCGCAAGATCCTGCAAAAGCCCTGTCATGAAGCCTAAAAATGCACCGCGGCGCGCACCGTAAAGGAGACTCCACGAGACGGTAAAGACCAGCATGAGATTCACCGAAACGCCGTTCCACGAAAAGATCGGAAAAAGCGACGTCTGCAAAACGAAGAGTCCCAGCACGAACGCAATCCACAGAAGAATCTTGCGGTAGCTGATCATGGCCGCGCACCTGCCTCGCGTTTTTGACTGCTCTGCGGCTGCACAGCAGGCTGCTCGTTCTGCTGGCGCCGGGTCGGCTGCTGCGGTGCGGCAGGCTGCGGTGTGGCAGGCTGCGGTTTCGTCGGCGTCGGAGCTGGCTGCGCCGCTTGGCGCTGCGCTTCTTCCGCCTCGCGCTTTGCCTGCTCCGCCGCCTTCACTGCAGCCGGATCCGTTTCCGTACCCGGCGTCTGCGGCGGCGGTGTAATCGGCGCGGGCGGCGCTTCGCGCGATGCTACAATGACGACGACATCCTCCAAGCGCTGAAAATCAACGGCAGGCTCCAAAACCGCATACTTTAAGAGCCCTCCCTCATCGTTCTTCAATGCCTTGACCGTACCGACAAGGACGCCCTTGGGGTAGACGCCGCCGTAGCCCGAAGTCACGACGACATCGCCCTCGACGACATCGGCAGACTTGGGGATATTCTTCATGCGCGGCATCAAAGCGTTCGCAGGATCCCCTTCGACGATACCTGCAACGCGCGACTCCTGCCGCTGCACGAGAGTACCGACAGCCGCACGCGGGTCAAGGATCAGCTGTACCTTCGAGGAGTACGGAGCCGCCTCGACGACGACGCCGACAAGCCCCTTCTCCGTCACTACAGGCATGTTCTCATGCACGCCGCTCGCCGTGCCTCGATCAATGACGATGACGCCCGACCATGTCGCATAATCGCGTCCGATGACACGCGCCGCCACGAGGTCAAACTGCGTCTTTTCCTGTTTGTAGCCAAGAAGAGCCTTGAGACGCGCATTCTCGGCAAACGCCTCATTTGCTTCGAGGTTCTGTACGCGCAGCGCCTCCACCTCATTTTTCAGCAGACAGTTTTGATCGTAGACGTAATAAACTTCCCAAAACTCCGTACTGAGATGATGCACCTTGTCGCCCACCCAAGCCGTAACCGATTGGAAAGGACGCAGCACCGTCAACGCAGCGCGGCTCAGGAAAGGGGACTGGAATCTGCCTCTGCCCGCGAAAAAAAATCAAGCAGAGGATACA
>NZ_JBQNBV010000027.1:0-18108 GCF_052169755.1 Selenomonas sp. | reverse complement strand
AGTTTTCCTTGCGGAACTTCTGCATGAAGTCGACGAGGGCGGCGACGCCTTCGTAGGGCATCGCGTTGTAGATCGACGCCCTCATGCCGCCGACGGAGCGGTGTCCCTTGACGCCGCCGATTCCGTATTCTGCGGCTTCGGCGACGAATTTCTTCTCAAGCTCCTCACTCGGCAGGCGGAAGGTGACGTTCATGAAAGAGCGGCTGTCCTTGTCCGCATGACCCTTGTAGAAGCCGTCGGAGCTGTCGATTGCGTCGTAGAGCAGCGCCGCCTTCTTCTCGTTGCGTTTCGCCATTTCGGAAAGACCGCCCTGCGCTTTGATCCATGCAGCGACCTTGCCGACCATGTAGATGCCGAAGGCAGGCGGCGTGTTGTAGAGGGAGTTCTTCTTGTAATGCGTCGAGTAGCGAAGCATCGTGGGAAGCGTCTCCGGGCTCTTTTCGAGCAGCGACTTCTTCGCGACGACGAGGCAGGTGCCGGCGGGGCCGAGGTTCTTTTGAACACCCGCATAGATGAAGCTGAACTTCTTGAAGTCGAGGGGACGCGAGAGCATGTCGGACGACATGTCGGCAAAGAGAGGAACTGAACCCGTCTCGGGAATGTAGTGATATTCCGTGCCGTAAATTGTGTTGTTGTAACAAAGATGCAGATACGCTGCGTTCGGGTCGAGCTTGATCTCTTCCTGCGTCGGTACATGGCGGAAGCCGCCGTCCTTCGAGGAAGCCGCAATCTCGCCGACGCCCAAGAGCGCCGCCTCTTCATAAGCTTTCGTCGCGAAGCTGCCCGACAGCACGTAGCTGCCCTTCTTCTCCTTCGTCGCGTAGTTCATCGCGACCATAGCGAAAGCAAGGCTCGCGCCGCCCTGCACGAAGAGTACGTCGTAGTCGTCGCCGAGTCCCATGAGTGAGAGGATATCCGCCTTCGCCTGATTGTGCACCTCGTCATACGCCTTGGCGCGGTGCGAGATCTCAAGGATCGACATGCCCGAGTTGCCGAAATTGAGAAACTCTGCCTGCGCTTCCTTGAGCACATCGAGCGGCAGGGCGGCGGGGCCGGGATTGAAATTGTAAATGCGATTCGCTTCCACAGAAAGACCTCCTGACAGATTGAAAAAGTGTCTCCTAGATAAATATACATTCAATTCTACCCCCTTCGTCGTGTTTTCGTCAAGTGAATCTTTGTTTTTCCGGTAAGTATGCTTGCCATACGATTGTCCACTGGATAAGTTGCTGAAAAAATGATATGATATTACTATGAAAGTCCAAGAAGTCAAGCCGAAGGCGCAGACTGATTGGATAACTTTCATTAAGGGCGGCGCACAATGTCCACAAAGTGGACGTTTGTGCGTGTAGTTTATTTATGGAGTGAACATCTAGTCGTAGAGGAGCGATGAGTATGAAAATTCTTGTGGCAGACGGCGTATCTCAGAAGGCGATTGACATCCTTTCCCCGAAGTTTGAGGTTGTTGAGAAGCCGAAGCTTTCGCATGAGGAGCTTCTGGACATCATCGGCGATTTCGAGGCCGTTATCGTGCGCTCGGCGTCGAAAGTGACGAAGGACGTCATCGACAAGGCGGCGAAGCTCAAGATTATCGGCCGCGCAGGCGTCGGCGTCGACAACATCGACGTGGCGGCGGCGACAGCGCGCGGCATCATCGTCATCAACTCGCCGGGCGGCAACACGATCGCGGCGACGGAGCACACGATGGCGATGATGCTCGCGATGAGCCGCAACATCCCCATCGCCAACGAGACGATGCAGAAGGGCGAGTGGAACCGCAAGAAGTATGTCGGCGTCGAGCTGCGCGGCAAGACGCTCGGCGTCGTCGGCATGGGCCGCATCGGCTCGGGCGTCGCCAAGCGTGCGCTCTCTTTTGATATGAACGTCATCGGCTACGATCCGTACATCAACGAGGAGCGTGCCAAGGCGATGGGCGTCGCGGTCGGCACGCTCGACGAGGTGATTGAGAAGGCGGATTTCATTACGGTACACATGCCGCTCAATCCGGATACGAAGGATATGCTCGACAAGAAGGCGATCGCACGCATGAAGAAGGGGGTGCGCCTCGTCAACTGCGCACGCGGCGGTATCATCAACGAACAGGATCTCGCCGACGCCGTGAAGGCGGGGCATGTCGCGGGCGCGGCGATCGACGTCTTTACGAGCGAGCCGATAGAAGAGGGCAATCCGCTCGTCGGCGTACCGGGCATCATCCTCACGCCGCATCTCGGCGCATCGACGGTCGAGGCGCAGATCGGCGTCGCTCTCGACGTGGCGGAGGGAATCCGCGCGGCGCTTTCGGGCGAGCCTGTCTTGACGGCGGTCAACATGGCGCCCGTGTCGGCGGACGTCATGCACGTCATCCGTCCCTATCTCGACCTTGCCGAGCGCCTTGGCTGTACGGTATGCTCGTTGGCTGACGGCGCGATCACGGAGCTTGCCGTCGAATACAGCGGCGATATCACCGAGGTCAACACGCAGATGCTCACGACGGGCGTCATCAAGGGTATGCTGAATCCCGTCCTTGAGTTCAACGTCAACTATGTCAACGCGCCGAGCCTTGCCAAGGAGCGCAGCATCAAGGTGCGCGAGGTCAAGCACAAGGAATCGCAGGACTTCCAGAACCTCATCTCCGTATGCGTCAAGACGGCGAAGGGAGAGACGACGGTCAAAGGCACGCTCTTCGGTACGGAAGGCCGCATCGTCTCGATCAACGGCTATCGCGTCGATGTCGATCCGCATGAGCGCATCCTCATCTGCCCGCACATCAACCGCCCCGGCGTCATCGGCACGGTCGGTACGATGATGGGCGAGCGCGGCGTCAACATCTCAAGTATGCAGGTCGGCAGGACGGACAAGGAAGGCACGAACGTCATGGTGCTGACCGTCGATCACGACATCCCGGAAGATCTTTTGCAGAAGATCACTGCCGTCGATGGCATTTTCGGCGCACGTCTCGTGAATTTTCATGCGATCTAAGGAAACACGGATAAATTCAGCCACCCATCTTCACACATCTGCACTGTCCTCTCGTCGTCAACAAATCCTCGATAGGAACAGCGCATCTGTGTAAATCTGGGCGACTTCATTTTATCAGCGTTCCCTAAAACGAAGTCGCTTATATAAGGAGCACCGGCACAAAAGACAGCGGGTTTCGCGCCTGCTGTCTTTTGCGCTTTTTGGGACGCACATCCCCTTTGGCGCGTCGCTTTGCGAATCTCATTGCCACGGAAAATAATCTGTATTATAATGGATTTCGTATCATGGCAAGAGATTTGCCAAAGGAAAGGAAGGGATTTTATGGCAGAGACGGCATGGGCTGTCCTTCCGCCGGTCATTACTATTGTACTGGCTCTCGCGACGAAGGAAGTCTATATGTCGCTGATCATCGGTATTTTTTCCGGAGCGATGCTCTACGCGAATTTTAATGTTTTGGAAGCTGTTCTCACGATGTTTGCCGTCATGGAAAGCAAGGTTGGAGCGAACGTCAATATCCTCGTGTTCCTCGTAATCTTGGGCATTCTCGTCGCCGCCATCACGCGCTCAGGCGCGACGAAGGCTTACGGCGACTGGGCAGTGCGCACGATCAAGGGCAGGCGCAGCGCGCTCGCGATCACGGCTCTTCTCGGCGTAGTGATCTTCATTGACGACTATTTCAACTGCTTGACGGTCGGCACGGTCATGCGCCCCGTGACGGACAAGTTCAAGATCGCGCGTACGAAGCTCGCTTATATCATCGACGCTACGGCAGCTCCCGTCTGCATCCTCGCGCCGATCTCAAGCTGGGCGGCGGCGGTCGGCTCGTCTTTGCCCGAGGGAAGCAGCATCGACGGTTTCGGGCTGTTCCTGCAGACGATCCCAATCAACCTCTACGCTTGGCTGACGCTCGTTTTCATGTGTTTCCTCGTATGGTCGGAGAAGGACTTTTCCGAGATGGGCGCGTCGATCCGAAAGAATGCGGAGAGTTTTTATATTCCGCCGGAGTACGCCGATGTCAAGGAAGAGAAGATCGAGGGCAGGGGCAAGATCTACGATCTTCTGCTGCCTTTGGCGGTGCTTATCGCCGCGTGCGTCTACGGGATGCTCTACACGGGCGGCATCCACGATGGATTGAGCGTCGCCGAAGCGTTTGCGAACTGCGATTCGTCGAAGTCGCTCGTACTCGGCTCCTTCATTGCGTTCGTCTTTACGGGACTCTTATATCTGCCGCGCCGCGTCGTCTCTTTCAACGATTTCTGCACGAGCTTCATTCTTGGCTTCAAGGCGATGTCGCCGGCGCTCTTCATTCTGTGCCTCGCATGGACGCTGTCGGGGATTTGCAGCGACAAATATCTTGATCTCGGCGGTTACGTCGGTCAGCTCGTCAGCGCCAATGCGGGCGTCGTCACGTTCCTGCCCGTCATATTCTTTCTCGTCGGCGCAGGGCTGGCCTTTGCCACAGGTACGTCGTGGGGCACGTTCGGCATCTTGATTCCGATCGCGCTCGCCATCGTCGGCACGGACAGCCCTGTGCTCTCCCTTTGCGTCGCGGCGATCCTTTCGGGCGCTGTCGCAGGCGACCATGCGTCGCCGATTTCTGATACGACGATCCTCGCGTCTGCGGGTGCGCAGTGCCATCACATCGACCATGTATCGACGCAGATCCCTTATGTGCTCGTCGTCGTCAGCGCCTGTACCGTCGGCTACATCGTTGACGGCTTCACGATGAACGGCTGGGCGGGGCTTGCCGTCGCGGCGACGATCCTCGCCATCGTCATGGCTGTCGTCTATTGGCGGGCGCCTGTGCCGCTCAATGACCGCCGCGCGGATTGATAGGAAAAAGCAGCTGCCGCAGGGCAATACGCCTGCGGCAGCTGCTTCATTTGAAAGGAAAATGTACTTATGCTTGTCTATATGGTCGAGCGGGGGAAGTATCTCTTGCCCGAAGAGAGTCTCAAGCGCCGTCCCGAAGGGAAGCGCGGACTCTATGTCAATATCACGAACGAATGTCCATGCGCATGCACCTTCTGCCTGCGCACGATGAAAGATATGCCCGCAGATATGAGCTTGTGGCTCGGCGGCAAGGAGCCGTCGGTCGAGGAAGTCAAGGCGGCGCTTATCGCTGCGCCGTGGGACTATGTGAAGGAAGTCGTATTTTGCGGCTTCGGTGAGCCGACGATGCGGCTTGCCGACCTCATCGAGCTGCTGCACTTCGTCAAAGAGAAGCATCCCGAGATGCCGACGCGCGTCAATACGAACGGACTTTCCGATCTTGTCTACGGACGCGACACGGCGGCAGATTTCGCGGGCGGCATACTCGACACGGTTTCCATCAGCCTCAACGCTTCGAACGCTGAGCGCTATCTGGCGCTGACGCAAAGCGAGTTCGGCATCGAATCCTTCGAAGCGATGCTCGCTTTTGCCGAGAAGATGAAGGCATACGCAGGACACGTCGTCCTCACGATCGTCGAAAAGGTCGAGGGCGCGGAAGAAATCGCAAAATGCCGTGCATTGTGTGAGGCGCGGGGGCTTGATTTGCGCGTGCGCCCGTACGAGGGAAGCTGACAAGATTTCTGCGTTTATGTGCGGAGAATTTGACGAATGGCGCATGGTGTCGTATAATGGAAGTAGAAAAGGTGCTACTGGTAAACGGTCAGCCCCGCACCAAAACTTCTAAATAAGATTAGCCGCCTTTAGCTTAGGGAACTGCGGGCGGCTGTTCTTATGCCTTTGACGCAACGACGCAAATCGTCACGAGGAAAACCAACGACAAGAAATCGTATAGCTCCATGAGCAACGCCCCCTCTCAGGGGCTAAGAATCGACCGCCTACCGCTTGAGTAGCACCGTATATATTATAGCACAAGAGGATGGAAATGTGACATCTTTTCTTGTACGATGTTAGGGGAAGAAAATATTTGATTAAATTATGATATGGAATAGGTCAACAATAAACCCGCCGCAGAAATCTCATAGGAATCTGTCGGCGGGTTTACTTTTTCATCGTCATATACCCTTTTCCTTCGTATTCAGTTGTCGTGCATGGATGCCTCGTCGAGGGGCTTCCGTGCTGTATAAAGCGGTTCGATCGAACAGTTGTGATGGAATATCACAGTTGGATGCATCACTCGTCATCGTTCAAAATCCCAAGCTCGGCAGGTATCTCGGTTCCGATGGGGACTGCGCAATTTACTGAATGACCTTTGCGTACGCATCGACAAGGTGAAAGCTGCCACGGACTTCTCCGCCGTTGTTTTCGACGTTGTGCCTTGTTCCGCAAGACCTTGGAGTCTTTCGTCGCTCCTCGCTGCGGCATCTGTCTGCAAATGACGCACTTCCTAGCCGAAAACCTTCAGGTGGAGAAGGAAAAGCCTATTCCTCAATAAACCTCACACCTTTCGTGTAACTATATTGAGAAGAGCCTCTTTCGGCTGACCGACACTTGCCTTGCCTGCGGAGTCCAACCTGCATGCAGGCTTGTCCTCGCTGCCGACGTTATCCGTCCTTTCTCCTCTTTACGGCTTTATTATAACATGACAGAAAACAAAATACAATATCGGTTTTGAATTTTCTAAAATATTTTGCAGGAATGGCGAAGAATGTGTCGTATAAATAAAAATATCTATACGAGGGGGAATGATCGTGAAACTCTTAAATTTTTATACGGCGGACGGGGATGTTCATATCGGTGCAAGCGATGGGGAAAAGATCGTCGATGTCAGCGCCGTCGGTTACAGCTGGGGATGGCAGGAGATTTTTTCCGATTGGGAAAGGATTGCACCGCAGATCGAAAGCATCTTGCAGCACGCGAAACCTTTGGCGCACGCCATACGCTTTGCGCCTGCCGTGACGGCGCCGGGCAAGATCCTCTGCGTCGGACTCAATTATGCGAGCCATCGCGCGGAGGTGCCGTTCGGTGCGCCCAAGTATCCTGCGCTCTTCAGCAAGTTCAGCAATGCGCTCAACGCTGCCGGCGGTGAAGTATATTTGCCCGCAGGCGCAAAAGAGTTGGATTATGAGGCGGAGCTGGTCGTCGTCGTCGGCAGGCGTATCAAGGATGCGGCGGCAGAAGAAGCCGCCGCTGCCATCTTCGGCTATACGGCGGGCAACGATTTCACGGCACGTGACTTGCAGCGGCGTACATCGCAGTGGCTGCTCGGCAAGACGCCCGACGGTTTTGCACCCCTCGGTCCCTATATCGTGCCCGCAGCGGAGATCGACATATCGTGCCTGGCTGTTCAGACGTTCGTCAATGGAAAGATGCGCCAAGACGGGACGACGGCGGACATGATCTTCTCGCCCGCCGAAATCGTCAGCTACATTTCGAAGTGCATGACGCTCGAGCCTGGCGACGTCATTTTCACCGGCACGCCGCACGGTGTGATCTTTGGACTGCCGGAAAAAGAGCGCGTCTGGCTCAAGGCAGGCGATGAGGTCGTCGTAAAGATCGAGGGAATCGGTGAGCTAAGGAATGTGATTGCCTAGCCGGCAGCCATGATAGGAAAAGCCCCCTCGCTGCATGTATGCGTGCGAGGGGGTGATGAGATGAGCGATCTTCTGGCGGCGTTTGGCAGCTACGGCTTCCCGATGGCGGTCACGGCGTTTTTGCTCGTGCGCATCGAAGCGAAGCTCGGCGCTTTGAACGACAGTGTGCGAGAGCTTGCGGGCGTCATCGCAAAGAAGTGAGGGGTGATCCTCACTTCTTTTTTTTGCTGCGCGCTTCTTCGCGGCGCTTTGCAGCTTTTTCTTTCGCTTCGATCTTTTGCTGTTCCTTTTTGTCGCGCTCTTTGAGGGCGTAGTCGACGCCCATGCTTGCGAGCTTGTGTTTGATCGTCATGATCGGATGGCGAAGCAGCATACTCTTCTGATTTGCGGTCATGATCTTACGAAACTCGACGTTTTGACTTTTCGAAAAGCACGGATTTTCACAGCGGTCGCAGATTGGCTTTGTGATGCCGTAAGGACAGCGGTTCATCTTCATCAGCACGGTGGCGAGAAGCGCCGTACACTTGGGGCAGAGTTTGTCTCCCGCAGTGCCGTGCTCCTTATGACAGTAGACGGCGAATGTTTTCTTGATGTTCGCCTTTTCCTTCGGAATATTGTTCTTGATTTCCGGCGGCTTTTTCTTGGGCAGGAATCTGGAAAAAATGCTCATGTCAATTCTCCTTCACGATGGGATATAGTAGTAAAAGTGCTTCTTCTTAGTTTAACGGCAACAGGGTGGAAAAGCAAGCGGTTTGTGCTTAAACTCATCCTTGAACACGAGGCAATGTCTGTTATATAATGAGATGAAATATTCGTTGAAAAAGGGGGCGGCGATATTATGGGGCGGGAGAGTACCGTGCTGGAGTTTCCTCGCGGCGTGATCGACAAGCTCAGTGCCAAGTCGCTGGATAGTATTCTAAAAAATACGGTCAGTACCATCGAGATGAATAAGACACAGATCTTTGACATCTATGAGGCGGCGCGCGGCGAGGTCGAGACGAGCCGCCGCACGCTTGAGGATCTGCGCGAACTCACGCGGCAGACGATCAAGAAGGTCGATGAACTTTCGGAGATCGAGCAGCGGGAGAAGAGGAAGCTCGCTGAGACGAGCAGCGACTTCGGCAATTATTCCGAGGAGCGCATACGCGAGTATTACGAGTCGGTCAAGGGCATCCAGATGGAACTCAGCGCGGCGCGGGAGAAGGAGGGTCAGCTGCGTGCGCAGCGCGATGCTTTGGAGCTTCGCCTGCACGGTTTGAAGGATATTTTGAAGACGGCGGAGCATCTGGCGATCTGCATCGGCTCGGTCTTGAGCTATTTGAGCGACCAGATCAACGGCGTCGTTTGGCAGATTGAGGAGGCGCAGAAAAGCAAGTTCATCGGTGCGCAGATCATCAAGGCGCAGGAAGAGGAGCGCCTGCGCGTTTCGCGCGAGCTGCATGACGGTTCGGCGCAGGAGATCGCGAACCTCATCTTCCAGGCGTCGATCATCGAGCGCATGGTTGACCGCGATCCCGAGGAGGCAAAGCGCGGCTTGCAGGAGCTTCGGCAGCAGATACGCGGCTGCCTGACGGATATACGCCAGATCATCTTTGATATGCGCCCGATGTCGCTCGACGATCTCGGTCTTGAGCCGGCGCTGCGCCAGCTCATCAGCAAGATGCGTGAACGCGGTATGCTCGATGCTTCCATCGCCGTGGAGGGCGAGGAGCAGAAGCTCGCGAAGTATGCAGAGGTCAGCGTTTTCCGCATTGTGCAGGAATCGTTGAACAACGTCAGCCGTCATGCGGGTGTCAAGAAGGCGGAGGTGCGTATACTCTATACAGCGTCGGCGCTTGCCATCACCGTGAAGGACGAGGGCAGGGGCTTCGATCCGGACGCGGAAGAGGATGCTGTGCCGAACGCAGAAGAGCCGTTTGACGACGACCGCGACGTGAATGATCCGGTATCGCGCAGCGCTTACGGGCAGTTCGGACTTCTCGGCATGAGAGAGCGCGCCGCCATCATCGGTGCGGAACTCAACATCATCTCCGAGATCGGCAAGGGTACCTGCATACACTTGCGTCTGCCGTTCCGTCCGAATGTGCTGGCAGCGGAAAAGGCAGCGAAGAAGTGATCGCAGACGAAAGTCAAAAGAGAGCGCCGCTTGCCGCCGCCATGTGCGCGTATCGAAAAGACGGCGCTCTTGCCTTTCATACGCCGGGGCATAAGCAGGGGGCAGGCGCACATGTACTGCTGCGGGAGCTTGTGACGGAGACGGGGCTTCGAGAAGAAGTCTCGCTGATGGACGAGCTTGACGACCTGCACGAGCCGAGGGGCTGTCTCAAGGATGCGCAGGATCTCGCCGCCGCGCTCTATGGCGCGGATGCGGCGTTTTTCGCCGTCAACGGCACGACGGGGGCGATCCATGCGATGCTCCTTGCGGCGCTTTCGCCGGGCGACGCTGTGCTCGTGCCGCGCAACGCGCATCGCTCCGTATTCGGCGGCCTTGTGCTTGCGGATGCACGCCCCATTTATATTGAGCCGGAAGTTGACGAAGCGCTCGGCATCGCGCACGGACTTTCCGTTGAAGCTGTGCGCGATGCGTGCAGCAGGCATCCTGAGGCGCGGGCGCTCTTTCTCGTATCGCCGACGTATTACGGCGTCGCATCCGACGTGCGCAGCATCGCTGAGATCGTGCATGAAGCGGGCATGACGCTCCTTGTCGACGAGGCGCATGGCGCACACCTCGCTTTTTTTGAAGAGCTGCCTGAAGCGGCGATGGCGGCAGGTGCGGATCTTGTTGCACAGAGCACGCACAAGCTTTTGGGTGCGATGACGCAGGCGTCGCTTCTTTTGCTGAGAGAAACGCGCGTGGAAAAGGAGCGCGTGCAGCGGGCGATGCGTCTTTTGACGACAACAAGCCCGAATTATCTCTTAATGGCGTCCTTGGACATTGCGCGGCTGCAGATGGCGGAGGCGGGTGCGGCGTATCTTGCGCGCGCCGTGGGGCTTGCGCGGGAGCTGCGCCGCGAGATCAATGGCATCGCGGGTCTTTTCTGCTTCGGCGAGGAGCGCATGGGCGGCGCGGGCGCATTTGCGCTCGATCCGCTGAAGATCACGGTGACGGTCACGGGACTTGGGCTTACGGGCGCTGAGGCGGCGCGCATCCTGCGCCGCGCGCATAAGATCGAAGCGGAGCTTTTCGATGCGCGAAACGTGCTGTTTCTTTTGACGTATGCCGATACGGAGGCGAGTGCAGCGCGTCTCTTGGCGGCTTTGCGTGCGCTGGCGAAGGACGCAGCGGATGCGGGGCGCACTGCGCAGACTGCGATGCTGATACAGCCGCCCGCGGGGCGTGCGGCATCGCGCACCGTAGAGAAGTGTGCGTCTGAGGTGCTGCTGCCTGCTGCGCCGCCCTTAGCGCTCATGCCGCGCGAAGCGTTCTATCGCTGCGCTGTTTGTTGTCCTTTGCACGATGCGGCAGGACGTATCGCTGCGGAGACGATTGCTTTTTATCCGCCGGGCATTCCCGTGATCTGTACGGGTGAGGTCTTTACGGCGGACGTCTGCCGCTATATGGAAGCCATGCGGGCGGCGGGACTCAAGGTCACGGGCGCTGCAGATGCGACGCTGCGGACGGTGCGTGTGATCGACTGACGGCGGAAAGGAAGAGCGCGGGTGCGTTGGGCATAAGGAAAGGAGTTTTAGATGAAGGTACTTGTCACAGGCGTGAGCGGGCAGTTGGGCTTTGATGTCGTGCGGGAACTTTTGTCGCGCGGCGTTGCGGCGAAGGGCGTAGGGATTGAGGACTTTTCGCTGACGGATTTTGCTGCCATGCGCCGCTTCGTTGAAGACTATCAGCCGACGGCGATCATCCACTGCGCGGCATATACCGCGGTGGACAAGGCGGAGGATGAGCCGGAGCTTTGCCGCGAGGTGAATGCGGCGGCGACGGGAGAGCTTGCCCGCTTGGCGAAGGAAATCGGCGCGAAGCTCCTCTACATCAGCACCGATTATGTATTTCCCGGCACGGGCGAGGATTTTTATGAGCCTGCCGATGAAAAAGCGCCGTGCAACGTCTACGGCGAGTCGAAGCTCCTCGGCGAAGAGGCGGCGCAAAAAGCGCTTGAAGAGCTGTTCATCGTGCGTATCTCATGGGTGTTTGGGGAAAACGGCAAGAACTTCATCAAGACGATGCTGCGCCTTGCCGAAACCCATGAAGAGCTTTCCGTCGTCGGCGATCAGATCGGCTCGCCGACGTATACAAGAGATCTCGCCGTGCTGCTCGCCGATATGATTGCGACGCAGAAATACGGCGTCTATCACGCGACGAACGAGGGCGTCTGCTCGTGGGCGGAGCTTGCGAAAGAGGCTCTTCGCTGTGCGGGCAAGACGACGCGCGTGAAGGCGATCAAGACGGAGGAATATCCGACGAAGGCGAAGCGGCCGAAGAATTCGCGCCTGTCGAAGAAATGTCTCGATGATGCGGGCTTCTCGCGTCTGCCCGATTGGCGCGACGCCGTGGCGCGGTATGTCGAGCGGATTTGACGCATCCGCATGAGTGGGCTATAATGGGTTCGCATGAGAAAATGCGGCATGGCTGCATTTTGTTTAGGAGGTGCTGCATTTGAATATACTGGTGACCGGCGGTGCGGGCTTTATCGGCTCGCATCTTGTGCGTGCGCTTCTCGCAAAGGGGGAGAGCGTCACGGCGATGGACAATTTGTCGACGGGGCTTGCCGGGAATCTGCCGCCGGAAGCGCAGCTCATCGAGATGGATATTTTGGATGGAGAACTGCCGAAGGTCGTGGCGGCGGGGGCTTTCGACGCCATCGTTCACCTTGCGGCGCAGACGATGGTCGATACGTCGATCAAGGATCCGCTGCTTGATACGCGTGAAAATCTCTTGGGTACGGTGCATGTCTTGGAAGCGGCGCGTGCGGCGAACGTCAAGCGTGTCATTTTCGCTTCGACCGCCGCCGCTTACGGCGATGTGAAGGAGGACGACCTGCCCGTGCGCGAGGCGCAGCCGACGGAGCCGATGTCGTTCTACGGACTTTCGAAGCTGACGGTCGAAAAATACCTTGAGATGTATCATAAGCTCTACGGGATGGAGTACGTCGTTCTGCGCTTTGCGAACGTCTACGGCGAGCGGCAGGGCGACGGCGGTGAGGGCGGCGTCATCAGCATCTTCGCCAAGGCGGTGGCAGAAGGGCGTGACATCACGATCTACGGCGACGGCGAGCAGACGCGCGACTTCATCTATGCAGGCGACGTCGCCGAGGGCATCCGGGCGGCGCTTCAGACCGAAGAAGTGAATGCCGCTTACAACCTTTCAACGCAGACGGAGACAAGTCTGCGGGAGCTTGTCTCTCTTCTTGCGGAGATCTGCGGACGCGAGATCGTCCCGAAGTACGGTGCAGAGAGAGAGGGCGACATTTACAAGTCGATGCTCTCGAACAGCCGCGCACGGCGCGGTCTTGACTGGCAGCCTGTCACAACGCTTGCCGAGGGGCTTCGGCGTACATACGAGTATTTCTGCGGCAAGTGAGAAGAGGGGCTGGGAGAATGCGAGAGCGTTTTATCCACAGCCCCTTTTTTAGAAAGAGTCATAAACGATATACAGAAAAAGCGACCAAGAAAGCAGAAAAGGAGAACAAAATGAAGAAGATGCTTGCAACACTTCTAGCGGTGTTCACGCTGCTGACATGCGGATTTTTTTCCGACTGCTCTGCCGAAAAAACACAGCCGGATACCGATGCTGTGTGGGAAACGGTCGGCGAAGCGTACATCTATGCGTTCCCGCTGGTACTCACGGATGCAACCAAGACATTATCGACCAATACGGACGGAACCGTGGCAAGCCGTGCGCCTGTCAATCAGTTCAACCACGCAAAAAAGCTGGCGGACGCCTCTTTCCGCACCGTTGTGACGCCGAACGTCGATACCGTCTATTCGCAGGCATGGCTCGATATCGGTGCAGAACCCATGATCTATGTCCTGCCGGAAACGGATCGTTTCTGCAACGTGCAGATTCTGGACGCATGGACGAACACCGCTGCCGTGCTGGATACGGCGGGCGCCTATGCGATTGCGCTTCCCGATTGGGAGGGCGAACTGCCTGACGGGGTGACGCGCGTGGACGTGCCCACCGCAACGGTGTGGTCGATCGCTCGTGTCGTGCTGTCCGGCGACGAGGATCTCCCCCATGTTTATGCCATTCAGGATCAAATGCAGCTTCTCCCGCTCTCCGCCTATGGCGAGGAGGGGCGATATACTGCGCCGCAGGGAAGGTATGCGAAGGAAAATGACTTTGTTCCGATAGACAAGGTTCTTTCCATGACGCCGGACGAATTTTTCAATACCGCCAATAGGCTGATGCAGGTCAATCCGCCGGCAGACGCTGACGAAGAACTGCTGAAAAAACTTTCTGCCGTCAACGTGGGAGCCGGTATGACGTTCGACGCCGCACTCTTGGGCGAGGACGCTGCCGAGCGGTGGAAGAAAATGCTGCAAGGACTTCGTGCCACGCTTGCTGCCGACGGCGCAAAGTATGCACAGAAGCTCGGGCAGTGGCGATATTACGGCAAGCCGATCGGCGATTTTGGAACAGAATACACCTACCGCGCTATGGTGGCGCTGGTGGGGCTGGGAGCCAACACGGTGGATGTAGCGATCTATCCCAAGACTGCAGTGGACGAAATCGGCGCGGCGTTGAACGGAGAAAAGACGTATACACTCCACTTTGCATCCTTGCCTCCCACACTGGAGGGCGGGTTCTGGTCCGTGACCGCCTATGGTGAGGACGACTTTCTCATCGACAATCCAATCCATCGCTTCTGCATCAACGACCGCTCTGCGTTCGATTTGAATGAGGATGGTACGCTGGATATTGTTCTGTCGAAGAACGCGCCGGAGAATACAGCCAACTGGCTGCCTGTTTCTGACGGAGGATTTCATCTTTTCATGCGCATTTATGTGCCGGATATGGATGCGTTGGAGACATGGCAGCCGCCCGTCATTCGTGAACAGTAAGAAATCTGAACGCCAAAAGCACGGATAGAATGAGATAAATCCACCGCACAGCAGGGCTGTGCGGTGGATTTGCCGATGCGGAGCAGACAGGAAAGATGCGCCAAGAGAGCGGCGCTGCATGGATCCGTGCTTCTTTAGAAGTATTCAACTGTTGATGATCAGCGCCATGAACACGAGATCTTCCGTGCCGTTCTCGTTCGACAGTCCATGATACTCGCCGTCCGGACAGAAGGTCGTCGTACCGGGACCGACTTCGATCTCCTCGCCGTTGTTGTTGTAGATGCCTTTGCCTTGCAGGATGAAGTACGCTTCACTGTTGCCCTTGTGCTGATGGTAGCCGAGCGACGAGCCGGGTTTGATTGTGATGCGCGCAAAGGTCGAGCATTTGTCGCGCATCTGTTCCTTGCTGAGCAGATGCTCCAAGCTGACCTCGCCTTTGCCGCCGGCGGCGTTCTTGCGAATCTCGATGCTTTCTTGCAGAATTGCCATAGTGTTCTCTCCTTTTTCTTGTTTTAGTCTACTGCCTTTATTCGAGGATTTTTGTCGGAATCCTCTTTTCTGATGAAAGGGAAATCATTCGATGATCCAGTTTTTGAAATTTGGTGCGAGTTTCTTTCTGCCGCCCGGCATTTTTTTTCTTGCATTCATCCTCATTGCCTGTCTCGCATGGAAGAAGGGCGAGCGCTTCGCAGCGAAGCTGATCGTGCTCGTTACCGCAGTCTTTTACCTCTTGTCTACCTATCTGGTTGCGGATGTTCTCATGGGAACGTTGGAGAGCGCCTATGAACCGCCGGAGAATCCGCAGGGCGACGTCGTTATCATGCTCGGCGGCGGCGCCTTCTCCGATGCGCCCGACGTCGACGGCGAGGGCGCTTTGACGGCAAGCCCGTCGGCGCGCCTTCTGACCGCCGTGCGGCTCGCGCGTAAACTCGACTTGCCGATTCTCGTGTCGGGCGGGCAGGTGTTTCAAGAGAGCGGCAAGGAAGCATTGCTCGCCAAGCGCACGCTCGTTTCGCTCGGCGTGCCGGAGAGCCGCATCCTCGTCGAAGGGGACAGTCAGAATACGGTGCAGAATGCGGCGTATACGGCGAAGATCCTCAAGGAGCACGACCTCGTGCGCCCGATCCTCGTCACGAGCGCCTTCCACATGAAGCGCTCCGTCCTAAACTACGAGAAACTCGGCATCGAGGTCGTGCCGTACCCGACGGATTACATGGTCAGCCATCATCCGGTCTTTCACGTGGTAAAGCTCGCGCCATCGGCGGACGCTCTGCACACGAACGCCGTCGTGCTGCAGGAGATCCTGCGTACCGCCGTGACATATTGCTTGGGGAAATGACATGGCAAAAGATATGACCGAGGGAAGCCCCGCAAGGCTCATCCTCTTCTTCACCCTGCCGCTCATTGCGGGCAATATCATGCAGCAGCTCTATGCCTTTATCGACACGCTGCTCGTCGGGCGCTTCCTTGGAATCGAAGCGCTCGCCGCCGTCGGCTGCACGGGCAGCCTGATGTTTCTGATGCTCGGCTTCGTCATCGGTCTGACCTCGGGGCTTGCCATCTGTACGGGGCAGCGCTATGGCGCAAAAGATACTGTGGGCGTCCGAAAGAGCGCGGCGGCATGTGCCGTACTCTCCCTCTTGATTGCCGCTTTTCTGAGCATCGTTGGTTTCTTCTTCTGCCGTCCGCTGCTCGAAGTCATGAACACGCCGGCAGAACTCTTGGACAATGCGACGGCATTCTTTTCGATTATATGCGGCGGAGCGGTTTTCGCTACCGCCGCATTGATGGCGGCGAACATCCTGCGCGCCCTCGGCGACAGCAAGATGCCGACGTTCATCCTCGGTGTCGGCATCGCCGTCAACATTGCGCTTGAAGTGCTTTTTCTGCTCACATTCGGCTGGGGTATTCCGGGCGCGGCGCTCGCGACCGTAGTCTCGTGGGCGTTCGCGACGGGGATCTTCCTCGTCTACATCGCGCGGCGTGCGCCCGAGCTTCATGTGCGGCGCGAAGATTGGCGCTTATCGTGGAGCTTTTTGCGTGCGCACCTTGCGATCGGCCTGCCTATGGGGTTTCAGGCGACGATCATCGCCTTCGGCGCCGTGATCCTGCAAGTCGCTCTGAATGGACTGGGCCCCGTCGCCGTCGCTGCCTATGCGGCGGCGCAGAAGGTCGATACGCTCGCCATGATGCCGATGATGTCGTTCGGTGCGGCGATGGCGGCGTATACGGCGCAGAATTACGGCGCGGGCAAGTTCAGCCGCATCCGTATGGGCGTGCTGTCGTGCTGTCGGATGTCCGTCGGTTTCAGCCTCGCGGCGGGTGTGCTTGTCATCGCTGCAGGCCCTCATCTCATAGAGCTTTTTGTCGGCGCGCAAGAGGTCGAGGCAATTCGGCTCGGGCAGACATATTTCCTTGTGAACGGTCTGACATACTGGATCTTGTCGCTGCTCTTCATCTTTCGCTATACGCTGCAAGGACTTGGACAATCCTTCGTGCCGACGGTCGCGGGCGTCATGGAACTCATCATGCGTGCGACGGCGGGCATCTGGCTCGTTGACGCTCTCGGCTTCCTCGGCGCCTGTCTCGGCAACCCTATGGCATGGCTCGGCTCGTGCGTGCCGCTCGCCATTGCATACTTTGCGACAGTTCGACGCTTGCCGAAGGAAGCGCGGTAAGGAAAAGGGAAGCTGCCATCGCATTTGCTGTGGCAGCTTCCCTTCCTTTAGTCTTCATAGTGTCCTTTGCAGGCTTTTACAATGATGTCGCTGTCGGCGATTTCATAGACCAGACGATTGGCATCGTCGATTCGTCGGCTGTATTCGCCATCCCGATATCTGAGTTTCTCGGGTTTTCCTAGAGCGCCCATAGCGCCGTTTCGTTCGATGCTTTTTAGAAGATCATTGATTCGTCGGATCATTCTTTTGTCTGAGGCTTGCCAGTCGATGTATTGCTGAAAGCCCTTTTCTGTGAAAATAATGCGGCTCATGGATTTGCCATACGCTCCAACTCAGTCATCGTCTTTACGACGACATTGCCTTCTCGCAGCTGCCGGTCGCTTTCTTCAAGCATGGCGAGGTACTCGGCGTTTCGCTGCGCTTTTTTCATGCGCTTGTACTCGTGCTCGGAAAGAATGACAATATTGTGGTTTTCTTTTCGCGGTACGATGACGGTATCTCCTTCATAAGCCAGATCGAAATATTTCTTCATATTTGCGCGGATGTCGGATTGTTTTGCGATGGTGATATTCATGGCGGTTCTCCTTCCGGGCAGATGATTTATGTACGGAATTTTGTCTGTAGTTTTGTGCTTATTTTTGTACTTGATTTTGTACGTATAGGATAACAAAGATTTATTTGGCTGTCAACTTTTTGCCGATCGCATGAATCGGGTGCAGAAACAGTTCGGGTGTGTTAAAATATAAAAAAACAGGACGATCACACAGGAGGAGCTTTTCGATGAATCGTGAGAATCGCATCAGTACGAAGCCGGCGGATCGCGGGATGCTCAAGGCATTGTGCCGCTATCTCGACCGATTTTGGCGTCCCGAAGGCGAAGCGCCGGATGAAACGCCGCATATTCCAGACACGTTGTATGACGTGGAGCCGTGCGAAGAGGAGCGCAGGCG
>NZ_JBQNBV010000026.1:0-18408 GCF_052169755.1 Selenomonas sp. | reverse complement strand
GCTACAGGGACAGAAAGGAAGGACGTCATGGAAAATAAGGCAGAGTTTGATGGGATATTGGCAGGGGAAACGGAGCGCAAGGCGCGGTTTTATCGCCGCGCTTTGCCCGAACATCGAACGCTCAAAGCAGCTCTGGGATGCCTTTCCCGCGAAGAGCTTGATGATATGGCGTACAACCTCTGCCTTGAGGGAACGGATGATTTGACCTTACCGGAACTCATTGACCTGCTTCTGCCGTCTGCCGTGCAGTTCGCCGAGCGCTGGCTGCCGTCAGTGTTTGAGGAGCAGTATCAGGCATTTCGTCATATTTTTGAAAAGGAAGGGCTTGCCGACGACTTCCGCGAGGATGACAAGCGCATCGACTATCTTTGCGGTCTCGGCGTCATGGCGGTCGGCGCGGATGCGGGAAAGCTCTACTGGTATATGCCCGAGGAGATCGCGGAGGTTTTCAAGCGTCTGGATTCTGCCGCTTATGAGGATGCCGCACGGCTCAATACAGAGATCATGCGCTTGGCGACAGGGCTGCTCTTTTACTATGGCTTTCTTGATTACGATAGGCTCTTTACCCTGGTCAACGGCTATTTGGAAGAGGGACAGCGCCTGGATTTTGCCGCGTTTATGGGCGTGATGCTCAACGGCTCGTGTTGGTGCAAGGAAGTCGTCGGCACAGAGCGCGGCATGTGCTATCATACGCTTTTGAGTGCGCCGTGGCTTGAGAGGGAGCAGAAGGAAAAGGAAAATCTGCCCTTTGCCGAGATTCCCTACGGCAAAGTGTATGATGCGGGGGAAGAAGGCTATATCGAGGCGACGATCGCGTACAAGCAGCTGGCGCAGTTCTTCATGGCGAAGTTCTCGATGGAGGTTCTGCAGGCGGCGGAGACCGTCGGCAAGATCCTCATGTTGTTCCAAAACGGCGGCAGTATGAAGGAGGTCGCGGCGTTCATGGAAATGCTGGGCAAGCTTTCCGAAGAGACGGATGAAGAGGAGCTGACGACGCGCGTCATCGAGCTGCACGCGACGACGCGCCTGTGGCGGCTCAAGGGACATACGCCGCGTGAACTCAAGGGAAATGCGCGCGAGATGGCGCGTAAGATGCACTGATGGCGACGGATGAAGAGCGGGATGAGCTATTGGCGTATGACGGCGGACTGCTGCGGTTTTTGCGTCCGACGCGTTCGCCGCTTCGCGTGCTTGTCGTGGAAAGCCTTGCCTATTTGCCGAAACTGCGCGAGATGCTGCCTGAAGCGCTGCTTTTTGCTGTGACGGCGGAGCCGGAGCGCACCGAAGCGCCTGACCTGCGGGGATTGGATGTAGCGTGGTCTTTTCTCGACTACCGAGAGACGCCGCTTCCTTTTGCGCGAGAAACCTTTGACTTCATTATTGCCGATCGCTGTTTGGAGACGGCGGGCAATCCGCAGGATATTGCCGCAGGATTCGGGCTGTTTTTGCAGCCGACGGGCCGCCTTTTGACGAGCTTTTTGAACGTGCGCCATTGGAGTGTCCTTGAGGATTTGCGCGAGGGCCATTTTTATGCGATTGTGCGCCGTATCTTTGCACGGTTGGAGATGGAAACGCTGCTTGCGGCTTCCTTTTATAAGGAAGTTTCTTTTCTGCCCGTGCTGTGCGAAGCGCCTACAAATGTGCTTGCGCGGCTTGAATCCGCAGGTTTTGAGAATCAAGAACGCGACTTGGAAGTGAAGTTTTGGCTTTGCTCGGCGCGGCGCACATCGGATGAAGTAGCGCCGCTGAAGGAATGCTTTACGCCCGCGGTGCGCCGCCGTCTTGTGACGTTCTTGCGCCGCTTGGAGTATGGCATCGAATCGGAGAAAAATGCGGCGGCTCTTTGGCGGATGTATCGCGCGGAAGGAATTTTCCCCGAGTATTTGCTGGATTTTGCTGCGCAGACCATCGTGCATCAGGCAAGGCTTGTCGATGTACTGCTGCGAACGGCGGAGCCGTCGTTGGCGGTGGAGATCGCTGAGACGGCGCGGCGGAAGTTTTCCGAGTGTGAAGTGCAGGCGCTCGTCCGAGCATTTGCGGCAAAGACGATGGGGCAGGAAGGGGAAGCGGAAGATGAGCGATGAAAAAGCGATCGCGTTCATCACTTGTGTCAACGATGAAGCGTGGTACGCCGAATGTCTGCTCTATCTGCGCCATCTGCGCCTGCCCGAAGGCTTTCGTGCGGACTATATCGCCGTGCGCGGCGCGTCGTCTATGGCGGCGGGGTACAATGAAGGCATGGCGAGGAGTGCGGCGCGTTACAAGGTTTATCTGCATCAAGATACTTTGCTCGTCTACAGGGATTTTCCGCAGGCGATGCTCGATATTTTTGCAGACGAGAGCATCGGTGTCCTTGGCGTCATCGGCTGCCGTTCACTGCCGAGAAGCGGTGTGTGGTGGGACGGGCTTCGCTGTTATGGGCGCGTACTCCATGCGTGCGAGGCAGAGAGCATCGTCGATACGCACCTCAAAGAGCCGGATGGCAGTTGTGTCGAGGTTGAGGCGGCGGACGGACTTTTGCTTGCGACGCAGTATGATGTGCCTTGGCGTGAAGATCTCTTCACAGGGTGGCATTTCTACGATACGTCGCAGTGCCGCGAGTTTTCCCGCCTCGGATTCAAGACGGTTGTGCCGAATCAAGAGGCGGGCTTTTGGTGCATTCATTGTCCTGTGGAAAAGCCGCTCGCCAAAAGTTACAAAGAGTATCAAAAGATTTTTCTCAAGGAGTACGGGAAGGAACTTCACCCGGAAGTGTAGATTACATTTGTTGGAGCGTGTGCTTTATGGACGATAAAGAGAATTGGATCGGGATCGCCAATCGATTCGCAAACCAAGGCGACTTTCGTGGAATGCGCGCTTCGGCGAAAGAAGTGCTGCAGCTCGTGCCGGACGACGCGGACGCCTATGCCGTTATGGCGGAGGCTTCTTTTTATATGAATGAGCGTGAAAAAGCGCAAGGATACTTGGCGCACGCAGAAAAATGTGAGCCGGGAAACCTGCGTGCGAGGCTTGTGTATGCAGGTTTTTTTGCCGTGGATTTTGCCTTAGAGGAAGAGATCAAAGAACTTCTTGGTATCGTGCAGGCGACAGAAGAGACGGCCGAATCGCTTTGGACAGAATCTCTGCGCTATGTGCGTTTCAAGGCGCTCTCGTGGCTCGCTGATGCGTGGCTGCTTGCAGCGGAGCCGGAGCTTTCCATGAACACGCTGTTTGCGGCGAGCGAAATGCTCACGGGCGATGAGGCGGCGTCTTGCTACAGCAAGGCTCTTTTCTGCTCGAATTACCGTACGAGGACGCCGGGGGAATCGCTGCGGCTTCATCGCGGTTATGAGCGTTTTTTTGCAGGCAGGAAGCTCTATCATGCGTATCGTGAACGTTTGGACGATGCAGGCAAGGCGCAGCCGAGCGCATCCATCTCTGTCGGTGAAGCGATGGCGGCGGCAGCAGCAAAAGCCGAGCGCGAAAGACGCGGTGCGGCTCTGGTGGCGCAGCAGGCGAAGAAGGAATGCGAGCCGCTTTCTCGCATCGCACAAAAGGCGCTGCCTCAGCCGAAAGACGAGACGGCGATGCGTCTTTGGGCATGGGAGGAGCGCGCGAATCAAAGGCGCATGGCGGAGGAAGAAGAATATGCGGCGTTCAAGGCGGAGCTTGCGCGGACGCAGCGTGTGAAAGAAAGGCGTGAGGCACGCGCCGCCGCACCTCTTTTCAGCGGGAAGGCGGCGTCTCTCGCCGTCCAACCGACGGCGCCGCCTACGGGAAAAAATCGTGCGCGCACGTTCAGCCGCAAGCTGCGTATCGGCTACATCTCGCCTGATTTTCGGCTTCATGCGGCAGCGTACTTCATCATGCCGCTCGTGCGGGATTTTGACGCCGATTCTTTTGAGGTCACTTGCTATGCGCTGGGCAAGCGTGACCGTGTGACGACGCTCTTTCGTCAAAAAAACGTGCAGTGGAAAGATATATCGCGCCTTTCCGTGAAGGATGCGGCGCAGCGAATCGCCAAGGATGGCGTCGATATCCTCGTGGATCTTGCCGGGCATACGCAGACGAGCGGTCTGCCTGTGCTCACATATCGGCCTGCGCCAGTGCAGATGACAGCGATCGGTTATACGGCGACGACGGGGCTTCGGGCGGTCGATTATTTTCTTTCTGACGTCTATTGTTCGCCTTGGGATATGGGAGCGCGCGGTTTCTCGGAAAACGTGCTGCGGATGCCGCGCAGCCATCTTTGCTATGCGCCTGTGCTGCGCGATATGCCAAAGCCCGGCGGGGATGCGCCGTTCGTGAAAAACGGCTATATCACGTTTGGCAGCTTCAATAACTTTGCCAAAGTGTCAGACGATATGCTCGCGCTCTGGCGCGGCGTACTTGAGCGCATGAAGAAAGCGCGACTCGTCATTAAGAGCAAGATCTGCAGCATACCGGCGGGACAGAGGATTGTGCATGAGCGTTTGCGGCGGTTCGGCATACCGCTTGAGCAAGTCGAGCTTCGCCCGTATAGTCCCGACTATCTGGAACAGTATCGGGATATTGACGTCGCACTTGATACTGCGCCCTATACGGGCGGCGTGACGACGTGTGAAGCGCTTTACATGGGGGTTCCTGTCATCACAAAAGCCGGCGGTACACACGGTTCGCGCTTTTCCACGAGCATCTTAGAGAATGCGGGGCTTTCACAGCTCGTAGCGCGCGGCGAGATGGAATATGTGAGGAAGGCCGTAGAGTTGGCGGGATCGCCCGATATTCTCCGCCGTTTGCATCGGGAGCTTCGCGCGCGCATGGAAGCGTCGCCTCTGATGGATGCGAAAGGCTATATGCGAGATCTTGAGAACATCTACCGCGAAATCGCCGAGGATGTCTGATTTTGGGAATGTGCGGAAGAATAAAGCGGAAAGGGAAGACGTATGCGGCGGAGCATGATCCCGCTGTTTTCCGGATGAAAGGGGCGTAAGCCATGAAAAGTGAGAAAATCACAGCATTTCGTACTTTGCTGAAGGAGAGTGAGCGCATCGTTTTCTTTGGCGGCGCCGGCGTTTCGACGGAATCGGGCATTCCCGATTTTCGCAGTGCTACGGGGCTTTACAGCGAAAAGCTCTCGCAGCATGTGTCTCCCGAGCAGCTCGTTTCACATACGTTTTTTGAGCGCTGTCCGGAAGAATTTTTTGATTTTTACCGTAAGAGACTTATCTATATGGATGCAAAGCCCAACGACTGTCACAAGGCTCTCGTCGCCTTGGAGCGCATGGGAAAGCTCCGGGCGGTCATCACGCAGAACATTGACGGACTGCATCAAAAAGCAGGATCTTCTCGCGTTTTGGAACTGCACGGCTCGGTCAGACGCAGCTACTGCATGGATTGCCGTGCGCTTTACGATGAAAAGTTTATCCTTGCGAGCGAAGGCGCGCCGCATTGCAGGGCGTGCGGCGGGCGGGTGAAGCCCGATGTCGTGCTTTACGAAGAAAGTCTCGACATGGAAGTGCTCGATGCCGCCGTGCGCGAGATCGCGGATGCCGATATGCTCATCGTCGGCGGCACGTCGCTTGTCGTCTATCCGGCGGCGGGGCTTTTGCACTATTTCCGCGGCAAGCATCTCGTGCTCATCAACAAGACAGCAACGCAGGCAGACAAAGAGGCGGCGCTTGTGATTCACGATTCCTTGGGCGAAGTGTTTCGCGAGGCGCTCGTCGGTTTGGCATGAGAGCAGGGGCGCAAAGGATTCACAGAAAATTTCATAAAAATTCATCCTTTCTTTCCAGCATCTTTGATTATTTAGAAAAATGTGTTAAAATATAAGTTAGGCGATAGCCTGCATTTGGAAGTCGTATTGCCGTGGAGAAAGGAATGGAATTTGCATGGCGACATTATTGGAAAAAACGAGGAAGATCAATCGTCTGCTGCAGCGCTCGGAAAGCGTCGAGTATGACAGCATCTCGCGCGTTTTAAGCGCAGTGATTGATGCGAATGTCTATATCGTGAACAAGGCGGGGCAGATTTTTGGTCATGCCTTTATTGATGATTTCGAGTGTGATTTAATGCTTGCCAATGTGGTGCAGCAGGGGGAATTTCCCAAGCGTTATGTGAGCTGGCTCTTGAAGATGGACGAAACGTCGCCGAACCTGAAATCGAAGACCGGGATCTGTGCTTTCACAGAGGATACGGACTGTCGATTTGAAGGCAAGAATACGACGATTGTTCCTATATATGGCGTAGGCGACCGCATCGGCACACTGATTATCGCGAAGTATGACCAGGATTTCACGGAAGCGGATTTGATTCTTGCCGAATACGGTGCGACCGTCGTCGGCATGGAAATGCTGCGCGATCGTACGCAGCAGATCGAGGTCGAAGCGCGAAAGAAGGCGACCGTGCAGATCGCTCTTGCGACGCTGTCGTTTTCGGAGGTTAAAGCGGCGAAAAGCATCTTCAATGAACTTGAAGGCGCAGAAGGTTTGCTTGTCGCGTCGAAAATTGCGGATCGAGCGAAAATCACGCGCTCCGTCATCGTCAATGCGCTGCGCAAATTTGAGTCGGCGGGACTTATCCAGTCGAAATCCCTTGGCATGAAGGGGACGCATATCAAGGTGCTCAACCCTTATTTGCTTGAAGAATTGCAGCGAGTAGAAAACTGATATGAATATGGGAAAACAGGGGCATGTCAGCACATGCCCCTCGCCCTTTTAGCGGACTTATATAGGACTATTGCACAGTCGTTAAAAAAACGTGAGAAATGGAGTGAATCATTTCCTTTTTTATGGTAGAATAGAAAGTGCGAAGATTGAATGGATAATTTTGCTAATGTTTTTACATAAAATTGGGTATGAACCGATGCCTTGCATAAGGTGTGGTCTGCGTTTGAAAATCATCTTTTGAAAAAGATTGAAAAAGAAGAACTGCGGGAAAGGAATTTTCCTGTTTCTGTCGAAAGGTAGAGAAGTTAAGGGAAAGGATGTGGAAACCACAATGCTGGAGCAGATCGTGGGAAACAAGGCGCTTGATGTCATGCAGCGCGGCATGGGAGCCGCCAACCTCCGACATGAGGTTATCAGCCACAATATTGCCAATGTCAACACGCCGTATTTTAAGAAAAGCAATGTTGTTTTCGAAGAACTTCTTGCAAAGGAGCTTGACCTCGACGATACGGGCAGAATGAAGGTTGTGCGCACGAATGATCGTCACATGCCTGTTGCTTTTCGAGGCAGGGCTTTGGCGAAGATCGAACTCGACGAGTCATCTTCGATGCGCTATGACAACAACAATGTGGATATTGATGTTGAAATGGCGTCTTTGGCGAAGAACAGCCTTTACTTCAACGCCTTGGCAAGACAGGTTGGGGGGCAGTTCTCGCGGATACGGAGCGTCCTTACGGGACAGTGATCACAAGGGGCTAATAGGAAAGAAGCCGTATGATACAAGGAACAGGGGAGCAGGAAAATGAGCATGTTTGGAGGAATTGACGCTTCTGCATCCGGTCTTACAGCGGAACGTCTGCGCATGGATGTAATTTCGAACAATATCGCGAACGCAAATACGACGCGCTCGGTTGAGGGCGGACCGTATCATAGGCGCTATGTTGTTTTTCAGCCGCGTGAACGAGGCAAAGAGGATTTTGCCTCTACCCTTAGACAAAAGCTGGATAATCAGGCGGGCAACGGCGTGCGTGCTACGAAGATCGAGGAAGATAAAACGCAGGGCCCTCTGGTGTATGATCCGGGGCATCCCGATGCGAATGCGGATGGTTATGTCGAGCGTCCGAATGTTAACATCGTGCAGGAAATGGTAGACATGATCACGGCGTCTCGCGCCTATGAAGCGAATGTGACTGCGATCAACGCTGCAAAAGGTATGGCGCAGAATGCGCTCAACATCGGCAAGTAAAGTGGATGCATCAGAAATGGTGTCGGCTGTTACAGATTGAGGTGGAAAGAACATGCAGGTGGAAGCGCTACAAATGACGCCGGTGCGGATGACCGGCGAGAGCCATCTGGGAGAGACCGAACAGAAGATAGAGAAGCCGTTCAGTGAATTTCTTACGGATTCTCTCGGCGAGGTCAACGGCTTGATTAAGGAATCTGAACGACTCAATATGGAGCTCGCGGCAGGGCGCATTACAGATGTGTCCGAGGTCGTCATCGCGGGTGAGAAGGCTGGAATTGCCACGCAGCTCACGATGCAGGTGCGAAACCGTGCGGTCGAGGCCTATCAGGAGATCATGCGTATGCAGGTCTAAGCCTTGAAGGATAACGACCAGTCCGGAGCGGAATGCTTCGGCAAAGCACATTGAGGCGAAGGGATTGAGAAAATGGCAGAGTGGAAAGAGCGCTACCTGGAGCTCTGGAATAATTACAGCAAGCGGCAGCGATACATGATCATCGGTGCGGCGGCTCTCGTATTTATCGCCATTGTTGCCGGCAGCATCATGTATGGCGGTAAACCGGATATGGTGCCCTTGTTCACGAATATGGAAGCGAAGGATGCTGGCGAAGTCGCGGCGAAGCTGAAGGAGAACAAGGTCGATTACGAGATACAAGAGGGCGGACAGGGGACGACAATTCTCGTTCCTGCAAAGAGCGTTGACAGCACAAGGCTTGATTTGGCTGCCGAAGGACTGCCCCGCGGCAATAAAGGATTCGAGCTTTTTGATGACAGCAAGCTCGGCGTGACGGAGTTCCAGAACAAGGTCAACTACTTACAGGCGCTGCAGGGAGAGCTCACGCGTACGATTGAGCAGATTGCTTCGGTTGAAAAGGCGCGCGTGCATATTGTCTTGCCGGAGGACAGCCTTTATAAAAAGAATGAAAAGCCGGCGACGGCTTCCATTATGCTGAAGCTGAGGGCGAATACACAGCTTTCCAAGAAAGAGATCAAGGGCATCGTGAACCTTGTCGCGCATAGCGTGCAAGGTCTGACACCGGAGAATATCACGATTGTCGATGAGTCTGGCAAAATTTTGAATGATCCGGATGAAAATAACGATGATGGCGTTGGACAAAAGACCTTGACCCGGATGGAGATGACGAAGAAGGTTCAGGACAACTTGCAAAAGAATGTTCAGAGCCTTTTGGATGCGTCCCTCGGCGAGGGCAAATCGTTCGTGCGCATCAGCGTGGAACTTGACTTTGACCAGAAGACGACGGATTCGCAGATCTACACGCCGGTCGTTGATGAGTCGGGTATCGTGCGCAGCCAGCAGACGACGAGTGAGAGCTATGCAGGCACTTCGACGCAGCCGGGCGGTCCGGCAGGTACACAGTCCAATGTGCCGGGCTATGTTGAGCAAAACAATAATTCGCAGGCAGAGTACGAACGCAAGGAGAATACGACGAACTACGAGGTCAACGAGGAAAAGCGCAAGATCGTTGCGTCTCCCGGCTCGATTCGTCGCTTGACGGTGGCTGTCCTTGTCAATGATGATGTGACACAGGCGCAGCAGGAAAGCATTCTTCGCTCTGTGCGTTCCGCTGCCGGAATCAATCCCGATCGCGGGGATACAGTTTCGGTTGAACCTTTGCCGTTCAGCACGGAAGCGCGCGACAAGAAGCTTGCCGATGAACAGGCGGAACGCGATCGTCTTGACCGCGAATTTTATCTGCAGCTTGCAGCATTCCTGCTTGTTATCGCGCTGATTGTTGGCAGCATATTGATGTACCGCCGCAAGAAACGCTTGGAACAGGAAGCGATCGAAGAGCAACGTCGGCAGGAAGAGCTCGAAAGGCAGCGTCTTGCCGAAGAGCGCGCCGCGCAGATCGAAGCGGGCGAAGTCACGGAAGAAGAGCTTACGGAAGAAGAGCAGAGGCAGCTTAGCGAGATTCAGGCAATCGAAGAGATGATTCGAAATACGCCGGAAGATGCAGCTATGCTTATCAAACAGTGGCTGGCGGGGGATGACTGATGGTAGCTGAACAAAAGAACGCGCCCCTCACGGGGCGCCAAAAAGCGGCTGTTCTCTTCATCGCACTCGGTGCGGAGAGCTCGGCGCTGCTCTTCCAACACATGAACGAGGAAGAGATCGAGTCTGTGACGCTTCAGATTGCAAATCAGAGGAAGGTGCCGCCGGAGCAGAAGAAAGCGGTCATCACCGAGTTCTATCAAATGCTCATGGCGAAGAGCTACTTGTCTGCCGGCGGTCTGGAGTATGCGCAGAATATTCTTGAAAAAGCGCTTGGCGCGGAGAGGGCGAAGCTGATTCTCACACGCTTGACCGCGAGTTTGCAGGCACGTCCTTTCGATTTCCTGCATAAGACCGATCCGAGTCAGCTCATGAACTTCATCCAGAACGAGCATCCGCAGACCATTGCTTTAATCATGGCGTACCTTGATCCTGATCAATCGGCGATTCTCATGGGGTCGCTGCCGCCCGATAAGCAGGCGGAGGTCACGAAGCGCATCGCGACGATGGATCGTACGTCGCCCGATATCATACGAGAGGTGGAGAAAGTTTTGGAACGCAAGCTGTCTTCTCTCGTTACGCAGGACTTCACTTCGGCGGGCGGCGTGAAGGCTGTCGTCGAGATCTTGAACCGCGTCGACCGTACAACGGAAAAGACGATCACAGAAACGCTCGAAGTCGACAATCCCGAGCTTACGGAAGAGATCAAACGGCTCATGTTCGTTTTCGAAGATATTGTCATGCTCGACGATCGCTCTTTGCAGATGGTTCTCAGAGAGGTCGATACAAAGGATCTTTCTCTTGCGCTCAAAGCGACGCCGAAAGAAGTCGCCGACAAGCTCTACAAGAATATGTCGAAACGCGCTGCCGATATGCTGCGTGAAGAAATTGAGTTCATGGGTCCCGTCAAGATACGCGATGTCGAAGAGGCGCAGCAGAAGGTCGTCAACGTCATCCGCAGCTTGGAAGACAAGGGCGAAATCGTCGTTGCACGCGGAAAGGGTGACGAGATGATTGTCTAGGATAATCAGAACTGCGCTGTGGCAGGAGAAAGCTTGCGTCGTTGAACCGCCGCCGCCTCCGCCGAAGCCCAAAGTGCTTCCCAAAGAACTTGAGGGTGTGACGGAGGAGTCGCTTTCAGAACGTCTGGAGTATGTCAGAGAAAAAGAACTAAAAGCGGAAACCTTACTTGAGGAAACGCGCGAAAAATGTATGGTCATGGTAAAGGATGCCGAGTATGCAAGCGAGCGCAGCGAGATGGATGCTCGCCAGCTTGCAGAGGAAATCAAGGAAGAGGCGCGTGAGGCAGGAAAGGCGGAAGGGTTCAAGGAAGGTCACAAAGACGGCATGGAACAGGCTGCCGAGGATTGTGCGGACATGCTCGCGGCTGCGAACGACAAAGCGGGAGCTTTGATGAGCGCGGCGCTTGAAGCGCGTAAAGTCTATCTGCAAATGGCGGAGAACGATGTCACGAGCATTGCAATGAGCGTTGTTGAGCAGATTCTGCCGCAGCACTTCATTGATGCCCCGCAGATCATCCTGCCTCTTGTACGCAAGGCTTTGATGAAGGTGCGGGATCAGGCGGAAGTCATCGTCTACGTTGCGCCGGATGCCTATGAGCTTGTCCTCATGGCACAGTCGGAGTTTCAGCACATGCTCGAAGGGCAAGCGGTGCTTCTCGTCAAGGCGGATGCGGGCTTGCAGCCCGGCGATTGTGTGCTTGAGACGCCAAACGGCAACGTCGATGCGCGGCTTTCGACACAGATGGAACTTGTAAGGAAAGCGATACAGGATGTGTGTCTATGAGTGACTTGCAGGAAGCTTTTGCAGATCCCGAATGGGGAGCTGCGTCTAGAGAAGAAGATGCAGCACAGGATGTCTTTGCTGACGGCGGCGATGCGGTCTTGACGGCGGAAGGCAGACTGCGCATCAATGTGCGTAAGTTTGCGGATGCTGCCGCTGCCTGCGAGCCGATCAAGATGAGCGGCAAGATCGTGCAGGTCATCGGACTTGTCATCGAGTCGGCGGGTCCAAACGTCAGCCTGGGGGAACTCTGCTATGTGAAGTCGCGCTTTCCGCAGGTTGAGCCAATTCCTGCTGAGGTCGTAGGCTTTCGTGACGGAAAAGTGCTCTTGATGCCTATTGGCGAAATGCAGGGCATCGGACCGGGGTGCGAGGTCGTTTCCGCACAGAAAACCTTGCAGGTTCAGGTGGGATCGGAACTCTTGGGGCGTGTCCTCGACGGTCTTGGCGAGCCGATTGACGGCAAGGGGCCGCTTCTTTGCAAAGGCGAATATCCTCTGCAGGCGGATCCGCCTTCGCCCTTGGAGCGTCCGCGCATACAAGACTCCCTTTACGTTGGCGTGCGTGCCATTGATGGTCTTATCACGCTTGGCGATGGGCAGCGCATCGGCATCATGGCTGGTTCGGGCGTCGGCAAATCGACGCTTCTCTCGATGATCGCGCGCAATACGGAAGCTGACATCAGTGTTATTGCGCTCGTTGGCGAGCGCGGGCGTGAAGTCAAAGAATTCATTGAACGTGATCTCGGTGAAGAAGGATTGAAACGATCCGTCGTCGTCGTCGCGACATCAGATAAACCGGCGCTTGTGCGCATCAAAGGAGCGATGACCGCGACAGCTATCGCCGAGTACTTCCGCGATCAGGGCAAGCGTGTCGTTCTCATGATGGATTCGGTCACGCGTTTTGCTATGGCGCAGCGCGAGGTCGGTCTGACGATTGGCGAGCCTCCGGCAACGCGCGGCTATACGCCTTCGGTGTTCGCGCTTTTGCCTAGGCTCTTAGAGCGTGCGGGAACAAGCCGCAAAGGATCGATCACGGGCATTTACACCGTGCTTGTCGATGGCGATGATATGAATGAGCCGATCGCAGATGCTGTCCGAAGCATCTTGGATGGTCATATAGTTTTATCGCGCTCCATTGCTGCGCAGAACCACTTTCCGGCTATTGATGTGCTCGCAAGCGTGTCGCGCGTCATGAATGAAGTCGTCGACGATGCTCATTTGAAGGCGGCGCAGGGACTGCGTGCGCTGATGGCAGTCTACAAGGAAGCTGAAGATCTCATTCATATTGGCGCCTACGTCAAAGGGTCGAGTCAGAAGATTGATACGGCGGTTGCAAAAATTGACGCGATCAATGATTTTCTCTGTCAGGGTGTTTTTGAACAAAGTTCTTATGAGGAGACTGAAAAGAAGCTGGAAGCGATATGATGAGGAGTGCTTCGGATGAAGAGGTTTCGCTTTAAGCTGGAAACTCTGCTGAAAGTTACACGTTCTAAGAAGGATGACGCGGAGGTGAAGTTCGCCGAGGCATCGCGAATTCTTGAAGCAGACAAAGAGAAGCTCGGCGATCTTCTGAAGGAGATGCAGCAGGGCAGACAGGATTATGATCGCTTGACGGATGGACATACAATTTCCTTGGGGCGGCTTTTGACTTTCAACAGCTTTTTTGAATGGAAGAGAGAGCAAATTGAAAGCCAACAGGATAAAATCCTCCGAAGCCGCGCGGAGCGACAGAAAAGACTTCAAGTGCTTTTGAAACTTATGAATAAGCTCAAAAGCATTGAACAGCTTAAAGCGAAGCGGCTTCAGCAGTATAGGGATGAAGCGCTTTTGGAAGAGCAGAAACTGCTTGATGAAATTGGTTTGCAGCTTTATATGCGGGGCATGAATACATAAGGCAAGGAGAATGGATGCGATGGAACTTTCAGGTGTTGAGGCGATACAGGCGAGAATATCCGAGATTCAGAGACGGTTTGGCATCGAAGGCTCTGTACCCGGCATGGCGTCCAATTTTCAACGGACATTGACCGCTGAGCTTAAGAAAAAAGAAGAGGCTGTGCCTGCGCAGAAGACTGCGGCGAAGACAGAGGCGGGTGCTGCACAGGCAACATCGCATGTCGGCGCTTCCGCGGAACTTTCCGGTGCGTCGAATGAAACAGCGCGCTTCATCCGTGAAGCTGCGGCAAAGTACGGTCTGGATTCCCGTCTCGTCGCTGCCGTGGCGGAGGCAGAGTCAAACGGCAACCAAAGTGAAGTTTCCGATGCGGGGGCGGTCGGCGTCATGCAGCTCATGCCCGATACGGCAGCTGCGCTTGGTGTCAATCCTTATGATGAGAAGCAGAATATCGAAGGTGGAGCGCACTACTTGAAGCAGATGCTTGACGCTTTTGGGGGCGACATGAAGAAGGCGATTGCCGCCTACAATGCCGGACCGCAGGCAGTCAAGGATTACGATGGCGTGCCGCCCTATGCGGAGACCCAGAACTATGTCAATAAGGTTCTTGATCTCTATCAATAAGCAGCGAATGCGAGGGGATGGAAAAGAACCTTTCGCTTGAGGAAGGCACGCACGATCCCGAAAGGAGCCAAAGCCCGATATGAAGAAAATAGTCAAGATCGCACTCGCTGCAATATTGCTGCTCGTGCTTGTCGTGGGAGGGTTCCTGCTCGGCGTGTACCTGCAGATTTTTGATGCGAGCACGATGAATGAAAAGATGAAATTATACGATATGCCTGTTATAGGAGAATTCTTCGTAAAGCCTGCGCCTGAGGCGGAAGAATCTGCACAGGATGAAGCGGTTGGCAAGCCAAAAGCCGAGCTTGTGGACAGCAAGCCGAATCCTGCAAAGGATAAGGAAAAAGGCGCTTCGAAGCCAAAGGTGCTGACGAAGGAAGAGATCGAAAAGCAGATGAAAGAGCGTGAGGCGGCTGAGAAAAAGCGCGTCACGAAGCTTGCTCGCGTTTACAACGAAATGAAACCGCAGCAGGCGGCTAAGGTCATGAAGGATCTTGATGACGATCTCTCGGTAGCCATTCTGCAGAAGATGGATGAGTCGCAGGCGGCAAAAACGCTCGCCGCGATGGATGCCGAGCAGTCGTCTCGGCTGACGAAGCTCATGTATACGGGAGTGCCGAAGAAGGTCATCTCGCCGCTGGATCGTCAGAATCAGCACACCGAGGGAAATGATTCGCCGGAACAAACGGCAGAGTAAGAACGTCGGCAGACAGGCATTGCCTGATGCTATAGAATACTCTTGAAAGGAGGTGAAAATGATGAATAACGTACAAACAAATCTCATGAGTGTCACACCTGCGCCGAATCCGTCGGCAAAAGCAAATGCCGCCGACGCCGTTCGCCCTGTGGATAAAGTGGGATCTGCGGCGGATAGAGGGGCGAGAAATCCCTCGTTTGGCAAAATGTTGGCGAAAGTCAAGGCGATGGCGCAGGCCTCTGCTGAAACAGCAGACCAAATGAGCAGCGATCCTTTGGCGGCGTCTCTTGCTGCATCGCAGCAAACGAAACCGGAGCAAAAAGTCGCGTCTGTTGAAAACACAGAGGTGGCAGATATCGCGGCGGTTGAGCAAAGTACACAGGATAAGGCGACGGCTGCGGGTGCAAACATGATGCGGGCAGAAGCTTCCGCTGCGAATCTCGTGTCAGCTTTTGCAGAGGAATCGCTTGCCGTACAGCAGGAGCCTGCTTCAACAAGTGAAGCGGGGGAAGCAGTCTCTTTGGATGCTGCTGCAAATGCTCCTTCGACACCGCAGGGGCAGACGCAAATGCAAACGAATGTCCCGCAGCTCAATTATCTCGACGCATGGCTGACGAACGATGAGGCGGCGGGAGCGAAAGATTTGCTCCAGGCTCTTTCGGGTAAGAATCAGCCGCAGCCTTCACAGACGGTGTCAATGGATGGAAAAGCTGTCGTGGAACCTGCGCTGAAAGCGGTCGATGTGAATGCGCTTCGTGGCTTGGACACGATGGAGATTCCCGTACAAGCGGCGAATCTGACGACAAATGTCGAGGATGACGCTCCACTTTCCGACGCACTCTTGCGTATGCTCACGGCATCTTCCGATGAGCCGTCCGTGCTGTCTGTACAGGCAAGTGTGACAAACGGTCAGCGCCAAGCTGCGTCTGCGCCGCATCTTGCAGGCAATTCCATGCCGCTGACGAGTGCAGCGCTTGACGCTAAAGCGAATGTGCTGAACCCGTCTGATGCAGCAGGTCAAGAGACGATGCAGAATCCGGCGGAAGACGGTTCTTCTGGATTCTTGAATCAACAGTCGTCGGCACAGGAGCAAAAGCCGAATATCTCGGTTCCGCTCACACAGACAGCGTCTGTGCAGGCGTCGGAAGAGGGCGCGGTAAAGGCAAAAGCGAATCCTGCCATGCAGATTTTCCAAGAAGCGCTGCAGACACCGCAGACGGGACAGGAGAATGCTGCTTCGCAGTCCAATCCCGCCGTGACGTTTCAGACGGCTTTGCACGAAGCGGCAGCGCCGCAGCAGGAAGTCCCCATGACGCCTCAGAAAGATTATGAGGTGGCGCGTCAGATTGTTGAACAGGCAAGGCTCTTGCGCATGCCGGAGCAGACGGAGATGGTCATTCGCCTGAAGCCTGAGCATCTCGGCGAATTGACTCTCAAGGTTTCCGTTGCCGCAAGCGGTGCGGTGAACGCAGCGTTCCATACGGACAATGCTGCAGTGCGCACGATCATTGAGACTTCGATGATCCAGCTCAAGCAGGAACTGCAGGCGCAGGGGCTCAAGGTTGACAATGTCGGTGTCTATGCAGGACTTAGCGACAGTTCTCTGATGAATGGCCAACAGGATGCGAATGCCTATTATGCACAACAAGGCAGGCAGGGAAGCAGTCAGGGACGCGATGCGCAGCAGGCTCTTGCCTCGTTTGAGGAAGAGCAGCAGATGCTTGCCGCCGCGGCTGGTCGTTCAGATGTCTTGGCTCAGGACGGCGTTGACTACCGCATTTGAAGATGTGCAGTACATGAAATGGAACTTGAAAGAAAGGAGAAATGTATGAACGGAACAGATCTCAATACCATCACATCCGATGGTATGAAGTATAATCGCGCCAAGTATGAAGCTGCGCAGAAAGGGCAGGCGACGCGGAAGAATGATTCCCTCGGGAAAGACGCTTTCCTGCAGCTTCTCGTGACGCAGCTTCGCCATCAGGATCCGCTAAGCCCGGACGACAACACGCAGTATATCGCCCAGCTTGCCCAGTTCTCTTCGCTTGAGCAGATGACGCAAATGGTCAAGGGCTTGGGCGAGGTCGCAAAACTTGTGTCGAACATTGACAGCTCCGTACTTGTCGGCTCTTTGAGCAATATGATCGGCAAGAATATTCAGTGGACACATGCGACGAAAACCACCGACAAGGAGGGCAATCCCAAGACTTCGTCAGAAACGTTCGTCGGCAATGTGCGCGGTATCAAGATCATAAAGGGCAAGACTGTGGTCGTTGCGCAGGATGCGAAGGGCAAGTTGCATGAAGTCGATATTTCGGAGATCGAAGCGGTTGCCGATCCGCCGAAGCCAAAGGCATCGGGAAAATGACACACGGAGGAGAATATGGCTGACGCAAGAATCTACCTTTCGTCCCAGCCGCTCCTGCCGGCGATGCCCGCTGCTCGAAAGCCGCAGACATCGCAGGACAAGGTCCCATCCTTTGCAGCAGAACTTAGCCGAGCCGAGTCTGAGGTCAGCTTTTCGGCTCATGCGTCAGAGCGCATGAGAGCGCGCGGCATAGATCTCAGCGATGAGGAAATTTCAAGACTCGGAGATACCGTCTCAAAGATGGCGTCGAAGGGCGCGAGAGAATCTTTGATTTATATCAACGACGTCGCGCTCGTCGTGAGTATCAAAAACAGGACGGTTATTACTGCCATGGATGGCATGAGCGCCAAGGACAATATTTTCACAAACATTGACAGTGCAGCGATTCTTTAGCCGGTCCTTCGGGAGGCACTGGCTCGCCGACTGACAGAAGCGAGCCGCGGATGTGTGGGCGGCTTTGCCCGCCATCTCAGCTGCACCAATAAAGGAGATTGATACATTATGATGCGTTCTCTTTTTTCCGGCGTATCAGGGCTGAAAAGCCATCAGACACGCATGGACGTCATAGGCAACAACATCGCGAACGTCAATACGGTCGGTTTTAAGTCGAGCCGCGTGACGTTTGCCGATACACTCTATCAGACATCTGCAGGAGCAGCCGCTCCGAGTGAGACTGTCGGCGGCACGAACCCTAAGCAGGTTGGTCTTGGCGTCGGCGTTGCGAGCATCGACCTGCTCTTCAATGACGCTTCGCCGCAGGCGACGGGCAAGAATACTGACCTCGCGCTCTCGGGCAACGGGCTCTTCGTCGTTTCGCGCGATGCGCAAGGCAAGGACAAGTACTATACGCGTGCGGGCAATTTCATTTTTGACGCGAATTACAACTACGTCATGGCAGGCTCAGGACACCATGTCGTCGGTTGGAATGCCGATGAAAATGGGAGCATTGATACAAAAGGCACGCCGACAGGCATCCAGATCAAGGATACGATGCGCAGCATGGGAGCTAAGGCGACGACGGAGATCACCTATAAAGGAAACATGAATTCTTCCGTCCCGACGATTACACAAATTGCCGATGAGAATGGAAAGACGCTGAAGGATCTTGGAAAGGAATCTGCTGTCGTTGCTCAAGATGAT
>NZ_JBQNBV010000025.1:0-18966 GCF_052169755.1 Selenomonas sp. | reverse complement strand
TCGCCTCCTTCGCGACGGCGAGGGCGCCGTGCCCGTAAGCGTTCGCCTTGACGACGGCGCAGAGCTTTGCGCCGCCACAGAGCGCCTCGCGAATCACGCGGTAATTGTGCCGGATCGCTCCGAGACGGATTTCAGCCCGGACGGCACGCTTGCTCATGGGAAATCCCCCTTCGCCTTGATGGTCGTGCAGTTTCCTCACGGCTTTTCGATGACTTCCACGCCGCCCATGTAGGGGACGAGCGCCTTCGGTACGCGCACGGAGCCGTCTTCTTGCTGATAGTTTTCGAGGATCGCCGCGACCGTGCGCCCGACGGCAAGCCCCGAGCCGTTGAGCGTATGGCAGAACTCGGGCTTCTCCTTTGGCTCGCGGCGGAACTTGATGTTCGCGCGGCGCGCCTGATAGTCGAGGCAGTTCGAGCACGAGGAGATCTCGCGGTAGGTGTTCTGCGCGGGCATCCAGACCTCGATGTCGTAGGTCTTTGCCGACGTGAAGCTCATGTCGCCCGTGCAGAGCAGCACGACGTGATAGGGAATCTCCAAAAGGCGCAGCACATCTTCCGCCGCATCGACCATGCTTTCAAGTTCATCCCAAGAGTCTTCGGGCTTCGTGAACTTGATCAGCTCGACTTTGTTGAACTGGTGCTGGCGGATGAGCCCGCGCGTGTCGCGCCCCGCGCTGCCGGCTTCTGCGCGGAAACATGCCGTGTAACTCGTGTAGCGCTCGGGCAGTTTCCTGCCGTCGAGGATTTCGTCGCGGTGGTAGTTCGTCGTCGGCACTTCCGCCGTCGGCACGAGGTAATAGTCGAGACCTTCGAGCTTGAACATGTCCTCGGCGAACTTCGGCAGCTGTCCCGTGCCGATCATGCTCGCCTCGTTCGCGATGTAGGGCGCGAGCATTTCCGTGTAGCCGTGCTTCGTCGCGTGCAGATCCATCATGAAGTTGATGCAGGCTCGTTCCAGCCTCGCGCCGAGTCCCTTGTAGAAGGTGAAGCGTGCGCCCGTGACCTTCGCCGCACGCTCGGCATCGAGGATTTCGAGATCGGCGCCGATATCCCAGTGCGCCTTCGGCTCGAAGGTGAACTTTCGCGGCTCGCCCCAGCGGCGCACTTCGGGGTTCTCCGTGTCGTCCTTGCCGACGGGCACGTCGTCCTTCGGCATGTTCGGAATGTTCAGGAGGATGTCGTGAAGCTCGTCTTCCACCTCGCGCGTCGCAGCGTCGAGATCGGCGATCTTCCTGCCGACCTCGCGCATTTCGGCGGAGATCGCCGTGACGTCCTCGCCCTGCTTCTTCTTCGCGCCGATCTCCTTCGACACGCTGTTGCGCCGCGCCTTGAGTTCTTCCGCCTCCTGCAGGAGCGTGCGGCGCTTCTCCTCAAGCTCCTTGAAGCCGCTCAGATTCAGCGCGTTGCAGCGCTTTTCGAGCATCGCCTGCACCTCGTCGATATGATCCCTGACAAATTTGATGTCCAGCATGACTGCGTCCTCCCATCGGCAGGGAGCGCCTGCCGCAAAATCTTTTCGTATCTTTGTATTATAGCATAGGCAAGGCACTCACGGCAAAAGGCTTGTCGCCATGCTTCCTTAGATCCGAATTTCGAACCCGCCGTGCTCGCCGTCCTTCTTCCCTTCGCGGTCTTGGCGAATCTCCGCGATGCGCGTGGCTTTTCGCGCTTCTTCCGCCGCCTGCGCACGCGCTCCATCATCCATCATACCGCTCGCTTCACGAAAGGCGGCAAGCGCCTCAGAAAGCGATGCGAGCATCGAGGTGTCCGGTGCGGCGGCTGCTGTATCCGTCGAGGACGGCATCTTTGCCGCGCCTGCGCTTGCCGAAGCCGCATCGCGCGCTGCGCCCGCCTCTTCGCCTGTGCCGTCCGCCGCTTGCGTTTCCGCTGCGCCGCGCGTCCAATCACCGGCGATGGCACAAAGCCCTGCGGCGGCGACGGCGGCGGCGCGATCAGCTTCACGCTTTTCACGCGCGGCGCGGATCGTTTCAAGCTCTGCCAGAAGCTCCGCCTCACGCGCGGCACGCATCGCGGGCGTCGGCGCGTCCTTTTTGCGGCGCAAAAACGCATAGGCGAAAACACCTGCGATAGCGGCGAAAAGAACGGCGACGAGCGCCAAGTGCAGCATGTCGAACCCCTGCGGCTCCTCGGCTGGCGATGTACTCACCGTGCGCGTCTCGCTGCCTGTCATACTCGTATGCTCCGTTTGCGCCGCCTGAGCCGCCGGCGGCAGCTTCGCCGCCTCGGATACAGTCGCTTGGCTCTTCGCGCCGCCTGCATCGGCTGCGGCATTTGTCGGCGTTTGCTCAAGCTTTCCCTTTGCGCCGCCGTCTTGTTCTGCGCCCGCCCCTGTCGTCTTGCGCTCAGGCGCACCCATGAGCCGCTCGCCTGCTGCGCGTGCATTCGCCGCTGCATCCTGCCCCGTCTGCACGGCGGCAGCGGCTCTCTCCTGTGCGCCCTCGACCGCCGCCTGTCCCGATGCGCCGAAGTCCGGCAGCCCGCCGACCGCCTCGGATGCACCCGCAAATCCCGGCACAGTCGGCGGCGTCGGCGCGGTCGGTTGTGCCGGTCCTGCAATCGCCATGCGCATCATCCCCCTCAAAAATCTTTTCGCAGCGTTTTCCTGATACACACAAATAATGAATACATTCAGTCTCGCCGCAGTTCATGCAACACGAATAAACATAGCTCCTGCACAAGTGCGTGTACAGCTATGCCTTGATATTAATTTGTCGTTTACCATTTTTTCTAAAGAAGTGCGCGGTCGAACGACTATTTTGCTGAGAAACATGTTTCATATCCCCGGCGCCGATTCCATAAATCGGCGCGGCTGCATCGTCTGTCGCATCGCTCTCATGCAGTGCAGGAGGCGTTTCTACCGCGTATGCCTGCGTAGCGCGGAATTGTATAATATTAAGCTGCATCGAAGCGATGGCTTTTTTCCCATGTTCGATCGTCAGCGGATTTTCCAATCGGAACTTATTGAGCATCGCATCCGCCGCATCATCGAAGTCACGCAGGATGCGATTAGCAAGATGCTCCGTTTCCCGTGCAAGCGCATCGCCCTCTCCTGTCTGCTCAGGAGATGATCCGCCGATCGCAATCAAATAAGACGCGCTCGCTGCATCGCTGCCGTCCTCTGTTTTGCCATCGAGCAGATTCGACGCCTTTGTCGTACCAAAGTGGAAATGCCCTCCGCTCAAATCATTTTTCCGATCGCTTTTATTCGCATCATTTTTTAGGGTTTCTATCATTTGCTTTTGCAGATCAGCAAGCTGCTGCATCATCAGTTTCAGCAAGCTCTCTTTTGTTTCCAACCTTGCTTCATCATTGCTTTTGACTAAACATAGCAATACCCGATACTTGTCACGCAAATTGATCGTGAACTCCTTTTCTTTTCAGCAGCAAAAGACAAAAATCTACGATACAATTTAATCGAAATTTTAGCAAATTATCTTAAGAGCAGATCCCAGATTTCCATGAAATCCCAAGAAGTCACGCCCGAAGTCGAAGACCGATTGGCTAACTTTCTGTAAGACGTGAGAACATCGGTACAGCGTGCCTCTCGGATGATGTCAGTGCAGAAAAGGGACGGGAAAGGACATCATGGCGCTGAGCGTGAGGGCTGAACGCCTTCGCTTGACAATATATACCCATACATGTATAATGAAACATACCAATAGGGGTATATGCAAAGGAGAATCGTTATGAATGCAGAAAAAAGACGCGGTCGGTCGGCAATACATGGAGCCGTCACAGGCAAACAGGACTTGGCAAAACGCTCGTTCTTCGCTAAAATAAGGGAAAACTGCATGGCGACAGAGGCACGCGTACTCGAAGAAAGCTATCGGAAAGGCAACGCTTTCGGCGCTTCCTTCTGGTCGTTCTTTGCAAAACACTCTTGGGGGTAAAAGTATGGCGTTTTCCTTTACGAAGTGGCAGGGCTGCGGCAACGATTTCATCCTTGTGAACGGTTTTGCCGAGCGGCTTGCCGAGGACGATCTCGCTGCACTATCGGAGAAGATCTGTGACCGTCACTACGGCATCGGTGCAGACGGGCTGATCCTCGTGCTGCCGTCGGAAAAGGCAGATTTTCGTATGCGCATCCTGAACGCAGACGGCAGTGAAGCCGAAATGTGCGGCAACGGCATCCGCTGCTTTGCGGGCGTTGTGCATGACGAAGGCTTGAGCGATCAGGCGTCGTTTACCGTTGAAACGGGCGCAGGCATCCTTGTACCGCGCCTGCATTTTGCAGACGACAGGCTCAGAGGCGTATGCGTCGATATGGGCGAGCCGATCCTCGCGGCGGATCGCATTCCCGTCGAGGGGTTCGGCTCGGCGCATGTCATCGAACAGCCCATTACAGCTGCAGGCGAAACGCTTTCCATGACATGCGTTTCGATGGGCAACCCGCACTGTATCATTTTTGTCGATGACGCAGATCGCGTGCCGATCGAAAAACTCGGTCCTGCACTCGAAAGCCATGCGCGCTTCCCGAAAAAGACGAATGTCGAATTTGCCACAGTCAAAGACCAGACGCACATCCGTATGCGCGTCTGGGAGCGCGGCGCAGCCGTGACACTCGCCTGCGGCACAGGATCGTGCGCGACGCTTGTCGCCGCCGCACTCGCAGGACGCACGGGAAAGGAAGCGGAAATCGAACTTGACGGCGGCAAGCTGCAAATCGAATGGGCAGCGAACAATCACATCTACATGACAGGCCCCGCCGAAAAGATCTTTGCAGGAACATACGAATGAGCGTATCCGGAATTTCTATAGCAAAAGGCGCCGTACCGATTCGTTGAAATTGGTGCGGCGTCTTTTTTATTGTTCTTACCATGAAGCCCCAAGAGGTCAAGCCGAAGGCGCAGAGCGATTGGCCAGGCTTCTGTAAGGGCGTCGCACAACGTCAACAAATTGGACGTTTGTGCGTGTATTTTATACAAAAATCAGCCCCGAAGCCGAAGCCTCGGGGCTAAACTTACTGCTGCGATTATAAGATCACACTGCCGCCCATTGTCTGCTTATGGAAGAGATTCATTGGAGCCGAATGCCGTGAATCTCTTCGGCGAGACGTTTGAGCGCTTCGACGGTGCGTACGCCCGGGGTGATTTCCGAAAGTTTCACTTTGAGGAAATGGTTTTCTTTGACGGCTTTGACATTCGCGAGCTGCGGATTGTCCTTAATGGCGGCAACCTTTTGCTGGAAATCGTCGTCGTTTCTTATGCCGTTGCTGTAGTCGGCGATGATGATGTACTCGGGGTCGGCGGCGACGACGCTTTCCCATGTCGCGGCTGCCCACGTCTTATCTACGCCGGCATCCGCCATGACATTTTCTGCGCCGATGAGCTTTAGAATATTCGTCGTGTATCCCTTGTAGGCTGTGAAGGGTTTGCCGTCAGATGCATCATAGATGAACACGCGCTTTTTCGGCAGATCTTTGATCTTCTCCTGCACAGCGACGAGGATATTCTTCTGTCCGTTGACCCATTCCTGCGCTTTCGTCTCGACGCCGAAGATGGCTCCGAGCTTCTGCATATCGTCGAATACGGTGTCGAGATCTGCGTCGAGCTTTTGCATCGAGGACGGGATGTAGATCGGTACGCCTTGCGCAGTGATCGAATCGGCGGGAATACCGCGTTTCGTGAAGGGAACTTCCCAACCCGTCGCAAAATCAGGCTTTTCCGCCATGAAAGTTTCGTAGGACGGCCACTTCTCCGACAGCACTTTGACCTTGTCATACGCTGTTTGCAGCGGCGGATAGATGTCCTCTTCCTTCATCGCTGTGCCGACCATCTTGTCCTCAAGTCCGAGCGCGAGCATCATTTCCGTCGTCGCCTGCGACATTGAGATGGCGCGGCTCGGCACCTTTTCCACAGAAGCGGTCGTCTCCTGCCCGTTGAGCGTTTGTGTCCACGACACAGGATAGCCCTCGGTCTTTTCCGCCGCTTTTTTCGCGTCGCTGCCGCAGCCTGCGAGTGACGCGAGGAGCAGCGCGGCGATGCTTACGGTCGCCGCTCTTTTCAGCCATTGTTTCATAAAATGAAAACCTCCTTCATATATTTCTGCCGCAGCATTTGCTGCGATATAGAAACGCCTTTCTTTACCAAACAAAAATCCGTGTTTCTTTAATAGTTCAAGTAGACGCGACCGTCTTTTTCAAAGCGCACGAAGGGTACGCCGAAAATCTCTTCTAAGAGTTCGGTGCGCATGACGTCGGCGGTATCCCCCTCTTCGCGGATGCGCCCATGCTTCATGACGACGACGCGGTCGGCGTACTGCGCGGCGAGCGACAGATCGTGCAGCACGAGGATGATCGTGCCGCCGTAGGCGCGCAGCGTGTTCATGAGTGCGACCTTGTATCGGACGTCGAGGTGGTTCGTCGGCTCGTCCATGAGGATGATTTCAGGTCGCTGTGCGAGCACCTTGGCGATCATGACGCGCTGGATCTCCCCGCCCGACATGCTGCCGATGCGCCGCCTCGCCATCGCCTCGATGCCAACTTCGCGCATGGCGCTTTGGGCGATTTCGTAGTCAGCTTCTGTATAGTCACGAAATTGCCGCTTATAGGGAAAGCGCCCCATGACGACGACATCTTCGACGGTGAAATCGGCGATGGTTTCGCGCTGCTGCGGCAACATCGCCGCCCTCTGTGCATAGGCGTGCGACGGAATCCCGCTGATATCCTTGCCGCAGAGGAAGATGTGCCCGGGAGCCGCGCGATTTTTCCCAAGGAAGGACATCAAGGTGCTTTTTCCCGAGCCGTTTGCACCAAGAATCGCCGTGATTTTTCCTTCGGCAAAGTTGACCGATACGTCGTGAAGAATCGTTTTATCACCGACGGCAAACGATAAATTCCTGACCGAGAGCATATCAATACCCTCCGTACTTGCGGTTGATGATCCAGAGAAATACGGGAGCGCCGAGACCTGCCGTCAGGATGCCGATGGGAAGCTCCTCCGGGCGAAAGGCGCTCCTCGCGAGCACATCCGCCCAGATGAGTACGATGCCGCCGAAAAGCGCCGTAAACCACAGGAGCACGCCGTGCTTCGGCTCGCTGAAAAAACGCGCCGCATGTGGAATGATGAGTCCGACGAAGCCGATGATGCCGGAAAGCGCCACGACGATCGCCACGACGGCAGACGAGAAGAGCACGATGAGACGCTGCAGACGCATGACGGACATACCGAGATGGCGCGCTTCCTCCTTGCCGAGCAACAGGATGTCAAGCTCGTGGCGTAGAAGCCAGATAAAGAGCATGAGCGCCGCAAGCGCCGCCGCCATGACGGGAACCGCTTTCCACTGAATGCCCGTGAGACTTCCCATGAGCCAGAACATGGCGCTTCTGACTTGCGCCTCGTCCTTTGCGCCGTAAATCGCGAGCATTGTCAAGGCAGAAAAGAGCGCCGAGATGCCCATGCCCATGAGTACGAGGCGGACAGGGCTGCCGCTCCGTCCCGTCAGAAAAATAACGAGCGCCGTCGAGAGCGCCGCGCCGAAAAAAGCGCCGATGTAGATGCCATAGCCGAAAAGCTGCTGCGCCAGCCCCGAGACGATGCAGACGACAGCCCCCGTGCTCGCGCCCGCCGAAACGCCTAGGATGTAGGGATCGGCGAGGTAGTTCTGCGAAACCGTCTGCATCAAAAGCCCCGTAAGCCCCAAGGCAGCGCCGGCGAGCACGGCGAATAAAATGCGAGGCAGACGGATGTCGAAGAGGATCATCGCGTTTTTCGAGGTTTCCCCTGCAAAGGCGGCAGCTACCTCAGAGAAAAGCGTATCGGTCGGCAGCGTCACCGAGCCGAACCCCAAGGCGAGTACGATGCTGCCGACGAGCAGGAGCAGCAAAAAAGCAGCGCGCAGTTTCAATGACTTCATTCGTTCCCTTCCTCTTTTCCAAACCGCAGGACAGGCATCGCAGGATGCGGAAAGGCTCTGCAGTAAGATTCAAAATCTCACCTGCATCCAATCATACCCAAAACGAATGATCTTGTCAATGCAGATCTGCCGAAAACATAGACTTGCGCCCACTGCCGCCCCTTCGCTAAGGGAATTTGTGCCCGTCCTCGTGCGAAAAATCCTCATCGGCAATAAAAAAGGAACCGGCATCTCGCCGATTCCCTGCTTGTCGATCTGGTGGAGACGAAGGGGATTGAACCCTCGACCTCTCGGATGCGAACCGAACGCTCTCCCAGCTGAGCTACGTCCCCATGTCGTACTTTATGAGTATACTGCATGTCCAGTAAAAATGCAAGCGAAAATTTTTGATTTTCCCAATAGACCCAGGAGAGCATTGATAATTATTTTTCTTCGAAGCAGGAAAATAGCATTGGAGATAGAATAAGGATGGAACAGAAAAACTATATATGCCAAATGGTCGGACACGACGCATGTCTGCCTGCTGCGTGCGAAAGAGGCAGGCTGCGGCAGCTTTACAAGAAAGGGCGTGGGAGCATGAACTTGACGAGAAAATGTTTGATCTTTCTCTTGGTGGTCTTGGGGTGTTTTTATCTGACGGGCTGCGGGGGGTCCGGCGCAGGGGAAGCGGGCAAGGTGATCTACGCCAACCATAACGACGACGATGCATTCGCCATGCATCTCAAGAATGCGTTTGCCGAAAAGGCGAAGGCTGCGGGACTTGAAGTAGAATTCCTCAACGGCAAGGGCGACAGCAATCTGCAGATCGATCAGCTGAACGAGGCGATCGCCAATAAGGCAGCCGCTATCGTGCTCTTAGCTATGGATGGGACGAGCATCGTGCCGACGGTCGAAAAGGCTCGCGAGGCGGGCATCCCCGTCGTCATCATGAATCGCGACGTCAACGATCCAAAGGTCATCGGCTCCTTGTCCGACGACCGCGAGGCGGGCAGGATGCAGGGCGAATTTATGGCGAAGAATCTGCCGCCGAACGCCAAGATCGTTTATCTCATGGGCGAAAGCTCCTTGAGCGTCGCCGTCAAGCGCTGGGAGGGCTTCAAGGAGGCATGCCTCGACAAGCGTCCCGACATACAGCTGCTCGCTTCCGTGGATGGCAGCTGGAGCAGGGCGGAGGGTATGAAAGCCATGACGCTCTGGCTGAGCTTCTTCCCCGAAATTCATGGCGTCGTAGCTGCAAACGACGAGATGGCACTCGGCGCAATTCAAGCCTTAAAGGCGGCGAACCGACTGCAGGGTTGCCTCGTGACGGGCGTTGATGCGACGCCCGACGGGCTTGCTGCGGTCGAAGCAGGCGAGCTTTCGCAGACGATCAAGCAGGATGCAGAGGGACAGGCGGCAGGCGCGGTCACACTCGTACAGGGCTTTTTGAGCGGCAAAGCGCCGACCGAGAGTCTCGATATTCCGTTCACCTCCATCACGCAGACAAATGTCGCGCAGTTTGTGAAATAAGGGGGGACGAGAAAATGAGCAATTTTACGATAGGCAGTGAGATCTTGAAGGATTACAGCGTCAAGACGAAGGTCGCGATTCTTTCCGTATTTCTCATCCTCACGGTGATCCTCGTCGCCGCCGTCGGCGTTTATTCGAGCCATTCGGCGAAGCAGGCGCTCGACGATATGTATCATCACAACTTGATGACGACGCAGTATTTAAATGATGCGAACAATCGCCTGCGCAGCATCAATGTCAATGTTTCTTACATCGTGCAGCAGAATTTCACGCCGGAGAACCGACAGATTCTCCTCGATGATATTGCCGGCAATATCGCGGGCATTCGCCACGACATCAACGAATTAAAGAAGATGCGTCTGAGCGATCGCGCCCAGGCGGCGGTTGAGACGCTCGACCAGGAACTTGATACGGCGGATGCCGCCGTCAAGGCTGTCGGCTCCTTGGGTACCGCGCCCGAGGATAAGGCAGCGGCGTACAGCGAGCTGTCGTCTTTGACGGCGATCGCTGCCAACATGCAGGTCTTGACGCCGGACAACGTGTTTCAGGGCAAGCTGCTCTTCGAAGCGAATAATGCGCAGTATACGCGCACGCTGGGGATTTTCGCCGCGATCATTCTCATCAGTTTGATCCTCGGCGTCCTCATGTCGCGCGTCATCGCCGACAATATCTCCGCGCCGCTCAATACGTCGATCGAGCACTTGAATGCTGTCGCGGCGGGCGATCTGAACCGCGAAATACCGACGACGCTTTCCAATCGCGCCGATGAGATCGGCGTCGTCGTCAAGGCTTTGATGAAGATGCAGGGCTTCATGAAGCAGGTGCATGAAGAAGCCGAAAAGACAAACGCCGTCGTCGGCGAGCTTGAGACGATGATCCATGCGATGAACGACGAGACGCAGGATATGTCCGCTGTGACAGAGGAAATGTCAGCGGGGATGCAGGAGACGGCGGCTTCGACGGCGAGTATGCAGCAGGTCAGCGGTCACTTGAGCGAAGAAATTCAAAGCACGGTACAGGCGATGAAGAAGAGCGAGACGTACACGCAGGAGATCGCCGAGCGCGCGACCAATCTCAAGGCGAAAATGGAGCAGGCGCAGGCGGCGTCAAACCGCGTTTACGCTTCGACCAAGACCTCTATGGAGGACGCCATCGAGTCTGCCAAGGTCGTGCAGGAGATTGAAACGCTTACGCAGGCGATCACGGACATCGCCGAGCAAACGAACCTGCTCGCCTTGAACGCGAGTATCGAAGCGGCGCGTGCCGGCGAACAGGGACGCGGCTTCTCGGTTGTCGCCGGCGAAGTCGCCAAGCTCGCCGAACAGTCGCAGGAAACGGCAGAGAAGATCAAGAGCCTCACGAGCCAAGTCACAGGCGCAATGGACGCCTTGTCGAAGGGCGCGTTTGACCTTCTGCACTTCATCGACGACGACATCCGCAAGGACTACGCGCAGATGGACGAAACCGCCGTACAGTATAAGGATGACGCTGAGTTCTTCCATCGAACAGCGAAGAGCAGCACGAAGAGCTCCGAGGAGCTGCTCGCTTCTGTGCGCAACATGAATCAGTCGATGGAAGAGATCGGCCGCGCGACGCACGAAAGCGCCGACGGCAACACGCGCATCGCCGAAAACATCGTCGGCATGGCAGAAAAGTACGCCGATATCTTGGAAAAAGTGCAGGGCTTCAAGGAAGGCACGGAACGCTTGAAGAACCTCGTCGCAGCATTTTCGAAATAAAAAAGACGGCGCATGAGTCGATTCGGCTCATGCGCCGTTTGTCATTGGAGCGATTCATCGCCGCCCTCTCAATGCTTCGAGAGCACATCACAATGAGCATCGAGCGAGGAATCGCACCTTATGCCGCTTCGCATGACGGCTGAACATATTTATACATAGCTCCATGCGAGGATGCAGAACACGCCGGGGACGCCGAAAATACCTGCAATGAGTGCTGTGAGGATGTTGATTGTCACAGAAAAGCCGAGGAGCTTGACGATGGAGAGCAGTACTGCGCCGATGATGCTGTTGACAATGAACTTTTTGAGCAGGCGAAAGGGCATCGCCAAGAGTTTTGCCAAGATCGCGAGCAGCAAAAGACCGACGGCAAGCGCCGCGATGATTTCGAGCATATCAGATTTCCTTTCTGTTTTCGATCGCCTTGGCGAGCGTGACTTCGTCGGCATATTCGAGATCGCCGCCGATGGGCAGACCATGCGCAATGCGCGTGACTTTAAGCCCGGCGGGTTTCAAAAGGCGTGCGAGGTACATCGCCGTCGCTTCTCCCTCGACGGTGGGGTTCGTCGCCATGATGATCTCCGTCGTTTCTGCGCCCCTTTCCCCCTCAAGACGGTGCAGCAGCTCCTTGACGCGCAAGTTTTCAGGTCCGACGCCGGAAAGCGGCGAGAGGGAGCCGTGCAGCACATGGTAAAGCCCCTTGTAATCCTTCATGCGCTCGATAGCGGCGACGTCCTGCGGCTGCTCGACGACGCAGATCTTCGAGCGGTCACGCTTTTCGGAGCTGCAAATCGCGCATGGATCTTGATCGGAGAGATTGCAGCAAACGCTGCAAAAGCCGATCTTCTCCCGCGCTTCTAGGATCGCCGAAGCGAGAGCGCGCGCTTTCGCTGCATCCATATCCAGGACGTGATATGCAAGACGCACTGCCGTCTTGGAGCCAATGCCCGGCAGTGCGCGAAAGTGTTCGATGAGTTTTGCCAGCGGTGCGATGTATTGCATCTTAGAACATGCCCGGCGGCAGGCCAAGACCGCCCGTGAGTTTTCCCATCTCGCCCGCCATCATGTCGTCAACCTTCTTGACCGATTCATTGAAAGCGGCGGCGAGAAGATCCTGCAGCATATCGACGTCCTCGGGATCGACGGCGGCAGGATCGATATGAAGCGACTGTACTTCTTTTTCACCGTTCATGACGATCTTGACTGCACCGCCGCCCGCCGATACTTCGACGGTCTTCCTCTTGAGTTCGTCCTGCATCTTCTTCATGTCGTTCTGGAGCTTCTGCACTTTCTTCATCATACCCTGCATATTGCCCATGTTTCCCATTCCACCAAACATTGTGTTTCTCCTTTCAAAAGCAGGTGTTGCGCCTGCGTTCTTGTCCTGTCGCTTCCTATGATTATAGCCTTAAAGCGTCTCTTCGGTCAACTGTTTTCGCCCGACGGCGCGTCCTCGTCGGGCGGCGGCGCATCATCATCGTCGGGCGGCGGCACGTCGGCAAAAGACGGCGGCTCTGCGGCGGGCGGCGCCGCTTCTCTTGCCGCACCTTTATCCGCATCCGCCGCCGTTGGAGCGATCGCCCTGCCGCTGGCGGCGAGGGCAGCGATGCGCTGCTCTGCGGGCAGATCGACGAGACGTCCGCCGAGAAGATCGACGGCATTTTGCAAGCGGTTTCGCTCTTCGGGCGAGAGTGCATTCTCATCGATCGCAAGCGGTTTCGGCGCAGGACGGCGCGGCTTGATCTCTGCAAGCGGCGGCTTCTTCTTTGGCGCAGGCGGCGCAGGATGCGGCGCCGCGATCGCTTCGCACGCGAGAGCGATCGGCTCGCCCAGGATCTCAGCGAGCGCCTCTTCGATGATCTTGCGATAGTCGTCACGCGCCGTGCGCCGTGCAAGCAGAGGGCTTGCAAAGTGCAGGCGGAACGTGCCTGCGCCGCTTCCGGCAAAAGACGCGCCTTTGAGACAAGCCAGCACGGAGATGCGCTGCTTCTCCTGCAAGCGGCGCAGAAGCTCGGCATAGACCTTCTCGCCCTCGGGGTCTGGCGCGGCGGGTACGGCGGGCGCAGCTGCGAGAGCGCCGTCCTGCGGCGTGCGCGGGAGCAGCGGGTCAGCGGAAGAAGCAGTCTGCGCCGCTCGACTTGCCGCCCGAGATGCGGCAGTCGGTGCTGAAGCCGGTGCAGGAGCAGCTCTCCCCCCCGCCGCAAACGCTGCCTTGAGGGCGGCAAGCTCTGCCTCAAGGCGGGCGATGCGCGCTGTATCGTTGGGGGCGGGTGCAGGCAAAGCGGCGGCAGAAGCGCCGTACATCTGTGCCGCCGCGCTTCCCTCGCCTGCCATCGGGCGGCAAAGCGAGAGCAGCGCGACCTCGATGGTGATGCGCGGCTGCGGCGTCCAGCGAAGCTCTGCCATCGCTTCATGCAGGCGCTTGATCATCGCCATGAGCTGCGCCTGCGTAAACAGCGCCCTTTGCTCTTCAAGCGCCGCCTTGGCGTCTGCCGAAAGGTCGAGCGCCTTGAGCGCCCCCGCCGCCTCGTAGAGCATGAGACTCCGAAGATGCAGCGTAAGCTCCGCCATGAGCTGCATCGGATCTTTGCCGCCCGCAAGAAGCGAAGCGAGCACATCGAGCACGTCGCCCTTCGCATGTTCGCCAATCGCCTTCGTCAAGCGGTAGATCGGCTCATGTCCGATGAGGCCAAGACTCTCCTCGACATGCGCCGCCGTCAGCGTCCCGCCGTCAAGAAGAGCGCATTGATCGAGAAGCGACAGTGCATCTCTCATACCGCCGTCCGCCTGCTGTGCGATGAGATGCAGCGCAGCCTCCTCGCAGGGGATCTCCATCTCCTGCGCGACGTAGGCGAGACGTGCCGTAATCTCCTCGACCGTGATGCGCCGAAAGTCGAAGCGCTGGCAGCGCGATTGGATCGTCGCCGGCACCTTGTGCGGCTCCGTCGTTGCAAGGATAAAGACGACGTGCGCGGGCGGCTCCTCCAGCGTCTTTAAAAGCGCGTTGAACGCTTCCGTCGTCAGCATATGCACCTCGTCGATGATATAAACCTTGTAGCGTCCTTCGGCAGGCGTAAACTTCACCTTCTCGCGCAAATCGCGCATCTCGTCAATGCCGCGGTTCGACGCCGCATCGATCTCAAAGACGTCGAGCGCCGTACCGTCGGCGATCTTTGTGCAGCTTGTACAGGCGCCGCAAGGTTCGGGCGTCGGACCATGCACACAGTTCAGCGACTTCGCAAGAATCTTCGCCGTGCTCGTCTTACCCGTGCCGCGCGGCCCTGAAAAAAGGTAAGCATGACCGATGCGCCCCGAAGAAATCGCATGAGAAAGCGTCCTCGACACAGCATCCTGCCCCACAAGCTCCTTGAAGCTGCCCGGCCGCCATTGGCGATAGAGCGCGATGTAAGCCATACTCCGCCTCCTGTCCTGAAAAACATGCGCCGCGCCATGAAAAAGCACGCGCTCCAAACGCATAAAAAAGCTGCCGCGCAAAGCCGAAACTCCGCACAGCAGCGAAACGATCCTTTTCCACATCGGGGCGCGGCCCTCAGGCGCCCTCGCGGCACATGAAGCGATTCGCTTACCGCTGCTTCCTTCCGGACCTGACGGGGTTCACGAGACTCCATTGCGCAAGACCAAAGCGCCACGCTCCGATCTGGAAAAGACTCTCCTCAATAGGAGAAAACGTAAAAACGCCCATTGCGTCCTTTGATTGTAGCATAGATTCGTCGAAACCGTCAATCGTTTTTGCACGATGTCATCGCCTTGAGCAGCCATTGGCGCAGCACGAGGACGTGATTTTCGACGGTGTTCTTATTCGCGTAGACGAGCGTCACGGGAGCCTCCTGCAGCCAGCTCCTGCACCTTCGGGCAAATGCGGCGGCATCGGCGCTTTCTTCCAGCTCCTCGCGATAGGCTTTTGCGAAGAGGTCGAAACTCATCTCGCCGCTGTGATAGAGCTTTCGCAGCTCGGGCGACGGCGTGACCTCCTTCGCCCATTCGCTCAGAGCGGCGCACTCCTTCTTCATGCCGCGTGGCCACAGGCGATCGACGAGGATGCGCCTGCCATCCGTCGGCGCGGGCATGTCATAGATGCGCTTTATCTCCAGTTCGTATGCCATGATGACGGCTCCTTTCGCAGAAGATATGGGGCGTATTTGCCTCTGGGATCATTTTAGCACAAATATAGAATTTTTCCAGACGGTCGTGATTTTCCTGCCAGCCTCAAATATCCTGCAAAGAACCTCTTCATGGACGAGCGCATGATTATACGGACATGGAACGCCAAAAAGGCATTGCTCCCTACGAGAGTTGAAGCAACGCCCCTTGTCGTTTCATGCCATATATTTTCTTACCACGTCAAGACATCCTCGTAAGTATATGGCTTGAACGTCTGTACCAGCCACGATACGCCGCTGCGCGCCCGAGCCCCGTCCGTCGGCGGCATGAAGCGCGGACTCGTCCCCCATGTGTAGCCCAGGGCGCCATCGGGAAGCTCCTTCGGCTCTGCTGAGACGGCAGGCAGGAAGATGCAAACGAAAAAGCAGACGAGCACAGTCATGCGATTGAAATGTTTCCACATAGATATCTCTCCTTTATATCATTCAATTCGTGTCACATTGATATCATATCCATCACCTATGGTGTATATCATGTAGGTGTCCTCAAAAACGCCTTTTTCCTCAAGCACTTTGCGCGTGATCTTGCCAACCGTATTGATTTTGCCGTAAATCACGACCATATCGCCTTTGTGCAGAGATGAGATGCTTTTCCCCTCCGGTTCCTTGCCATTATTCCACTTCGTATGACATCTAAAATCTGTGCCGCCATATCTGTATGTATCTATGGGATCCGGCGAGTATGTGATTCTGATCAATCCGTCTGAATCAATCGAATCGATGAACGCACGAAGAATCCTGCATTTTTTCCCTTCATACCGCTCTCTCGCCGCAATGGGGTTGGAGTAATATGATGCAAGCATATCCTCAGCGTAAACGGTCTGATAAGAGCGGCGTTCTTGCTCCTCTTTCTCCCGCGCATCCCGCTCTGCCTGCGCTTTTTGCTCCTCTTCCTGCCTTTTCTTCTCCTCTTCCCGCTTTTTCTTCTCCTCTTCCTGTTGCTGCCACGCAATCCATTCGTCATATTGCTCCTGCAGCTGTTCCGCCTCTCGCTGCGCTTTCTGTTCGGGCGTGAGACTTGCCTCGTATGCTCGAACTGCTTCATCATGCGCCCTTTGCGCTGCGCCGTTCGTGCATCCCCATAAAATAATCGAGCTCGTGATTACGAAGCTGTAAACAAGAAACACGCGACCGCGTGTCTTTTGCATAAAATCCCCCCATATCGCAAGGGGCGGATATAGCAAACCCAGGAATAACAGAACATGACCCAAAAGAAAAATAATAAAACAAATGTGAGAAACTCCGCTCCAAAAGTTTTCCATATAATGCATCCTTTCGCAAGTTTAGGCGTCGTGTTCACCTCGCAAGAAAACAGGAACTGCATGTCAGCCGATCAAGCCAAATTGCTGCTGCCACAGGCGATCATAGTCGTCGAACCACGATACATGAGCATCTCTCCTTCTTTATAAAAAGTTTCCCATTTATTATAAGCGCCTCCGCCCCCTTTTTGGTGTCCTGTCAGGACAATAAACGTCGATGTGACTGCCGGTGTTTTTTAAGAACGGGACAAAGGAACAGGCATGAGGATAATTCCGAATGAATTGCTCGAAGTTTTCTATCAGAAAGCAGGAATCGAGGAAATTATGTAGAAAACGATTAGGGAAACACGGATAAAAGGAAGTCGCCCGGATGCGTGAAGATGGGCGTCTGAATGGATCCGCCTTTCCAATTAGATATCGAAGCATCTATGTGGAAAGGTGTTTGTCGAATTTTCATAGAAAAGGAGATCATCCGATGGGAAAATTCCTGGAAAATGTATTTCACTTGAAGGAAAACGGTACGACCGTGCAGACGGAGCTTCTGGCAGGGCTGACGACGTTCATGACGATGGCGTACATCCTCGCTGTGAACCCGCTGATCTTGAGCGCTGCGGGCATGGACGCGGGGGCGGTGTTCACGGCGACGGCGCTCGCGTCGGGCATCGCGGGCTTCTTGATGGCATCGTTTGCAAATCTGCCGTTTGCTCTTTCTTCCGCGATGGGGCTGAACGCCTTCTTTGCCTACACGGTCGTCGGGCAGATGGGCTATTCGTGGCAAGTCGCCTTGACGGCTGTACTCGTCGAGGGGTTGATTTTCATCGCGCTGTCGGTGACGAATGTACGCGAAGCGCTTTTTAATGCGATTCCATTGACCTTAAAGAGCGCTGTGACGGTCGGCATCGGCTTTTTCATCACGTTCATCGGTATGCAGAACGCGCATGTCGTCGTTGCGGGGCCGAAGCTCGTCGCATTATTCTCGTTCCCCAAGGCGATGGCTGAAGGGACGTTCCACTCGGAGGGTCTGACCGTTCTCCTGGCGCTCTTCGGCATCCTCTTGACGGCGGTGCTTGTCATGAAGAATGTCAAGGGGCATATCCTCATCGGCATTTTTGCTACATGGGGCTTGGGCATCGTCTTGGAGCTTCTCGGCATCTACATCCCCGATCCCGCGCACGGCTATTTCAGTCTGATGCCGACGGGCATCGTCGCGCCGCCTGTCTCCCTCGCACCGACGTTCCTGCAATTTGATTTCCAAGCGATTCTTTCGATCGACTTCCTCGTCGTCATGTTTGCATTCCTTTTCGTCGATCTCTTCGATACGCTCGGCACGCTGATCGGCTGCGCTTCACGCGCGAATATGCTCGATGAAAAGGGCCGGCTGCCGCGCGTCAAGGGTGCGCTGATGGCAGACGCCTGCGGCACGTCGATCGGCGCCTGTCTCGGCACCTCGACGATCTCGACGTACGTCGAGTCCTCAGCGGGCATCGTCGAGGGCGGCCGCACGGGGCTGACGGCAGTGACGACATCGCTGCTCTTCCTCGTCGCGCTCTTTTTCTCGCCTCTCTTTCTCGCTGTGCCGGGTTTTGCGACGGCTCCGGCACTCGTGATCGTGGGCTTTTTGATGATGCAGCAAGTCGTGAAGATTCCCTGGAATGACATCATCGAGGCGATCCCGTCGTTCATCTGCATCGCAATCATGCCGTTCGCCTATTCCATCGCCGAGGGCATCGCCTTTGGCATCATTTCGTACACGATTTTACACGTCGCAGCAGGCAAATTCCGTGATGTGACGTGGCTCATGTATATCCTGACCGTGCTTTTCATATTGAAATACGCATGGCTCTAAGCGTGCGCAATGCAATAAAAAGCCGCTGTCGAAAAATCCCGACAGCGGCTTTTTATTGGCGCGCATAATGGTCAGACGGCCTTGCACTCCTGCGGCGTCTCATACGAGATGCGGCGAATACGTTCGAAGGGGATGCCTTCAAACGCGTAGCGCAAATCCAAATACCCATCAGCCAGTCTGAATGAAACACACTTGAGTGTGCGACCTTTCGAGTGCCTTTGGATTTTACGGACGTAGCGCTCTGCCTCCTCCGCAGAAAAAGCGCCGCTCTCGATGATAACGGTGACATTATCCATCGTCATAAAAATCCCTCCAGCGGTGTTGCAACCGTACCGAAGCTTCCATAAATTATACAGAAGCCTTTTGAAACAGTCTTTCGAGACGAAACATCGTCCCTTAAAGTCCTTGCCCATTATACAACATCAGTCAGAAATTGCAAGTATTTTTATCATAGCGGACAGAAGTCCTTAAGGAATCACTGATAAATTCAGCCGTCCATCTTTACACATCTGCGCTGTCCTCTCATCGTCGACAAATCCTCGACGTAGCACCGCTACG
>NZ_JBQNBV010000024.1:0-19586 GCF_052169755.1 Selenomonas sp. | reverse complement strand
ATATTGATGACACCGCCCTTGGCATCCGAGCCGTAAAGCGTCGATGCCGAGCCACGCAGCACCTCGATGCGGTCAATGCCGCTGAGATCCTTCATCGCTGATGTCAGTGACGCCGCAAAGCCACCTGCATAATTCTGCTTCACGCCATCAATGAGAACAACGACATCCTTTGAGCCATTGATATAAAACGCACTACTATTGTTATACCCAGCCGGCGCATACTCATTAACCGTGACGCCGGGGACATCGCGCAGAGCTTCGGTCAGATCCGTATAGTGGCGCTTTTCGATATCCTTTGCCGTGATGACCGTGATATTTGCATTCGCCTTGAGTTCCTGTACCGGCGTGCGCGTCGCCGTGACGACCGTCTCGTCGAGCGAATGCTCCGATACGGCATCCTGCGTCGACTCTGCTTCTGCGGCAAACACTTGCCCCCCCGCAGGATACAAAGCAGCGAACGTAAGCGCCGCCGCTACCGTCGCGCCGAGTTTCTTCCTCGACCCTGTTCTTCCCATTTCAATCTCCTCCTAAAATTCTGCCCGCAGACAAATTTATATTCAGCCGCCGCCCTTACTTCATCGACGGATAAATACCGAGAACAGCACCCATTCACATTTCCATACAAAAAAGCCCTCCCTGCATCGCAGAAAGGGCGCACTCTTATCACAAAGGCACCGCAAAAGTCGCTTTACCCAAAGGCAAATGCGCTACCGAAAATCCCCTTCCCATCACTCGCAGGTCAAATGGCGATTGTCGATCAGGCAGTTCTCCTGGCTCCAGTTCATCACCTGTCTGCGCCTTCCCAAGGATCGATTCCTCAGTGACATCTCAAGAAATACAAAGATTTTCTCGTGCAGACCGGCTCGCTGCTACAGTGGCGGGACCGCTCCGGCATATACCGGATTCCCTATTAAGTCTTGCGACACCTGATCCAAGCTGTATGAAATTTTACTGGTTTCCGAAAGATAGCGTAGCATTGAACGATGCTCTTGTCAAGTAGGAATATCAGAATCTATGAATGTATGCACCTCTGATCTTTAAGGAACCACCGACACATTCAATCTCTATGAAATCGTGCTCCACAGAGCTTTTTGCTGTGTTTGCAGCTTTTCTTCCCAATCGGTGCGCGAGCGCTGTATGAATTCGTGTACGAGGTAATCCGGCTCGATGAGGTCGATGATGCGCCGCGCTGCATCCGTCTGAAACGGCTGATGGCGATCGACTTGCAGGACGTATTCCATAGCCTCCTGCCAAGGCAGGCTGCGATGCTCGCCCGCATGTTCACGCATCATGCGCTTCGTATAGCTGCCCGAAAGCGATTGATGAAGATGCACGCCATAAACGCGCTTGCCCAGCTCGCCAAGATTTCGATAGGTCTCCTTCACATAGCGCGCGCCGTCTTCTTCACTCGTAAGCGCCAAATTCGTATTCATCAGATGCCCGACGTCGAGCATGAAGCCCGTATCCGCATAGGAAACGCGCTCCAAAAGGGCACTTGCGAGCTGCGGCTTTTGAAAGGTCAGCCCCGGCCACCAGAGATTTTCAAAGAGCAGACGCACGCCCTGCGGTATCTCAGCTGCGATCTCGTTGACCAGCTCGATCGTCCCTTCGACGACTTCCTCATCGGTATGAGCGAACTCGCGCGTATACATCTCCGATGTCACATTGTGCGCGACATGAAAGACGAGGTACTGCGGCCGACAAGTCGCCGCTTGGCGTAGATTCTTTTTCCAACCTTCCACCCAGTCATCAACATCAAGAGAACCATAGTAGGCGCGGATATTTTCCTCCGTGCCGAACTCTGCAAGGAGCGCAGCTTTATCCCCACGCCAAAAATCCAGCCACGACGGCCAGAAAAGGAGATGTACGCCCTTGATATACGCAGGCGGATACATCGTCCGATCCCACGGCGCACAAAGCATGAACTCGATGCCGTCGAGTCTGTATCGCTCAATGAATTCATGGAGAGCTTCCGTTTTATTTTGCAGCAAGTTCTCTATATCGCAGCCTGCATTCGATATATTCACCAATTCCAGCATAAAATCTCCTAATCCATTATCGTCTAAAAAGTTTCTACATTTTGAAAAACATACTGTTTTAGTCTATCATAGCCGAATATCCACCGTCAAGCAAGCCGGATGGAGCGAAAAGGATTCGAGAAGATTGCACGTTTACTGTCGCATCGTTTTGCCAAACTTTGGCAGCTTATGCAGCCGCAACATACATATCATTTGCAGTTTTATGACCGAAGATTTTGCGCAGATAGTTGTTAACCCAATCTTCGATCTCTTTCAGCTCTCTCGGTTTCAGCGTGCTGAAATCGGTTCCATTTTGGGTCCTCTCTTTCAGTTGCTTTCGGCTTTCAATTCAAGTTTCACTGAACGGATTCCCAAATGGAACTTTTTGCGTCCATTTATTTTACAACTTCCAGACAAACGTCCCTCTACCATGAAGAACGCAAGTATCACTGGCTAGAAGAGATGTTTCATGCTATAATGACAGAAAGAAGGTGAGTCCGTGCAGAAAGAAGAACAAATTTCAGAAAAAGCTCCTACGCTTCCTTACCAAAACGCAACCTACGATCAACATGCTAAGCGTCTGCTTTCGCAAAGAGCCATCATGGCTCGCCTTCTCAAACGAACCGTACCGGAATTTGAAAAAGTCTCCATTTCCGACATCGCCGAAAAGTACATCGAAGGCACGCCGCAAATCAGCGAGATTCCTATTGACCGCGACAAAACGAACACGGTAAGAAACGCTCCTAAAGAAATCTTTGGCGATACCACGGAAAACGTCGCCATCACCGAAGGTTGGATTCGCTTCGATATTCTATTTCACGCACGCGCTCCAAAATCAGGAGAACTCATCACATTGATCGTCAACGTCGAAGCGCAGAGAACGCAGCGTAGGTCGAAACTCGGGTATGCGCTTTTGCGTCGTGCTGTTTACTATGCCAGTCGCTTGATTTCCTCACAAAAGGAAACCGAATTTACCGGTTCTTCCTATGATGATATCAAGAAAGTTTACAGTATCTGGCTCTGCATGGATTCCCCCAACGGCAAAAGCGCCATCAATCGCTACGAGCTGAATGAACATCACATTCTTCACTGCCACAAGGAAAATCGCGCCGACTATGACTTAATAAGTATCATCACAGTCCATCTTGGAGATGAGCAGCAGCTGAATGAGGACTGGCTCATCCGTTTCCTGAAAATCCTATTCAAGGATACAAAGACGTCTCCATCAGAAAAGAAGAACCTACTAAAGAATGAATTCGATCTTGATACGACTACAGATATAGAAGAGGAGGTGAAGACGATGTGCAACCTAAGTACAGGCATCTATGAGCGCGGTATGGAACACGGCATGGAACGCGGCATGGAGCGCGGTATGGAGCGCGGTATGGAGCGCGGTATGGAGCGCGGCATAGAAAAGACTCGCTTGGAAACGGCACTTTCTATGCTCAAGGAAAATCTTCCCCTTGATATGATTGCCCGAATCACAAATTTATCACTGGACAAGGTCAAATCCTTGCAAAAAGAACATTCGATACATTGACAGCCTACGGCCCCTTTTGCTAAAATAATACAGCAAGTCACGGAGAGGTGTCCGAGCGGTTTATGGAGCCGGTCTTGAAAACCGGTGATGCAGCGATGCACCGTGGGTTCGAATCCCACCCTCTCCGCCATGATGAAACAAAAGATGTATAGATAAAAAGACGGTGCATGAATCTTCGGATTCATGCACCGTCTTTTTTGCGGTTAGCTTACTTGTCGTAAGCCGTCTTCGTCGCATCGAGGCGAGCGATGGCGCGGCGCAGGGCCGCTTCGGCACGCTCTAAGTCGATTGCCTTCTGCTCTGCCGTCGTCATGCCTTTGTGGAATGCGTCGATGCGCTCCTTGGCACGTTGATAGGCGCGCTGGGCGCGGTTGATGTCGATGTCAATCGGCTCTTCGGCGGCGGAAGCGAGCACCGTGATCTTTTCGGGCTGCACTTCCATGAAGCCGCCGGAGACAGCAATCAGCTCTTCACGGTCGGGGAACTTCACATGCATGGCATGGGGCAGCAGCCCCGTGACAAGCGGCGCGTGATGCGGCAGGATGCCTAGCTCGCCGCCCGTCGAACGCACGATGAGCATGGCGATGTCGTCGCTGTAGACAACCCGGTCGGGGGAGACAATTTCGAGCTTGATGGAAGCCACGAATCATCCCTCCTTTTTGATCTTGTCCGCTTTTTCGATGACCTCGTCGATGTTGCCGACCATGTAAAACGCGTTCTCGGGCAGATCGTCGTACTTGCCTTCGAGAATTTCCTTGAAGCCGCGGATCGTTTCCTTCAGCGGCACATACTTGCCGGGTGAGCCGGTGAAGACTTCGGCGACGGCAAAGGGCTGCGACAGGAAGCGCTGGATCTTACGTGCACGCGCAACGGTGAGCTTGTCCTCGTCGGAAAGCTCCTCCATGCCGAGGATCGCGATGATGTCCTGCAGTTCCTTGTACTTCTGAAGCACCGCCTGCACGCCGCGCGCGACTTCGTAGTGATCCTCGCCGATGACGTTCGGGTCGAGGATGCGCGAGGTGGAATCCAAAGGATCGACGGCGGGATAGATGCCGAGCTCGGCAATCTGGCGCGAGAGAACGGTCGTCGCATCGAGATGCGTGAACGTCGCCGCAGGCGCCGGGTCCGTCAAGTCGTCCGCCGGCACATAGACCGCCTGCACGGACGTGATCGAGCCTTTCTTCGTCGAGGTGATGCGCTCCTGCAGAGCGCCGACGTCCGTCGTCAATGTCGGCTGATAGCCGACGGCGGAAGGCATGCGGCCGAGAAGAGCCGAAACCTCGGAACCCGCCTGAATGAAACGGAAGATGTTGTCGATGAAGAGCAGAACGTCCTGCCCCTGCACATCGCGGAAGTATTCCGCCATCGTCAGACCCGTCAGGGCAACGCGCATACGCGCTCCCGGCGGCTCGTTCATCTGACCGTAGACGAGCGCCGTCTTATCGATGACGCCCGACTCCGTCATTTCCGACCAGAGGTCGTTGCCTTCACGCGTACGCTCGCCGACGCCGGCGAATACGGAGTAGCCGCCGTGCTCGGTCGCGATGTTGTGAATCAGCTCCATGATGAGAACCGTCTTGCCGACGCCCGCGCCGCCGAAGAGGCCGATCTTGCCGCCGCGCGAGTACGGGGCGATGAGGTCGACGACTTTGATGCCCGTCTCAAGGATCTGCGTCGATGTCTCCTGCTCATCGAACTTCGGAGCCGGACGATGGATCGGCCAGGACTCCTTATTGCCGACGGGAGCAGGATTGTGATCGACCGTCTTGCCGAGCACGTTGAAGACGCGCCCAAGGCACGCATCGCCGACGGGCACCTTGATCGGCGCGCCCGTGTCTTCGGCTTCCATGCCGCGCATGAGGCCGTCCGTCGAGCTCATGGCGATGCAGCGCGTGACGCTGTCGCCGAGATGCTGCATGACTTCGACGACGAGGTCGATGTCGAGGTCTTCCACCTTGCCCTGGATCGTGATGGCATTGAGGATCGCCGGCAGCTCTCCCGCCGAAAATTCGATATCTACGACAGGTCCGATGACCTGTACGACTTTACCTTTAGCCAATGCTAAACCTCCTTACTTCAAGGCTTCCGCACCGCCCACGATCTCGGTGATCTCGCGGGTTATGCCAGCCTGACGCACTTTGTTGTAGTGCAGGTCGAGCTTACGGATGAGCTCTTCGGCGTTGTCCGTCGCGTTGCTCATCGCGTTCATGCGGGAGCTGAGTTCGCTCGCGGCGGACTGCAAGAGCGCCGCGTACACCGTCGTCACGAGGTACTGCGGCAGCAGGAAGCCTAAGACTTCCTCCGCCGACGGCTCGTAGATGTACTGGGCATGAGGACCTTCCTTCGCCTCGCCAAGCCCTGCAAAGGGCAGGAGCTGCATCGTTTCCGGCACGCAGCTGATCGACGAGATGAAGCGCGTGTAGACCATGTGGATCTCCTTGATGCCGCCTTCGGTGAAGCGATTCGTAAGATCTTGGGCGATCGTGCGCGCTTCTTCGTAAGTCGGACGCTCGCTGATGCCGATGTAGGATTCCGCGACGTCGAAGCCTCTGTGCTTGAAATGATCGCGCGCCTTGCGGCCCACGGTCACAAGCGTCGTCTTCGACTTGTCTTCAACGAGACTTGCGACGAGCTTGAATACGTTGCTCGAATAAGCGCCCGCAAGCCCTTTGTCAGCGGCGCAGACGAGATAGAGCGTCTTGCCGTCCGGATGCGTCTCCAACAGCGGATGGCTGAAATCGCCGGCATTCGCCGCGATGTCCTTGACCACCTGAGCCATCTTTTCCGCGTAGGGGCGGTTGTTCGTCGCCGCATCCTTGGCACGGCGCAGCCTTGAGGTCGCGATCATATTCATAGCGTTCGTGATCTGCTGGATGCTTTTTACGCTCTTGATCCTTCGGCGTATATCCTGCAAGCTAGCCAAAATGAATCACCTCGCTATTATTCTTTGACCCTGTAAGAAATCGTCTCCTTGAACCCCTCGATGCACTTCTTGATCTCGGCTTCCAAAGCATCGTCGAGCTTCTTCTGTTCAGCGATTTTCTTGCCGATATCGGCATGGCTTGCGTGCATGAACTTGATGAAGTCCTCCTGGAACTTGACGACTTTCTCGACGGGGATGTCCGCGAGGAAGCCGCGCACGGCGGTGAAGAGTACGAGCACCTGATCCTCGACGGCGAGCGGCGTGTACTGCGGCTGCTTCAAGGTCTCGACCATGCGTGCGCCGCGGTCGAGCTGCTCCTTCGTCGCCTTGTCGAGGTCGGAGCCAAACTGCGCGAAGGCAGCAAGCTCACGGTACTGCGCGAGGTCGAGACGCAGCGTGCCCGCGACCTGCTTCATCGCCTTGATCTGCGCCGAGCCGCCGACGCGCGAAACGGAAAGACCGACGTTGATCGCCGGACGAATGCCCGAGTAGAACGCGTCGGTTTCGAGCATGATCTGACCGTCGGTAATGGAAATGACGTTTGTCGGAATGTACGCCGAGAGGTCGCCCGCCAGCGTCTCGATGACAGGCAGAGCCGTGATGGAGCCTGCGCCAAGCTCATCGGAGAGCTTCGCCGCTCGCTCTAGGAGGCGCGAGTGCAGGTAGAAGACGTCGCCCGGATAGGCTTCACGCCCCGGCGGACGGCGCAGGAGAAGCGACATCGCGCGGTAAGCGGCGGCATGCTTCGTCAGATCGTCGTAAACGCAGAGCGCATGACCGCCCTTGTACATGAAGTATTCCGCCATAGCGACGCCCGCGTACGGCGCAAGGTACTGCAAGGGAGCGCTGTCCGCCGCCGTCGCAGCGACGACGATGGAATATTCCATCGCGCCGGCGTCTTCGAGCGTCTTGACGACGCGTGCGACCGTCGATGCCTTCTGACCGATCGCAACGTAGACGCAGATGCAGTTCTGCCCCTTCTGGTTCAAAATCGTATCGACAGCGATCGCCGTCTTGCCCGTGCCGCGGTCGCCGATGATGAGCTCGCGCTGACCGCGGCCGATCGGCACGAGACCGTCGATCGCCTTGAGGCCCGTCTGCAGCGGCTCGTGAACCGACTTTCTGTCCGCGATGCCCGGCGCGGGGAACTCGACGGCGCGATGCTCCGCCGCCTGAATGGGGCCCTTGCCGTCGATCGGACGCCCGAGAGCGTCGACGACGCGGCCGACCATGTTCTCGCCGACCGGCACCTGCATGATCTTCTTCGTGCGCTTGACCGTCGCACCTTCCTTGATTTCCGTATCGCCGCCCAAGATAACGGCGCCGACGTCGTCCTGATCGAGGTTCAGGGCAAGACCGTATACATCGTTGCCGAAATCGAGCAGCTCGCCTGCCATGGCTTTCGTGAGGCCGTGGATATGGGCGATGCCGTCACCGATCTCGATAACCGTGCCGACATCATCGACATTCAGATCGACGTTGTAGTTCTTGATCTGGTCTTTGATGATGGCTGTTATTTCTTCCGGATTCATTTTCATCTTATGCTGTCACCCCAATTTCTCACTTGTTCGCCAGTATCTGAGTGCGCAGCGCCGCAAGGCGTCCCTGCACGCTGCCGTCGATGCGCTTGTCGCCGATCTGGGCGATCGCGCCGCCGATGATGGCGGCATCGATGTGCTTCCTGAGCTTCACGCTGCGCCCCGTCGCCTTTTCGAGCTTTTCGGCGAGGAGCTTTTCCAGCTCTCCCGTCAACGGGTGCGCCGTCGTGATGTCCGCGACAACGATGCCCTGCGCCTCGTTGGAAAAATCCTGATACTGGGCATCTATGACCTCCAGAAGGTCCATGCGATGCTTGTCGATCAAGAGCATGATGAAGTTCTCAATATCCGAGGAGATTTCGCCCGAGAAAATCTTCTTGAACAGCGATTTCTTCGCTTCGGGCGGCACCTGCGGATTCGTCGCGAAGCCTCGGAGCATCGGCTCATCGAATACGGCGCGCGTCACGCCCGTGAGTTCTTCGCCGTACTCCTTGAGTTTCTTCTCATCCGCGGCAATCTCGAAGATGGCGCGCGAATACTTTTTCGCCAGTTGCAGATTCAGCATGAGAGATCACCAAGCTTTTCATTGCCGAGTCGGTCGGCAAACTCGGCGATGAGGCTCTCGTTCGCCTTCTCGTCGAGATTCTTCGCGATGACCTTGCTCGCCGCCGCCATCGAAAGGGCAACGACCTCGGCGCGAAGCGTCTCCGCTGCCGCGCGGCGCTCACGCTCGACCTCTTCGGCAGCCGATTTCTTCATCTGCTCAATCTCGCGCTTCGTCTTCTCAACGCTCTCATCGCGCTCCTCCGCCGCTTGCCGCGTGGCAGAATCGATGATGCCTTGCGCCTTGACGCGGGCGCTCGCGAGCTGATCCTCGTATTCCTTCTTGAGCGCCGCCGCCTTTTCCACGTCCTCGTCCGCTTTGGCAAGGCTCATCTCAATCTTCGTCTGACGCTCTTTGAGCATGTTGACGATCGGCTTATAGGCAAAGGCGCGAAGCAGCACGACAAGAATCAGGAAGTTCAGGATCTGAGCCGCAAGGGTCCAATTTATATCGATCAATTTGCTGTACCCCCTTTTCTGTGATAGAGAGAATTTATGCTCTCCTTATTTCGTCAGAAGCGGGTTCGCATAGAGCATGATCAAGGCGACAACCGTCGCGATGATCGCCATAGCCTCGATCAGACCGACGGAAATCAGCGTATTCGTGAAGAGAGCGTTCTTCGCCTCCGGCTGACGCGTGATGCCTTCGATGAAACGAGCCGTGACAAGACCGTCGCCGATGCCGGCGCCGATCGCGGCAAGACCCATCGTAATACCTGCGCCAATCAAAGCGGCTGCTACCATAATCGCGTTTTCCATGAAAAATTTCCTCCTTAAAGATCCACTTACAAAAAATGAAACAACTCATGCGGGAGCGCCCAAATGCTCCCCACCCTCAATGCTCTTCGCTCGAATGGAAGGCGTTCGACAGATAGGCTATCGACAGCATCGTAAAGATGACCGCCTGCACCATGCCAATGAAGATACTGAAGGCAAGCCAAAGGACGGACGGCACAGGCATCCAGATCGGCACGAGCTTCAGCAGGATGATGATGAGTATCTCACCTGCAAGAATGTTGCCGAATAGACGAAAGGCCAGAGTGATGGGCTTCGCCACTTCCTCAATGATGTTGAGAATGACGAATACAGGCGTCGGCTGGAAGAAGTGCTTGATGTACTTCGTACCTCCGATGTAGAGCCCCAGTCCATGCACCAAGGCGACGACAAAGAGTGCAAGCCCCAGTGTGGTGTTCAAGTCATTCGTCGGCGACGCCATCTTCGGCACGAGGCCGATCCAGTTGGAAACCAAGAGAAACAGGAACAAGGTGATGATCATCGGCGCGAGCCAGCGGCCTTTCGGTCCGAGCGTCGCATCCATCTGCTCATGCAGCCACACGACGACCATCTCCAGCACGTTCTGCCAGCCCGAGGGAATGAGCTGCAAATTGCGCGTCGCAAGAATCGCGATGAGAAGGACGACCGCCATGGTGATCCATGTCATGATCAAGGTTTCCTCATTGAAGGTCATGCCGGCGAACTGAATAACTTCGCGAACACCGATTTCATGCATGTTTAACTACCTCCCTTTCGGATAAATCTCGGAGAGCGCCAACTAGCAGCCTCCCCGGAAAGCGCGGATTCAGTCCGCCTTTCCCTTATCGGTCTTGCCGAGCGCGAGCAGCATGATGTGGAGCATCGTCACGACGTAGCATAGAGCAAAGCCCGAAACCACCGTGAAGAACACCTCGACCGAAATCTGCACGGCAGCCCAGAACACGATGAAGATCGTGACGAGCCGCAGAAAGAATCCCTGCCGCATCTCGCGCTTGGCGCGTTCGACGGTCAGCGTCGTGCTCCGCCATGTGCGCCATACGAGATTCCACAGACAGACTGCCGCCGCCAGATAGCCGATGAGCCATGCGCCAATGAGACCCGCGCGTCCGCCGGCAGCGAACGAAACGAGCGCCATGAGCGCAAAGCCAAGAAGCCATGCGGCGAGCCGCCTCGCATATACCGATAAAACTTCCCTCACATATTCCTCCTTCGGCGGCAAAAGCGCCGGGTGCGAATATCTTTTCTACATGCCATGAAAAATTTCAAAGAAAACTTCCACGGCTATTTCATTGTTTCGACAAAAGAAGCCGTTCCCCTGCCAAAAACAAGCGGGAATCCTCATAAAATTAAAGAATGATAAAATAACCAGGAATAGACAGCAATTATATAAATCATATCTATAGTTTATAAACATACAATCAATATAGTTTATGACAAATCCCATAAATCTGCTGGAAAAACCATCCCGCGACACTATGCCTATGTATCGCAAAAAAGAAATGCAGACTTAAATATTTTCAGCGCATTCGGCGCACACGCCGATAGACAAAGAAGAGTGCGAGCGGGAATCCCACGAGGATTCCCGCAAAGATCCCCTTGTGTCCCAAGGCGAAAGCCTCATCAGCAAGACTTCCCACATACATCGAGATGCCGAGAACGACGCAGAAAAAGATGCCGATGCCGCTCAAAAAAATGTAGGCGTCGAGCGCTTGACGAAGCGCCCCCTTCTCCTTCGGCGGCGTTTCCCGCTCCATCAGCAGCCAGCGAACACATCCGGCTTCTCGTGTAAGAAGCCGGCGTGATAGAGAATCGCTTCCATGATGCGACGAGAAGCCTCGCCGTCGCCATAGGGATTGCAGGCGCCGCTCATACGGCGATAAGCAGCCGCATCCGTCAAAAGCTCCTTCGCTTCCCTGTAGACGCGCTCCTTGTCTGTACCGACAAGACGTACTGTCCCCGCATCCAAGGCTTCCGGGCGCTCCGTCGTATCGCGCAGCACAAGCACAGGCTTGCCGAGCGCCGGCGCTTCCTCCTGCACGCCGCCGGAATCCGTAAGGATCAAATAAGAGCGTGCCATAAGGTTCGCAAACGGCTCGTAATCCAAGGGGTCAATCAAGTGCACACGAGAAATACCGCCGAGCTCTTCACGGGCGACCTCGCGCACCTTGGGATTCTTGTGCATGGGGAACACCGCTTCAACATCGGAAAACTCTTCTACAAGCTCTTTGAGCGCCTTATAAACGTGGCGCATCGGTTCGCCAAGATTTTCACGCCGATGCGTCGTCACGAGAACAATGCGGCTCCTTTCGTAATCAAGTCCGTCAAGCAGCGCATTCTCGAAGCAAAAATCCTGCCGCACCGTCTGCTGCAAAGCATCGATGACCGTATTTCCCGTGACGAAGATACGGCTTTCGCCCACACCTTCCCGAAGAAGATTCGCCTTCGCCGTCATCGTCGGCGCAAAGTGGAGATCGGCAAGCGCGCCCGTGAGCTTCCGATTCATCTCCTCGGGAAACGGTGAATACTTATCCTGCGTACGAAGCCCCGCTTCCACATGACCGACCGCCGTCTGATGATAGTAGGAAGCAAGCGCACCGGCAAACGTCGTCGTCGTATCGCCGTGCACGAGCACGATGTCGGGCTTCTCCTTCGTCAGCACACCGTCAAGCCCTAAGAGCGCCTTTGTCGTAATATCGAAGAGCGTCTGCCCCTGCGCCATGATGTCGAGATCATAGTCAGGCGTGATGGAAAAGAGAGAAAGTACTTGGTCAAGCATCTCGCGGTGCTGCGCCGTCACGGCGACGATCGGCGTGATCTTTGCTTCGTGCTTCTTAAGTTCGAGCACGATCGGCGCCATCTTGATCGCCTCGGGACGCGTGCCGAAAACCGTCATAACCTTGATCTTCTTCATAGGTTTGTTCTCCTTTTCCCTCAAATGACGAGCGATGGAAACTACTGCAGAAACTCCGTCCCGCATCAATGCGTCTGTGCGGAATCATTCATGCGAAAAATACCGAGCTTCTTCGCGCCAAAGAGTACGGATATGACGACACCGAAAAAAATCACGAGCGCGATGCCGCCCGAAACTTCCGTCAGTGCGACGGCGCTGAGACCTAATAGCGCGCTGATGATGTACATCAAAAGCACCGCCTGACGCTGCGTAAAGCCGAGGTCGAGCAGACGATGGTGCAGATGCCCCTTGTCCGGCTTGAAGATCGGCACACCGCCTCGATAGCGGCGCACGATGGCAAACGCCGTATCCATGATCGGAAGCCCAAGCGCGAGGATCGGCACGATGAGGGCGATCGTCGCCGCGCTCTTGACGGCGCCGATGACGGAGATGCCCGCGAGCATGAAGCCGAGGAACATGCTGCCCGTGTCGCCCATGAAGATCTTCGCCGGATTGAAGTTGTAGAAAAGGAAGCCGATAGCAGCTCCCGCAAGCGCCGCCGTCAGCACAGCAACGAGCGCATACCCCTGCTGCAGGGCGACGAGACAGATGGTAATGGATGCGATGGTGGCGACACCCGCCGCCAGACCGTCGAGTCCGTCGATGAGATTCACCGTATTCGTCAGCCCCACGATCCAGAAAATCGTCGCGGGTATGGCAAGATACTCAAGGTAAAGATAATCGCCAAACGGATCCGTGATGAAATCGATGCGCACATCGAAAGCGACGAGCACACAGGCGCAGACAATCTGCCCCAAGAGCTTGACCTTCGCCGGTAAATTCTTATAATCATCGATAAGCCCTAAGAGCACGATGAGTGAACCGCCCGCCATAAGCCCCGCAAGCTCTGTTATGACCTCATCAGAAAGCTCGCCGTAGATCATAAATACGAGCATCGCTGCCATAAAGGCGGCATAGATGCCCACACCCCCGATGCGCGGCACCGGTTTCTTATGCACCTTGCGCGCGTCCGGCGCATCGAGCGCTCCTGTCCTTTCCGCAAAAAAAATGACCGCCGGCGTCACGGCAACCGCAACAACCATAGCGACAAGGAACGCCAGAACATGATTCGGCATGAAAAGCAGCACCCTTTCTACCCATTGTATTATCATGAACCATTCTATCATGAAACACAAAGAAGTCAAGACGGAAGAGCACACCGTTTTCGGGTAACCATAAAGAACTGCCGCACGACTTGTGTACAGCAGTTCTTTCACACAAAGCAGTTGGACGCGCGTCCGGCATTTTCTTTCAATGTCCGCTTACCGATTGATATGGTGCGATCCAAGATCGTCAATGACCGCTTTCTCCTTCTTGCCCAGCACCCAGCCAAGCAGTTTGATCTCTGCGTAGAGCTCCATGCGCTGTTCACGATGATCGCCCTGCGCCTGCATCAGCTCGTTGTACTTCTTGATCTTCACCTCGTACTGCGCCTTGACCTCCGCCTGCGAGCGCATCTTCAGAGGACGCGAAGAAGTTTCCGGCGCCCCATGTAAACTCATACAATCAGCCCTCTTTCTGCAATGCAGCACGACACCTTCTGCCGCATTTCTCTATACATAATATCATGTATTTCATTCGACAAAGATTGAAAAAATCCTTCCCTAGGTCTTTTCTATTATTTATATTAAAAACAAGGATGTTTCGACTATACCCTTTATACTTTTTTCACTTTTTCCGATAAGCATAATGGAACCATTCCCATAAATATATAAAAATATAGAAGGAGGAAATGTCTTGGATCTCGAGCTTAAAGACTTGAAAGACGCAGAAGTATTCAATCTCATGAACGACATGGTCTACATCACAGACCTCGAATCCCATGAGATCCTGTTTGCGAACGATGCGGTTCACCGCTTCCTCGGCTCACCGAAAAATCTTCTGGGCATGACCTGCTCCGTTCTGACGCTTGGCGAAGAACGGCATTGCGGCAGATGCCCTGCCGAAACACTCGGCGCCATGCGCGAAACACGATGCTACAATCCTTTGCTCAAGCGCTTCATCTATGCCAAGACGCGCATCATATCCCTCGGCGGCAAACCCGTCCAACTCGTCGTATCCTTCGACGTCAGTAATATTGAGCAGGAAAAACAAGAACTTGCCACCGCTTTGCAGGCGCAGGAAGTCCTCGTCTCCTCAATTCGCCTGCTGCATGAAACGACAGATATCAATCACGCCTACGATCTCATCCTGAAAAACATCGGCGAAGATCTCAGCGCCGACCGCACCTATACTTTCATCCTCAAAAAAGGTCTCTTCTACAATACGCACGAATGGTGCGCCCAAGGCATCGAATCCCGCAAAGAAGCCCGCTGCGTCGTAGCGCCGCAGCTCATTAAGCGCTGGCTCCCAATCTTCAAAGAAAATAAATGCGTAGTCCTTGAAGACATATCGGCTCTGCGCAGCACACATCCCGAAGAATACGACCTCCTTCATGCGCAAAACATCCGCACCTACATCGCCGCGCCCATTCACCATCACGACAAGGTCGCAGGATTCATCGGCGTAGACAATCCGCCGCTCGAAAAAATGAAAAACATCGCTCCCCTTCTCCTTTCGCTCGCCTATTACATCTCGGCGCGGCGCGTCATGCTCGAACACACCGCCATGCTTGAATCCATGAGCTACCAAGATCGAATGACCGGCGCCGGCAACCGCAACGCTTTCATCCGTACCACGGAACAGCTTGAACGCAGCTTTTCCGGTCATTCCATCGGCATCGCCTACTTTGATCTCAACGGCCTAAAGGAAATCAACGACACACACGGTCATAAGTACGGCGACAAAGCCATCATCGCATTCGCCCGCCTGCTGCACGACACATTTCCGCCCGAAGCCATCTTCCGCATCGGCGGCGATGAATTTGTCGTACTTTGCATCGACGAGAGCGAAGCGCACCTCAAAGAAAAGATCTCCCATATCAAGGAAAATCTGCGAAAGCACTCCCCCTTCTCCGTCTCCATCGGCGTCGCATGGGAGAACAAACCCAAAAGCATACGAGCCTTGATCGAACAGGCAGATCAACGCATGTATACGGAAAAGGAAAGCTTCCACAAGTTCGGCAAATAAAAAAGCGCCCCGCATGGGGCGTTTTTTATTTGCTGCTGTCACTCGTCCGCACTTTCCTGTACGCGCACCGCTGCATCGGGCCGCATGTGCGGGAAAAAGAGCACGTCGCGGATCGACGAGCTGTCCGTCAAGAGCATCACGAGGCGATCGACGCCGATGCCAAGACCGCCCGTCGGCGGCAGACCGTACTCCATCGCCGTGATGTAGTCGCTGTCCATCGGATGCGCCTCATCGTCGCCGGCTTCGCGCTGCTTCACCTGATCCAAGAAACGCTGCTCCTGGTCAATCGGATCGTTCAGCTCCGTGAAGCCGTTCGCAAGCTCCCGCCCGTAGACATAGAACTCGAAGCGGTCCGTGATGCGCGGATCTGTGGGATTTCGCTTCGCCAAAGGCGATATCTCCGTCGGATGCCCCGTGATAAAGGTCGGCTGAATCAAGCTCTCTTCGACCTTCGCTTCGAAAGCCTCGTTCAAGATGCCGCCGATACCGTGCTTCTCCTCGTAGGCGACACCGATCTCGTCCGCCATCGCACGCGCCTCTTCGACCGTCTCTGCGCTCAAGAAGTCTTTGCCCGTCGCTTCCTTCACCGCATCGTTCATGCTGACGCGGCGAATCTTCGATAGATCGATCTCCGTCCCCTCGTAAGTCAGCACAGTCGTTCCCAGCACGTCCTTCGCCGCCTGGCAGCAGATTCCCTCCGTCACATCCATGAGGTCGTTGTAATCGGCATACGCCTGATAAATCTCGATGGAAGTGAACTCCGGATTGTGGCGCACATCAATGCCCTCGTTGCGGAAGATCCGCCCGATCTCATAGACGCGCTCCAAGCCGCCGACGATGAGCCGCTTGAGATTCAGCTCCGTCGCAATGCGAAGATAGAGCTTCATATCAAGCGCGTTGTGGTACGTCACGAAAGGACGCGCCGCCGCGCCGCCCGCAATCGTAGACATCACAGGCGTTTCCACTTCAAGAAAATCGCGCGCATCAAGATAGCGGCGAATCGACTGGATGATCTTCGTACGTGCGATAAACGTATCCTTGACCTCGGGATTCATGATGAGATCAACATAGCGCTGGCGATAGCGCATCTCCACATCCTTCAAACCATGAAACTTCTCAGGCAGCGGGCGCAGCGACTTTGAAAGAAGCGTGAAATCATCGACACGCACCGTAAGCTCGCCGCGGCGCGTGCGGAACACGATTCCCTTGACGCCGATGATATCGCCGATGTCCAAAAGTTTGAATTCCTTGTACTTCTCCTCGCCTAAGACATCCAGCTTGAAATAAATCTGAATCTTACCCGAAAGATCCATGAGCACGGCAAAACTTGCCTTGCCATGACCGCGAATCGCCATCAAGCGTCCGGCGATGCTGACCTCCGTATCGCCCTCCGCCTCCTCGCCGAGCGAGGCAAAGTCAGCGAGCACCCGATCCGCATGATACGTGACCTCATAGCGCTGCCCGAAAGGCGCAACGTCCATCTCGCGGAACTTCTCCATCTTCTCGCGGCGCACGCGCATGAGGTCATTCAACTCTTCCTTCTGCACTGCATCCTGCTTCTTCTCTGCCAATGTTTCCTCTCCTAACTCTATATCACTTGATCTCTACAACCTCATACTGAATAACGCCGACAGGCGCATGGACGTCGACGCGATCACCGACCCTCTTACCGATGATCGCCGCACCGACGGGCGACTCGTTTGAAATCTTGAATTCCGTCGGATCCGCCTCCGCCGAGCCGACAATCGTATACGTCTCCTGCTCATCGAACTCAACATCCTTAATCACGACAGTGCTGCCCATCTGCACGATGTCGGAAGAAGCGCCGCCCTTGATGATGTCGCTGTTTCTTATCTTCGCCTCAAGATCAAGGATCTCACCTTCGAGGAACGCCTGCTCATTTTTCGCATCGTCGTACTCCGAATTTTCCGAGAGGTCGCCGAGCGCAATCGCCGCCTTGAGACGCTCCGACACCTCAATGCGGCGCACACTTTTCAAATAATCGAGCTTCTCCTGCAGCTTCCTATAGCCCTCTTCCGTCAGCATTACACGCTTTTCTGCCATCAATGATTCCCCTTTTCCCGGCGCCTCTTTTCAACCATGAACCTCATGCTCACGGGCAAGAACGCACCGATACATTCAGCACCGTCATTATCCTACCATTATAGGTAGCAAAACGCACCTTGTCAATGAACCGCGTCCACCTGCGGCGCAAAATTTCCAGCGGTAAATTTCCAGATGCATCCCTTGCAGCGTTTCACTCCGGCGCTTGCGGCAGACACGCCGCAAGCGCCAGCTTCTTTTCGCGCGGCAGGCGCTTGATCTCACACTCGCGGCGCTGCGCCTCCCCCTTCTCTTCAAACTCCTCATAATAAAAGAGCCGCACAGGACGGCGGCTCCTCGTATACTTCGCCCCCTTGCCCGCATTGTGCGCGGCAAGGCGCTTTTCCAGATCGTTCGTCCAGCCCGTGTAGAGCGTGCCGTCTGCACAGACGAGAATATAAGTGAACGCCTTCACCTCACTCTTTTTCCTCACGACGAATCGTGACCCTCTCCATGACGACCTTAGAAAGCGGCTTATCCTGAAAATCCGTATCGACCTTGCCGATCTCACGCACGACATCCATGCCTTCGACGACCTTGCCAAACACCGAATGATGACCGTCGAGCCACGGCGTAGCTGCAAGCGTGATGAAGAACTGCGAACCGCCCGTATTCGGCCCTGCATTCGCCATCGACAGAACACCCTCGCTGTCATGCTTCAAATCCTTATGAAATTCATCGGGAATCGTATACCCGGGACCACCTGTCCCCATGCCGTTCGGATCGCCGCCCTGAATCATGAAACCGTCGATCACGCGGTGAAAAATCAGCCCGTCATAAAAGCCCTTCTCCGCAAGATCCGTGAAATTCTTCACCGTGATCGGCGCCTTATCCTCGAAAAGCTCCACCTCGAACGTCCCATGATTCGTCTCAAAAACTGCAATCGGATTTGCCATCTTTTTCGCTCCTTTATTCTTGTCATTCGTACCCGCCGCCGAGCATCCCGTCGTAAAAAGGACGAATGCCGCCAGTAAAAAAACAAGAGCCTTCTTCATCGTGTGAATCCCCCTTCCACCGTCCAGCAGCGCATCTCCCCCGGCTCCGTCGGCGTCCAATGCGGCACAGCGCACCCTTCCTCGAAGAAATCCGCCGCCGGCTGCCATGCCGGATAGCCAACGCTGTGCATCGTCACGAGCGCCTTGATCTTCGTGCGCGCACAAAACTCCTTCGCGCCGATATCGGCGAACTCCTCCAAACGTCCATCCACAGGAAAAAATGCCACATCGGCGCACAGACCGTCGAGCTTCTTCATCTGCTTCATAAAACCGTTTCGTGCGAGCTTATTATTCTCTTCCGTATCGCCTTTCCAATGCCACCAGTTGAAATCTCCGGCATGGAAAATCCGCCGTCCTGCGACCTCCACCAAAAACGACGTGCCCGTATCCGTCGAAGAAAACGTATCCACGCGAACGCCATCCTCCTCATGGCTGCTGTAATTCGCAAGATACACCGTCTTCTCCGCCGGAAACCGCTTGCCGCGCTTCGTCCGCCGAATCTCCTCCGCCATAAAATATCGCGTAACCGAAGGCGCATACTCCAAGATATGCGCATCAAAATGATCGAAATGCGCATGAGAAACAAAGAAATACGCCCGATCCACCTCACCCAAAAGCCGTTCCACCGCCCGCGCAGGATCGAGGTAATCATCAAAAACAAGCAATGTGCGCGAAAGCCGCACAGCAAAACCGCTGTTCAACAAATATACAATCTCCAAGAGCTACCTCCTTCCAAAAGAATCTCCATTATTATAGCAGAAGAATGCAGGAAAAGACAAAGGGTATTGTCAAAATATCTTCTGCTATATTTATGGGTTAATTGTAAAATGTTAATTGTAAAATGAAATCGGACACATAAAAAGGACAGGCAGGAGTACCACAACTACGCGAAACTTCAAGCATCTAACCGCTTATCAAAGAGGTGAAATACAGGCGCTCTTGAAGGAGGGGCTGCCGAAAATACGAATCGCCCAAAAAGTCGGCATCGCCCGCTCTACGCTTTGTGGCAGAGCGAAACGAACCGGCGAATTTGCCGTAATCGTCTGCACCAAAACGGTGTACAACTACATCGA
>NZ_JBQNBV010000023.1:0-19740 GCF_052169755.1 Selenomonas sp. | reverse complement strand
GATGGTGCGCGTCGTCCAGCCGCCCGCGCCATCGAGATGCAGCTCTCTTTCGTGCTGTGAAAAGAGCGTCGAGCGATGTCCGACGCTCACAATGCCCATCGCAGGCAGCTCGTGCGCCAGCATCGCATAAAGCTCCTTCTCCCGCGCCTCGTCGAGCGCACTCGTCGCTTCATCGAGAAACGCCCACGCCGGGCGCACGAGAAGGATGCGTGCAAAAGCGATGCGCTGCTGCTCGCCGAGCGACAAGATATGGCTCCAATCCGCCGTCTCATCAAGGCGCGCGATGAACTGCTCCATGCCGCAGAGACGCAGCACGCGCTCCATCTCAGCGCGCGGCGGCTCTGCCGTCAGCGGATAGCAGACGGCGCGGCGCAAAGAGCCGAGCGGCAGATATGGCTTCTGCGAGAGAAAGAGCCGCTTCTCGTCCGCAGGAAATGCCGCCGAACCTCGCGCAAAGGGCCAAAGCCCCGCAAGCGCACGAAGAAGCGTCGACTTGCCCGCGCCCGAAGCCCCCGTGACGAGCAAAGATTCTCCGGCAGCAAGCGAAAGCGAGCAATCCTTCAAAAGATCCGTGCCGTCGGGCAGCGCGACGGATAGATCCCGCACCGAGAAGCCGCCCGCAGACGGCGCAGACGTGACGGCGCTCTCTGCGCCGTCGACTTCCTCGATACGCGCCGTGAAGCCGCTGAGTCGGCGCACGACAGCCGCATACGCAGCAATCGAGCCATACGCCTCAACGAAATACGACAAAGCGCCCTGCACCCTGCCGAACGCCGAGATCGTCTGCATGAGACCGCCCAGCGCCATCTCGCCGCCGAAGTAGCGCGGCGCCGCCATGATGAGCGGCACGATGATCGCAAGCTGTGCATAGCCGTTGATGTAGAAATTCAAGATTTTCGTCTGGCGCATAAACTCGCGAAAGTTGCCGATGACGCGGGCGAAGCGCTCCTTAAAGCCGCGCACTTCCTGCATCTCGCCGCCGTAGAAAGCGATGCTCTCGCTGTTTTCACGCACGCGCATCATGCTGAAGCGAAAATCCGCCTCAAAGCGCTGCTTCTCGAAATTCAGCCCGATGAGCTTTCGTCCGACGCGATGTACGCCGACCGTGCCCACGACAGAATAAATCAGCGAGAACCACAGCATATAGCCGTAGACATGAAACTCCCAGCTGCCGATGGGAACGGTCAAAACGCCCGACAGATTCCAGAGCACGACGGCAAACGCCACAAGCGTCGTCAGCTGCTTCAAGAATCCTACGGAAAGCGAAAGCGTCAGCTCGACGAACTGGTCGATATCCTCCGATATGCGCTGGTCGGGATTGTCCGTGCCCTCGACGAGCGTTTCGAGCTTATAGTACGCGCGTTTTTCCATCCAACGTGCGAGGTAACGCTCCGTAAGCCACGAACGCCACTTGATCTGCAGCATCTGCCGCAGATAGATGGCATAGACAGCGACGGCAATATGCAAAAAAGCGAGGACAGCAAACTTGCCGACGAGCGGCCAAAAAAGCTCATACTCGTAGCCTTGTAAAGCGTTGTAAAACTCGTTGTACCAATCGTTGATCAAAACGAGCATACCGACCGTGATGAAATTCAGCGTAACGACGACGGCAAGCAGCCCGCGCGCCTTCCACTTCTCCTCAGAAACCCAATAGCCGCGAACCAGCTCACGGCAAATGCGCCAAACGCTCTTTTCTTCCACAAACGCTCCCCCTATCCTTGTTTCTGCGCCGATATCAGCCATTGATACGTACGAAGCTCCACCGGATCGACATCCGGCGTCAAAAAATCCGTCAACCGTTCAAAAAGCGCCTGATCCCGCTCGCCGTCCAAAAGATCCGCACGAGCAATCTGCTGCGGTTCAAGCCCGACGCCGCGCAGGAGCGCCAAGCTCTCTGCGAGCGTGAAAAAGCGCAGGTGCGTGCGGTCAAGAAGCCCCTCTTCCTCATACGTCCAGCGGCCGGCAAACATCATGCGAAATACAGACACATGCATGACGTTTGGAATGCTGACGACGACATGACCGTTCGGCTTCAACAGGGCGGCGAGATTCTTCATCGCCCGCCACGGATCGCGCAGATGCTCAATGACATCGCCCAAGATGATGCAGTCAAACTTTTCATGCCACAGAGGCTTATGCAGCGTTTCCACATCGAGCGCCTCGACGACAGCGAAACGCCTCGCAAACGCCGCCGCCTGCTCATCAAATTCAATACCGCAAAGCTCCGCATTCGGATTCCTGTTGCGAACAGCAAGGAGCGTCGCCCCGCAGGCACAGCCGACTTCAAGCACGGAAAGCTCCGGTTTTTGAACATCCATCATCTGCAAAAGTTCCGTGCGCGGCATAAAAGAATACGGATACCAAATCCCATATTTGCGGAAAAACAATTCCGCATCGCGCATATCGTCGGCAGCCGTTATGCCATTTCGATGTGCAAACGCCCCATGCGCGGCAACACAGAAGCGCCCGTCTTTCCAAAAGCGCAGGCAAAGATCGAGCATGAGAAACGGTATGCTTTGAAACTCTTCAGAAAAACATCCCTGCTCCAGCAAAACTTGGCGCTTCGCGAAAAAGCAAAAATCCAACGATGCGAAAACAAACGACGTCCCCTGCTCTGCGGACAAACTTTCAGCAAAGCGGCGAAGCCCCGCCGCATCTTGATAATCCGCACACTGTTCGGCGGGAAGTTCCTGCTCCTTGCCCACCCCCACGGATTCTCGCAGCATGGGAAAAATCAGCGCCGCCCCGTCAAAAGCGGCAGCCGCCCGCTGCATAGCGCGAATCGCCGGCGGCATGAGAAAATAAGGCGCTGTCAAAAACAGCACATCTTCACCGTGCGCATGGCGAAGAGCCGCATTGCAGGACGCCGCTATGCCTGCGTTCCTGCCGTCAAACAGCGTGCCGCCGCCTTCCCCTTCCAAAAACGCCAAGACCGCCGGATCATTCCCGCAATACATGAAGATCTTCTCACAATCCCCCTGCGGATAATTCTCGTGCAAATACGCCTGCATCATGCGCGCTTCCTGCAAATCCCCCGTCAAAAGCAAAAGGATGGTAAGCATATACTCCACCTCATTCCTATGGGAATCCTTCTCATGTTCTGCACTGCTTTTCAGTATAACGACTTTCATCGCTTCACGCAAGAGCTTCCGTATGCTACAATGAGAGAAAGTTCTCCCTCTTTCGCCGCCGCCCTGATGGAAAGGAAGATTTCCCATGCCGTCCTATAAATATCTCCTGCTCGCTCTCGTTTTCCTTGCACTCGTGCTGCTCTACCGCTGGATCCCCAGCCGCAAGATCTGGGCTATCTTTTCGCTTACGCTCCTTCTTACAGGCGCGGCGGCATTTTGGAGTTTCCCGCCGCCGCCCCCACCGAAGATGACGCCGGAAGAACGCGCCGAAATCCATCAACAGCAGGAGATTTTCAGCGCATGGTACGACGAGCACAAAAAAAACATCACGCAGCTCGACTACAACTGGCAGCAATACCACAATACGCTTGAGAGCTTCAAGGAAGGCGCCATCGACATCCAGACGACATACGTGCGGCTCACGCAGCTCGCCAAGGACGCCAAGCGCACACAGAGCGCCGTCGATGCACACGTCCCGCCGCTCGCGCTCACGGGAATCAACTACGATCTCGTCGCCGCCGTGCGGCAAAAGACGCTCGCCTACGCCGAAGCGCAGCAGCAAGCGATCAGCCGCACGAAAAACGCCGCCGACCCCGCGCAGCTCCTCACGAGCAGCCCCGCCGAGCAGAGCCGCATCTTAGAAGATACGATGATCCGCGAATCCCCCCCGGGACTTTTTCTCGCCGAAGAGATCAGCGCACTCCGGGAAAATCTCACAATTCCACCGGAAAAAGACGAATGACGAGGCATACTGCCCCACCCATAAGCGAAACCTTTGGGAGCGAGCGTCAAGAAGCCCGCCCATTCCCCCCTTCGACCAAGATTCTCATTCAAATGAAGCGCGTTTGAATCTTGCTCGTTATTTAGAGGAATGGGCGGGCTTTACGCCTTCGCGTTGGGCGGTGCAGCACACGCCTCTTGCGTTAATTTCTGCATTACGATTCAGCCATTTCTCGCCGCCGCCACACGCGCACGATACACACTGCGCAGACGATACCAGAGCATCGGCACGACGAGCATCGGCACGCCCAAGTAGAACGCCTCACGAAGGTCCGGCGTGAAGGCGAGCACGACGAGACAGACCACCTGCGCCCAGATGCCAAAGAGCGTCACATAGGGAAAGAGCGGCGTCTTGTAGCGCAGCGTATGCTCAAGCCCCGCCGCGATGAGATGTCGGCGGAAGCGATACTGGCTCCAACAGATCGAGATCCAAGCGATAGCCCCCGTGCAGCCGGAAACAGCGAGAAGGTACGTATAGACGGCAGAATCGGGATTGCACGTATAAAGGAGAATGACGAGCCAGCACGCGCATACCGATACAAGGATCGAATTGCGCGGCACGCCCTTGCCGTTGATCTGCCCGAGAAAAGCCGGCGCCATATCCATGCGTGCGAGCGAGTAAAGCGCCCGTGCGCTTGAATAAAGCCCCGAGTTCGAACACGACACCGCCGCCGTCAGCACGACGAAAGCGAGCGCAGCCGCCAAGGAATCAAGCCCATGCGCGGCGAGCGCAGCCGCAAAGACGCTCTCCGAAAGTCCCGCCTGCTCCCACGGCAGAATCGAAATCAAAAGAGATATGGGAACGATATAGAGGGCGATGATGCGCCACGTCACATTGCGCACGGCGAGCGGAATGCTCTTCTCCGGCTCCTTGCACTCGCCGGCGGCAAGACCGATAATCTCCGTTCCCTGAAAGTTCACAAGAATAATGACCATCGTCAGGACGATCGCCCACCAGCCGTTCGGCGTAAAGCCGCCGCTTCCCAAGAGGATGCGCGTACCGATGAAACCCTCGCCGCCGAACAGCCCAAGGCAAATGAGGAGAGCCACGGCGCTGAACGCGACAAGAGCGAGAATCTTCACGAGCGAAAGCCAAAACTCGCTCTCGCCGAACTTATCCACGCGGAAGAGATTCAGGACGGTCACGACAAGACCGAAGAACACAGCCCACCAGAGCTGGCTGACTTCAGGTACGAAATTGTTCATGATGATGCCTGCGGCAATCATCTCCGACGGCACATACGCCATCCAGTTGAGCCAGTACGCCCAACCCACGCCGCACGCCCACGTCGAGGAAATATTCTCTCGCGCATAGGCGACGAAAGAACCCGAAACAGGCTTCGCGACCGCCAGCTCCGCCAAGGAGAGCATGACGCAAAGCACGATGATCCCGCCCAAAAGATACGCAAAGATCGCCGCAGGTCCCGCCTTTTCAAGCACATAACCCGTGCCGAGAAAGTAGCCGCTGCCGATGACCCCGCCGAGCGAAATCATCTGCACATGCCTGTTTTTCAGCCCTCTATTCATCTGCGTCCCATTCATGGCCTTGATAACACAACCTTCCTTATAGAGGGAGCTAACCCCCCTGGAAAAATCCCCTGCACAAATACAGCTTACGCTCAATATACACTAAAAATCGACAAATGCCAAGCGGATATTTTGAAAAAATCGGCTTGCATTTGCCGCGGACTTTCCCCTCGTTTCACGAAGGATTCTATGTTACTATATATGGTAGAAAGGCGTACGTACGCAACGAAAATACGCGATAAAATAAGGAAACTATCATGAAAAATTTTACGACGATTGAAACGGACGGCAAGGCGGAATACGAGATCCAACGATCGCGTTTCATCGCAGAAGCCGTTCATGCAGCGACGGAAGAGGACGCCCGCGCGTTCCTCCTCTCCTGCAAGAAGAAGTACTACGACGCGCGGCACAACCCGAGCGCCTGGGTGCTAGGCGCAGGCGGCGAGAAGCAGAAGTCGAATGACGACGGCGAGCCGGGCGGCACAGCCGGCAATCCGATCCTTGAGGCGATTAAAAAGCGCGGCTTGACCAATACGCTCGTCGTCGTCACGCGCTACTTCGGCGGCATCAAGCTCGGCGCGGGCGGTCTCATCCGCGCCTACGGGCACGCCGCGCACCTCGCACTCGAAGCCGCCATCCTCGTGCGCTGCCTGGAGCTTACGCGTCTCGCCGTGACGATCGACTATACGCTTCTCTCGCTCGTCGAAAATTTCGTGCGGCAGGAGAATCTTCGCACGGATGCTACGATCTACGAGCAGCAAGCGACGTGCATTTTGCTGTTGGAAGAAGAGCAGCTCGCCCCGACAGAAGCGGCGCTGACCGATCTCACGGCAGGCAGAGCCGCTTTCGAGAATCGCGGCACGGTTCAGGGCAAATCGGCGATTTGAAAAGCACAAAACCTGCCGGAAGCCGGGCGAAGCCACAATATTCGGCTTGCATGAAATGCGATTGGAAAATGTACCCGGTAACATCACCGATACCCTCTTTCCTGCGCCGGTACGGATGCGGCAACGCATCAAGCATCGCAGGCTTGGAGCAACATTCCGCAAACTTTGCCGTCCACAAGATTCCGACAGCATAAGAGCCGCCCGCGCGACAACGCGGGCGGCTCTTATGCCGGAAACCCTTTCTTACACTCTCGGATCACGCAGGATCGGTTCGACTACCTGCGGAAACCTCGCGCGCAGATAATTGCTGATCGTCTCGCCGATGAAGCGCTTCGCCACGCTGTCGGGATGCAGTCCGTCGGTCGTGTAGTCATCTTCGAGCTGCCCGTGCGCATCGGAAAGCACCGTCGTGACGTCAACACAGTAAGGCTGCGACAGGATCCAACGGTTGATGAGCGCCTGCTCGTCGCTCCAATCGGCGGGCGGCGTCTGCGCATACTGGAGCTTCGCGATCTTCGCCGGATTGAGCGAGGTGGTCGTCGCGAAAACAGGCGTGATGCCGCGCGCCGTACACTTGTCGCGAATCCGCGCGAGCACGGCGATGACGTCCGCCGCCTTGCCGCCCACGCGATAGTTGTTCACACCGCCCATGATGACGAGGATGCGCGGGCGAAAGGGCAGCACATCGCGCTCAAAACGCGCTTCCATCGCTTCTACGGTGTCGCCCGAGTAGCCGAGATTTTTGATTGGAAACGCGGCATACGATTCCCAGTCGTACAAGACGCGGTCAGGCCCGTTGACGATGGCGCCGCCGCCGTGCGTGATGCTGTCGCCGAGGGCGGCGACGACGACGGGAGTCTTGACCTCAAACGGCACATTTTCCGACCATGCGCCGATAGGCTGACGCGACGCATCGAGGGCGCGCACCTTCCAGTAGTAGCTGCCGGGCGTCGTGAAGCCATAGGTATCGTAGCAGGTGAGATCCGTCGAATAAAGGATATGAAGAAGCGACGGCTCCTTCTTGCCGCGCTTCCACACGGATACTTCGTACTCTTTTGCACCGAACGCAGCAATCCACGAATACGTCGGATAGAGCGGCACATAGTCCATCCGATCAAACTCACTTGTCGGCAGGGGCGCTGCCGGCTCCTTCTCCCCCAGCTCAAGCGCAGCCGCAGGCGTAAACGCAGAGCGCCCGTTGCCGTCGTAGTCGAGCGCGCGCACGCGCCAATAGTGATTCTGATCGAGCCAGCTGCGTCCGACGAGCGAAAGTTCCACGCCATTATTGAAAATATGCGCATCGCGATAAACGATTTTCGCCTTCTCGCCCACGCCCTCTTCCACGACAATCTCGTAGCGCACAGCGTCGGCGACGGGCTTCCACGTAAGACGCAGCTTCTTCGGCGTCTGCCGCGCCGCCATTTTCACATTCCCGCGCATCGCCATCGGCTCCTTTGCAGCTTCTCCCGGTGCAGTATCTTGGGACAGAGACTTCTTTTCAGCGTCTTTTGCCGCACCTTTCGGTTGCTCATTCGCATCTCCCGCTTTCTCTTCTGCGGGAGCGTCCGCTTCCTTCTGCGCCGTATCGCGCTCAAGTATGACCGTGCGATCCTTCGTCACGGTCATGCGAGCCGCCGTATGCGCTTCGCCTGCCGGAGACGCTTCTAAGGTCAGCGCTCCCTGCGGCGCAAATACTGCCGCCGCAAGGCAAAAAACCAAAGCGGCGGCGCTTTTTTTCCAAAAACCATGCGTTTTTTTCTGCAAGATCAACCCTTCTCTTCCGGATCGAGCGGCATGGGGCGGAACTGGCGCGATTCGTCATACTGCATATTCGTGATGATGCGGCCGAGGCGCGTACCCGACAAGAGGTTCCACGTCCACTTCAAAAGCACCGTGATGTTCGTATGCGCACCCGAAAGCCGCAGCAAGTGAACGAACATCCAGACGACCCATGCGATGAAACCCTTCATCTTCGTGCCGTTCATATTGACGACGGCTTCCGTCCTGCCAATCGTCGCCATCGCTCCTTGATCCTTATAATGGAATGTTTCGAGATTCTCATCGCCTGCCAACAAGCGTTTGATATTGCGTGCAGCGACGGCGCCTCCCTGCGTCGCAACGGGCGCGACCGTCGGCAGGGGACGCTCCGTGCCGTGGCAGAAGGAAGCGCAGTCGCCGATGGCGAAGATATCGCGCTCGCCTTCCACTTGCAGCTTCTCGTTGACGATGATGCGTCCCGCGCGGTCACACGCGAAGCCGAGCTTGCCGATGATCGGCACAGCCTTGACCCCCGCCGCCCAAATCACCGTATTCGTCGGAATGACCCGCCCGTCCTTCAATGTCAGGCTGTTCTTGTCGCAGCCCGCGACCTGCGTGTTGAGCATGACGTCTATGCCTTTATTCTCCAAGACACGCACCGTTTCCTGCTGCAAGTCGGGCGGCATCATGGGCAGAAGCCCTCCCGTCGCTTCGACGAGCTTGACGCTGATCTCATCGGGCGAGAGGTTGTGATACTCGTCCTTCATGATGAGGTTGATGACTTCCGCCAAAGAGCCGGCAAGCTCGACGCCCGTCGGCCCGCCGCCGACAACGACGAAGCTCAACATGCGGCGGCGCTCCTCCTCGTTACGCTCTATCTTGTTGGCGCGCTCGAACATGTGAATGACATGGTTGCGGATGTGCAGCGCCTCCTGCAAGGTTTTCATCGGGAAGGAGTGTTCCTCGACGCTCTCCATGCCGAAAAAGTTTGTCGTCGCACCCGCCGCGAGGACCAAATAATCGTAGGGCACTTCCCCGTGATTCGTAATGACGACCTTGCGCTCCTTGTCAAGTCCGCGCAGCTTCGCCATGAAGAGATCGACGTTCTTATTATGCCGGAAAAAGGCGCGGATGGGATAGGCGATCTCGTCGGTCGAGAGAAGCGACGTGGCAAGCTGATAGAGAAGCGGCTGGAAAAGGTGAAAATTGCGGCGGTCGATGATCGTGATGTCAAGACTCTTATCCTTGGCAAGCTCGCGGACGACCTTCACTCCGCCAAAGCCTGCGCCGACGACGACAATGCGTGTTTTGCTGCTCATGGTCTTACTCCCTTCTGGGTGCGGGGATGCTCCCCGCCTTTGCCGAGGCGAGGCAGATGCAGCCGCTCCTAGCAACGGCTGTCATTCTTCCTGCGCTCTAAAAACTTATCGACATATAAATTCTATATATAGAAAAAGCGGCGCAGGGGCTTATGCCCACCGCGCCGCTCTCGCTTCCCTGTCATTTTTTCTCCTGCTCCTCGCAGCTTTCTTCGTCATACTTTATTTTCCCTTTCCCCATAGCGTCCATCCGATGAAACTCCCGTCATCACCACTTCGGCAGAACTTCAAGCCAATAGCCGTCGGGGTCGCTGATGAAATAAATACCCATCGCCGCATTTTCGTAGCAGATGCACCCCATCTCCTCGTGCAGTTTGTGCGCCGCATCGAAGTCGTCGACGCCAAAGGCGAGGTGAAATTCGTTGTCGCCAAGGTTGTACGGCTCCTCGCGCCCCTTGAGATGCGTCAATTCAAGCTCGTGCGGCGTCGTGCCGCCGTCGCCCAGGTAGACGAGCGTGAAATCCGGCAGCTCCTTTCGGCGCACTTCCTTCAGCCCCAGCGCTTTCTCGTAGAAAGCAAGCGAACGCTCCAGATCGCGCACGTTGATGTTGTTGTGCAAAAACTTGAATTTCATAGCGTCTTCTCCTTACTGCTCCATATCGAAGAATGTAAAATTCCTGCAATAGTCAATCACGAGGAATTTTTCCTTGTCCTTGCCCTCGCCGCCCAGATTCTCGCAGAAGCGCATACCTCTGCCAAGCATCTGACTGAACTTGCTCAGGGAATGAACCTTGCGGAAAAAGACGAGATTGACGACCGGCGGCATATCGAAGCCCGTATCCAAAACATCCACGGATACGGCGATGGTCGGCTGCTCTTCCTGCGCTGAAAACGCATGAACCGCCGCCGCCAGATCGGGCGTACGCGCATCGAGCGCACGAATGAAGTCTGCGCCATACTCGGGATGCAGCCTCTGGAATATGAAAGCGATGGCTTTCGCCTGTAAGCTGTTCTTCGCGAAGATGATCGTCTTGCCAAGCTTGCCGTCCTTCGCTTTGAAACCATGCTCCAAGAGATTTTCGAGCATCGCCTGGATCTTCTCCTCGCTGAACAGCCAGTTGTTCACGGCTGGCAGATCGAAATCCTTGCTGGTGATCGCCCCCGTATCGGAATACTCCATCTCAGCGATTGTGCGCTGCTCATCCGTAAGTTCGGCGTAGCGAAGGTGCGAATCCATGAGTGCATCCGGCGCTTCGTCGCGCAGCGTGAAATCAACCAGCCAGCCGTCCCGCCGCGCTTCCTCGATGCTGTAGGCGAACGTCGGCTTGCCCGGCGCAAGGTCGTAGAAGCGATAGACGTCCGCCTCCCCGGGCGCCGACGGCGCGACGGAAGAAAAGCCCAAAAGGATGGCGTCAAAGTAGCGCAGGAGTACGAGATGATCATCGTAGACGCTCGGATGCGACTCGTCGATGACGACGAGATCGAAGTGTGCGGGATCGTAAAGGCGCACACCGTCCTCCGTACGATTCTCGTTCACCGCATCCATCATGGCGGTCGCCGTCGCAAAGACGATGTCCGCCTGCTCTTCTTCACGCACATCGCCGAGAAGATCGACGCTCTTCATGTCCGGCAGAATCATGGCGAATTGATCGTATGCCTGATGCACAAGCTCTTCGCGGTCGGCGAGGTAGAGCACCTTGCCGATCGCTTTCTGCTGAAACAGCGCCTCGATGGCGCCCGCTGCCATGCGCGTCTTGCCCGTGCCCGGCGGCGTGGAGACGAGGAGACGGCGCACGCCTTTATGCACGTCCTCGCATATATGCCAGACGGCTTCCCTTTGATAGGGGCGGTTCACGATGCCGCTTGAGAGATCCGGATGGCTCTCGGGATCATAGAGACGACGAAATCCCATGCGCCGCTCCAAGTCGATGCGCGAAAAACAGCCGGAGATGCGGCGCAGGGCGTCGCGCCGCTCATCCAAGAACCAATACTTCCCTTCATGCAGGAGAAAGAGGTACGGGCGCTCGGCATATTTTTTCTCGATCAGCGCCGCCCATTCCTTCACCTGCGCCACGCCTTCTTCCAAAGACTGCGCCGTCTTGACCGCCATGACGGCAAGCGGCTTCTTCTCTGCATCGGTGAAGAGGAAATCGACCGGCGGCGCTTTCTTCCCCGCGCCTTCGATCGCACAGTTCATGAAGCAGTCCTCATCCAACGTCCAGCCTGCCTGCGCACCATCGACCAGCAGATAGCGGCCGCGGCACTCAGCGACGAGATCCGGCGGTACGCTGACAACTTCACCGTTGTTATTCTTTTGGCGAAGCTTTGCAAGACGCTCCGCCGTCTCGCGGTTCTTCTTACGCCGCGGCAAGAGAGCGCCGCCCTCGAACGGTTCCTTGTAAAGCGCACGAAGTTTCAGCGGATCCTTGACCTTTTCCCTGCCTTCCGCAGACAAGAGCGTTTCGTCAAAGGGGCGCGGGGAGAAATCCTCTGCATAACACGCCGCCAGCCATGTGAGCGAGCAATGCAGCGCACGCAGAGAGAGCACGGCGGCTTCACGCGGGACATCTACGCTGCGGTAGGCGACGATATTGCCCAAGTGCAGGATGTAATGCACGATGGCGTCCATCCCCTCGGGGCGCAGCTTTTTGAGTGTCGGCTCATGAATGAGACGCGCGATCGCCTCATGGTACGGCAGCGCCAGATCCGCATCATGCGTGAACATCCAGCGCACTGCCAGTTTCAAGGCGCGCGCCGCCAAGACCGTACTCTTCGGATATGACGTCTTGAGACTCTGCTCCGCCTCCATCGCCGTCTTTGCGATGGCTTTATAATTCTTTTGCGCTAACAAAAAATCAAAATTCGATGCCATGTCCTCACCATTCTTTCCCTAGATATGGCTGCTCAGCCAGAGCGCCGCTCCAGCCAGCCGCTATTCCCCCTTGCGAAAGTTGTCCTCTCAGCGAATTCCCCGCACGCCCTTCCCTTCCTTGCGGCGTGCGCCTATATGTTTTGCGCCGTCCGCTTTGCGCGGCTGCGTGAGATCGACGATCTCATCATGCTCCTTCTGCGGTTCGCGTCCGAGGCGGCAGAGGACGCGCGTGATGCGCACGCCCTCCGTCTCCTCGACGAAAAACTGTGCATCGGCAAACGTCGCCTTCTGTCCGATGCGCGGCGGGTTCTCAACGTGCGCGGAGAGCCAGCCGCCCACGCTGTCGATGTCCTCTTCGTCAATAGCGACTTCCAAGACGTCCTCCAGTTCCTCCAACAGCATCTTGGCGTCAACGGAGTAAAGGCGCGCGCCCTTCTTTTCCACCAGAGGGCGATCCGTATCAAATTCATCTTGGATATCGCCGACGATCTCCTCGACGACGTCCTCGATCGTGACCATCCCCGCCGTGCCGCCGTACTCATCGACGACGATGGCGAGCTGCGAACGCTCCTTCTGCATCGTCTGCAGCAGGCGGCTGACCGCCATCGCCTCAGGAACGACGAGCGCGCGGCGTGCAAGCTTCCGAAGATCCGGCTCTTCCTTTCGGTAGAGCGTCTCTAAAAAGTCCTTGATATGCAAAAAACCGATGATATTGTCCTTGTCTCCATCGCAGATCGGATACCGCGTGAGCCTTTCCGCCATCGCCGTATGAATGCTCTCTTCGATGGAATCCTCAAGGTCGAGGCAAATCATATCCGTGCGCGGAATCATGATTTCGCGCACAGAAAGGTCGGCGAAATCAAAAACATTGTCAACGAACTCCAACTCCGTCTTGTCAATGAACCCCTGCCGATGACTCTCCTCCATGAGAACGCGAATCTCTTCTTCCGTATGCGCCACATCTTCGCCCTTCGTCACGACGGAAAAGCCCATGCGCTCTTCCGCCCAATTCGCGACGTGGTTCAGCAGCCAGACAAAAGGATACATGACGCGCTGAAAGACGAGAAGCGGCAAGGCGACCGAAAGCGCGACGCTCTCCACCTTGCGGATCGCGACGTTCTTCGGAATCAGCTCGCCCCCCACGATGTGCAGCGACGTAATGAGAAAGAACGCCAGCGCAAAAGAAACGGTCGCAACTGCGCTCTCCGGCACGCCCAGCCAAGAAAAGGCAGGGTGCAGGAGCGAGGCGACGACAGGCTCGCCAAGCCAGCCAAGACCCAAGGAAACGATCGTGATGCCGAGCTGCGTGACGGAAAGCGCCACATCGAGCCGATTGACCAGCTCCTTCGCATAGGACGCGCGGCGATTCCCCTCGGCGATGAGCACATCGAGACGCGAACTGCGCATCTTGACGATAGAAAACTCCGCCGCGACGAAGAACGCATTGCCGAGTACGAGCAAAACTACGACAAACAGCTTGAACCCAAGCAAAAAAGGATCTTCCAAGAACACTCCCCCAGAAAAACGCGAAACCCATACCTTTCGGTATATCTGTCTTTAATATATTCTACGGCAAGTTTTTATTTTCCTGCCGCTTCGTTGTTTTTTGGAACGGAATTCATAATCTGCTGCGCGGACGGCAGCGGCGCATACTCGGCGAGAAACGCCGCCATCTCCGCCTCAGAAAGCACCGGTGCGCCAAATCCCGAGGCAGGGCGTGCGGCGGTGCGGTTCGCTCGCGGCGCTGCATCGCGCGGCGAAGAAGCGCTCTTTGGCGCAGCCGCTCCTCCTATGCGCGTATTGAGCTTAGGCTTGCCGTCCTTGTCATCGCAGCTCATGCGACAGCGCGGATAGTTCGAGCAGCCCCAGAAGTCGCCGTTCTTGCCGCTTCGTTTGATGAGCACGCCATTTTTGCAGCGCGGGCACGGATGCTCGCCCTCGCGCTCGATCTTCGCATCGAGCGCCTTCGCTACAAGGCGGCGCGTAAAGGCGACCTGCGCCGCCAGAAACTCTTCGAGCGTACCCGCGCCGTCCGCCATCGAATGCAGCTTGTCCTCCCAGAGCGCCGTAGCGTCGGGATAAACGAGATCGTCAGGCAAGGCGTCGATGAGAAGATACGCCGCATCGGTCGGATAAAGCAGCTTCTTCTTGCCCTTCGCCGTGAGGAAGCGGCGCTTGATGAGATCGTCGATGATCGCCGCCCGCGTCGCTTCCGTACCGATGCCGTAGACGTCCTTCAAGCGTTTCTTCGCCTCGGGATCAAGCACATACTTATGAATCTCCTTCATGCCCTGCAAAAGCGTCGCAGGCGTAAAGCGCGGCGGCGGCTTCGTCTCGCGCTTCTTGAGCGCACCGCCCGCATACGTCACGAGGTCGTCCTTCTTCAAAGGCGGCAAAACGCCGCCCCCCTCCTCTTCACCATCCGGCGCACCATCCTCCGCCTCTTCACCCGCCCCCTTCTTCGCCGCGCGATAGAGCGCACGCCAGCCTGCCTGAAGTTCACGCCGTCCATTAGCGGTGAACACCTCGCCGTGATAGTCGAGCGTCGCGCGTGTCTGCTCGTAAATATGCTCAGGGTAAAACTGCGCGATGAACGCCTGCGCGATCAAGCGGTAGATGTTTTGCTCCGTCTCCGTGAGCGTCCCGAGCCGCGCACGCACCGTCGTCGGAATGATCGCATGATGCGCCGTCACCTTCTTGTCGTTCCACGCGCGGCTCTTGATCTTCGCGTCCGCGCCGCCCGCCCAATGCGACAGAGCCGCATCGTCGCCATCGCGCAAATGGGTGAGGATCGCCGGCGCATCCTTTCGCTGATTCAGCGGCAGATACTCCGAGTCCGAGCGCGGATACGTCGTGAGCTTCTTCTCGTAGAGCTTCTGCGCCGTATCGAGCACGAGCTGCGGCTCATAGCCGTACTTTCTGCCGGAAAGCACCTGCAAAGACGAAAGGGAAAAAGGCAGCCGCTGCCCCTCCGTCTTTTTCGTGCGGCGCACGTCCGTCACGCGCCCTTTTGTCGGCGGCTCGGCAAAGCCAAGGAGCCGCGCTTTCGCCGCCGCCGCATCGACAAGCCTGCCCTCGCGGTCAAGCCCCGCCTCTTCCTCGCGCGGCTTCCATACGGCAGAAAACTCGCCGTCCGCATGGCAGAACTTCCCGCGAAGCTCGAAATAATCCACGGGCTTGAAGCCTTCGATCTCGCGCTCACGCCGCACGACGAGCGCCAAGGTCGGCGTCTTGACGCGCCCCACGGGCAGGACGAGCCTCTTGTGCCCCGCGCGGCGCGCCGCCAGCGTATAGGCGCGCGAAAGATTCATGCCGATCAGCCAGTCGGCGCGGGCGCGTGCCAGCGCCGACTGCTTGAGCGCGTAGAAATCACTGTTTTCGCGCAAATTCGCGTTCGCTTCACGAATGCTCTTTTCATCGAGCGCGTTGAGGAGAATGCGCTTGACCGGCTTTTGATTGCCGACGAAGTCGAGCACCTCGTCGATCAAAAGCTGCCCCTCGCGGTCGGGGTCGCCCGCATGGACAATCTCATCGGCGCGCGCGATGAGATCCTTGACAATGCGAAACTGCCGCGCCGCAGACGACGCGACGACGAGCTGCCACTCGGCGGGTACGATCGGCAGATCCTCCACGCGCCAGAATTTATACTTCTCACTGTACTCCTCCGGCTCCTTCTGCCGCAGAATATGTCCAAATCCCCACGTCACAGCGCCATCCGCCGTTTCCAGCCAGCCGTCGTGCGAACGCAGCGGCCCTTTGAGACACTTGGCGATCTCGCGCCCCATGCTCGGCTTCTCCGCGATATAAAGCCGCAAGCGACCACCCCCCTTCCTCGCCCAAGCGTTTCTCTCATGTAAATCAAAGATTTTCTTCTATTATACCACACGAACGGCTTCATTGACAGCATGGTGCTGCATTGTTATAATGGCAGAAACATGGTCGCCGCCTTCGGGCGGCTTTTTATCCTGTAGGAGGCGTCTTTATGACAGAAAAAACTTTCCCCGTAAGCCCCGCGCGGCTTGAGGAAATCATCCGGCAATATCCAACGCCCTTTCACATCTACGACGAAAGAGCCATCCGCGAAAACTTCCGCCGCTTCAAGCGCGCGTTCTCCTGGGCGCCGCACTTCACCGAGCACTTCGCCGTCAAGGCGACGCCGAATCCGCGTCTCCTGCAGCTCCTCTCCGAAGAAGGCGCGGGCACGGACTGCAGCTCCATCGCCGAACTCATCCTCTCCGAAGCCGCCGGCATCAAAGGCGAAGCGATCATGCTGACCTCGAACGACACGCCCGCCGAGGAATTCCAAAAGGCGCGTGAACTCGGCGCCATCATCAACCTCGACGACATCAGTCACATCGACTATCTCGAAAAGCATGTAGGCCTCCCCGACTGCCTCTCCTTCCGCTACAATCCCGGTTCGCTCATCGAAGGCAACGACATCATCGGCAAACCGACCGAAGCGAAGTACGGGCTTACGCACCACCAGATCTTCGACGCCTATAAAATCGCGCAGGAAAAAGGCGTGAAGCGCTTCGGTCTGCACACTATGGTCATCTCGAACGAGCTTCGAAACGAAGCTTTCCTCTTCACCGCAGAACTCATGTTCAACCTCGCTGTCGAGATCAAAAAGCGTCTCGGCATCTCACTCGAATTTGTCAACCTCGGCGGCGGCTTCGGCATCCCCTACCGCCTCGAAGAAACCGCCATCGACGTCGAGCACGTCGCAAGCGGCATCGAAGCGCTCTACAAAAAGATCATCGAGCCGGCAGGACTCTCCGGCCTTGCCATCAAGGCAGAATCCGGCCGCTACATCACCGGGCCTTACGGCTGGCTCGTCGCGACGGCGCTGCACGAGAAAAAGACGTACAAAGACTACATCGGGCTCGACGCCTGCATGGCTGACCTCATGCGCCCCGCGCTCTACGGCGCCTACCACCACATCACCGTCGTCGGCAAAGAGGACGCTTTCTGCGACCATATCTACGATGTCACAGGCTCGCTCTGCGAGAACAACGACAAATTCGCCATCGACCGCAAACTGCCCAAGATCGAGATCGGCGACCGCATCGTCATCCACGACACGGGAGCGCACGGCCACGCTATGGGCTTCAACTACAACGGCAAACTCAGAAGCGCCGAGCTGCTCCTTCGAGAAGACGGCAGCATAGAACTCATCCGCCGCGCCGAAACCTTGGACGACTACTTCGCCACACTCGACATCCCCGGCGGTCTGATGAAGTTTTAGCGGTATATCTCTCGGTGCCTGCAGCGATATGCTGCGCCTGCCGAATCTTTTTGTAAAGGATGAACAACGTATGGATCTCTTTCGCAGGAAAAGCATCGACGAACTGCAAGCGGCGGCGGCAGCTTCAGGAATGCTCAAGAACCTCGCCGCCGTCGATCTTTTGATGCTCGGCATCGGCGCCGTCATCGGCACGGGCATCTTCGTGCTCACGGGCGTCGCCGCCGCCAAATACGCAGGGCCTGCCGTACCGCTGTCGTTCATCCTCTCGGGGCTTACATGCGCGCTTGCGGGTCTCGCCTATGCGGAATTCGCCTCCATCGTGCCGGCGTCGGGCAGCGCCTACACCTACGCCTATGCCTCCTTGGGCGAGTTCATCGCCTTCATCGTCGGCTGGAACCTCATCTTAGAATACACCGTGACGTCGAGCGCTGTCGCCGTCGGCTGGTCGGGCTACGTCGTCGGCCTCTTCGCCTCGGCGGGGCTTCATCTTCCCCATGCGCTCGTCGTCTCGCCGGAGGAAGGCGGCGTATTCAATCTGCCCGCCGTCCTCATCACGCTCTTTTTGTCGTTTCTCCTCGTGCGCGGCACAAAGGAAAGCGTCAAACTCAACCGCATCCTCGTCTTTGTCAAACTCGGCGCGATCTTCCTCTTCCTCGCACTCGCCGCGCCCCACGTCGATGCGGCGAACTGGGAGCCATTCCTGCCGTTTGGCTACAGCGGCGTCGTCTCGGGCGCGGCGATCGTATTCTTCGCCTACATCGGCTTCGACGCCGTCGCAACGACGGCGGAAGAGTGCCGCAACGCCGCAAGGGATCTTCCCGTCGGCATCATCGGCTCGCTCTTCATCTGCACGCTGCTCTATGCCGTCGTCGCCGCCGTCCTCACGGGCGTCGTACCGTATTCGATGCTCGACACAGCGGAGCCCGTCGCCTTCGCGCTGCGCCACATCGGCTACAACGTCGGCTCCGCCATCGTCGCCGTCGGCGCGATCTGCGGCATCACGACGGTACTGCTCGTCCTCCTTTACGGTCAGTCGCGCATCTTCTTCGCCATGAGCCGTGACGGCATGGTGCCCGCAAACGTCTGCAAAATTCACCGCCGCTTTCACACGCCGTATCGCGTGACGATCCTCGGTGCGATCTTCGTCTCCGTCATCGCGGGCGTCTTCCCCATCGGCATGATCGCCGAGATGGCGAACATCGGCACGCTCTCCGCCTTCCTCATCGCCTCCATCGGCGTCATGGTACTCCGAAAGACCGAACCGAACCTCAAGCGCAACTTCAAATGTCCTGCCGTCTGGATCATCGCGCCGCTCGCCGTCCTCTCCTGCGGCTACCTCATGGCGAACCTGCCGCTCGCGACATGGCATCGCTTCGGCTTCTGGATCCTCTTCGGTCTTTGCGTCTACTTCGGCTACAGCCGCGCCCACAGCGTCATCGGCCGCCGCGCAGAAGAAGCGGAAAAGCAGTGAGGCGGTGAAAAAGCGGAGGGCGTCTTCTTATGAAACGTATCCGGCATTTTCGCTCCTTTTTGAGAGGCTTGACGCGCCGGGATTATCTCTTGGCATGGGGCGTCGCTTTTTGTTCATCTATAACGAACAGAATATCGCTATTTATAAAATCTGTCGATTATGGTCGACAGATTTTATAAATTCCTATTGATTGTCGGTTATAGAAGTATTATGATGATATTATCACAGAAAGTATAAGGATGGATACGAGGTGATGTCATGATTCAGCGCGAGAACTATATGCGAAGGATACGCCCCTTTATTGACAAAGAGGTCATCAAGGTGCTCACAGGCTTTCGTCGCTCGGGCAAGTCGGTCATGCTGCAGCTCATTCAAGAGGAGCTGCTCATGCGGGGCGCAGCGAAAGAACAGATCGTTTCCTTCAACTTTGAATCGATGGCAAATGCGAAGTATAGCACAGCTGCGGCGCTTTACGAGGAAATCGCTGCAAGGATTTCGAAGATTCCCGAGAAGGCGTATCTCTTTTTCGATGAGATTCAAGAAGTCCGCGATTGGGAGCGCTGCGTCAATTCCTGCCAAGTCGATTTCTCCTGCGACATCTATATCACAGGCTCCAATGCGAAACTCCTTTCGGGAGAACTTGCGACTTATCTGGGCGGACGCTATGTGGAGTTCGTCATCTACCCCTTCTCTTTCAGCGAATATCTGGCAAGCAGGAAGACGCACCGGGACATCGCACGCGGATTTCGT
>NZ_JBQNBV010000022.1:0-19975 GCF_052169755.1 Selenomonas sp. | reverse complement strand
GGATTTGGCAAAATCAAGGTCTGAGAGGAATATACATCATGATGGAAAATGACAGGAAAAACGACCTGCCTATCATCCAATGGTATCCGGGTCACATGAAGAAGGCGCGGGAGTTGGTGGAGGCGAATCTGAAGCTCGTTGATGTCGTCGTCGAGCTTCTGGATGCACGGATTCCGGCGGCGAGCGCAAATCCCATGCTGCGTGAGATTGTGGCGGATAAGCCGCGCATCGTGGCGCTCAATAAGAGGGATTTGGCAGATGAGAAGATGACGAAGCGCTGGCTGGATTATTTTTGTGCGCATGAACTTCCGGCGGTGGCACTCGATTCGGTGACAGGAAAGGGGACGCGGGAACTTTTGGCGCTCATCGAGAAAGCGGCGCGGTATCGGACGGAGCGGCTGGTGGCAAAAGGCGTGGCGGCACGCAAGGCGCGAGTGATGATTCTTGGCATACCGAACGTGGGGAAGTCATCGTTGATCAATCGTCTGGCGGGTGCAGCGAAGGCAAAGACGGCGGACAAGCCGGGCGTCACGCGTGCCAAGCAGTGGATCCGCATTGGCGCGGATGTCGATCTCCTCGATACGCCGGGCATTCTTTGGCCGAAGTTTGAGGATCGAGAGGTCGGATTGAAGCTGGCGTTTACGGGTGCGGTCAACGATGAAATTTATGATATGGAAAATGTAGCGCACCTTTTGCTTATGGCGCTGCGGCGCGATCATCCGGAGCGTTTGCAGGAGCGCTTCAAGTGCAAGGATGCGCTGCCGGAGGCGGCTGAGGAGCTTATGGAGATGATCGGGCGCAAGCGCGGTTGTCTGTTGAAGGGCGGACGCATTGATTTGGAGAAGGTGCAGCATATTCTTCTGTCGGAGTTTCGCATGGGGAAGTTTGGCAAGATCAGTTTGGATGCGCCGCCTTTGGATGTGCCGAATGAGGCGTATGGCGGTTAATGGATGGGGAAGAAATGACGATAAAAGAATTGGAGCGCCTTTATGCGGCAGGGCGATGGTCGGCAAAGCTGCAAGAGCAATGTCGGTCGGATACTCGCGCAGGGGTGCAGAAATTGGTGCGTCGATGGGAGCGGGAAGCGCAGGAACGTGCTCGTGTGGAAGCTTTGTATCGTTATGAGTTTTTGGCGCGGGAAAAGGGCTGTACGCTCGTAGCAGGCGTCGATGAAGCCGGACGCGGTCCCTTGGCTGGACCTGTCGTGGCTGCGGCGGCTATTTTACCGGTGGGGCTTTTTTTGCCGCATTTGAATGATTCAAAGAAGTTGTCTGCGAGCGCGCGTGAGCAGCTTTTTTCTGCCATCTTGGAGAGCGCCGTTGCTGTGGAGATCGTGAGCATCTCCGAGAAGATCATTGACGAAAAAAATATTTACCAGGCGACGAAGCAGGGCATGTGTGAGGCTGTTGCCGCATTAAAGCCGCAGCCGCAGCGGGTATTGATTGATGCCGTACCGTTGCAGCTTTCTATGCCGTCTCTTTCACTGGTTCACGGTGACGCGAAGTCTGCGTCGATCGCGGCGGCGTCGATTGTAGCGAAGGTTGCTCGGGATCGCTTGATGTTGGCATACGATGAGGAATACCCGCAGTATGGCTTCGGGAAGCATAAGGGGTACGGCACGGCGGAGCATTTGGATGCTTTGCGAAAGTATGGTCCTTGCCCTATCCATCGACGGACGTTTGAGCCGATTCGTTCGATGGCGACGTAGATTTAATTTACATGAAACCCCAAGAAGTCAAGCCGAAGGCGCAGACGGATTGGCAAGGTTTCTGTAAGGGCGGGGCACAATGTCTACGAAGTGGACGTTTGTGCGTGTAGTTTGCACGGAGGATTCGTTTCATGGCAATGGAAGCAAATGCCGCCAATGCTGCAGGATCTTTGCAGCGCGTACAGCGGCCTCAGACGACGGGATCGACAGATGCCGTAATACGACGCGGGGACGGGGCTTCGTCCTCGCCTTTTGCAAAGGAAACCAATGTTTCGATACGAAACTCCATCGCGGATTTGTCGTCGATTCTTGGAAGAATCTCGCAAGGGCAGGAGGACTCTGTTGAGGTTTTGCCGGATCAGCTGCAAAAGGTGATCCGCAATGTTATGGAGAGTGCGTTTTCTTTACATGCGACCTTGGAAGAGGGGCTGGGAAGTACGACGGAAAGTCAGCGCTTCTCTTTGGAGCAGTTGGGTACATTGTCGCGTATGCTCACACAGTTGGGCGCATTGGCGGAAAAAGGTGTGCAGGTTGGCGATTTCAGTGAGAGTATGCAGACTTTGCTGCAGAATTTGAAGTCGCTTTTGACGGCGCAGGAGGGCGGCGGTTCGTTGGAACCGGCATTGCTCAATAAGCTGTCGTTTCAGTTGCTCGACGCCAAGACTTTGGATGATTTGCCTGTTGCGCTGCAGCAGGCGTTGGCGCTTTTGGCGCAGCAGCAGCCGCAGGGCGGGCAATCGACGAATGAAGCGGGATCCCTTGATTTTCTAAGGTCGCTCGTGCAGTATTTTCTGCCGCGTCCCGGTGAGGAGAGTGCCGCTTTGACCATGCAGGCGCAGACCTCACCCGAGGGCGGCGCCGATGCCGACGGCGGTGCAAAGGCGGCGCAGCAGCAGTCCGCAGAGCAAACGCTGAAGCCTATGGAAGAGCGGGCGCCTGCCGCACAAGGGACAGCGGAGGGGGAAGCGGCGCCGCAGGGAAAAGAGGCGGTGCTGCCGCAGCCTGCAAAAGCTGAAAATGCCGTGCAGCAAGACGCTAAGGGGGCGCAGGCAGGGACGTTGCTGAGCACGGAGGACGGTGCGGCAGAAACAGCGCCCCAAGATGCAGCGGGCAATCGCGTACCGGAAGGCAAGACGCAGACGAATGCACAGCAAGGGCAGAGTGAAGTGCAGCCGCAAAAGTCTGCGGGGCAGGGAACTGCCGCCGAAAGCAAGGGGCAGCCGAGTGAACAAGCGCTGCGCGGCGCTTTGCAGAACGGCAGGTCGTCCGAAACGGCAGTACCGCGCCAAGAGCCGCAGAGCGCGAATCCGCAGCCGACGAGACAGGATGGAGCTTCGCAAAGTGCAGCGCAGGAAAAGCCGCAGCAGCAAGGGCAAAATCCGACGAATCCTTCCGCCAATCTATCGAGCGAGGCGAAGACGTCTGCGCGGCAGACGCCCGTGATGCAAAACACGCCGCAGCTCATGCAGAGCCTGAAAGACACGGCGACGTTCATGTTGAAGAACATGCCGCTTACAGAGAAAGACGCTGCCTTGCTGCGTGATTTTGTCAACAACGGACAAAAGCTCTTGCCGGACAAGGACGCGAAGCAGCTGCAGCTTCTCCTGCGTCTCAGTCAGAACAATATTCCAGCCGCCGTCAATCAAGCCGCTGTGCAGAAGAATCTAGGCGATTTGCCGCGTCTTTGGGCGTTTATGCAGTTGTGCGACATGACGGCGGTGAAGGATATGAAAGCGCAGCAACTCAAGCGAGCGGGCAAGGACGTCGCGGAGTTTGCCGCTTCGATGAAACGGTCGATGGAGGGAGGCAGTCTGTTTCAAACGGATGGCAAGGGCAATACGCACCGTTCGCTGAACTTCATGCTGCCTCTTTATATGGGAGAAGGGGAAAAGCAGAGTTTCCCCGCTTACGCTAATGTCTACAACGAAGAAAAATATTCGCCCGAGGATGGGCAGATGCACAAGGAAACGTGGCTTAGGCTCTGCGTGCTGACCGATCATATCGGAGCGGTTGAGCTCACATGTCAGGTGTACGATGCAAAGAGTCTCAATATGCGCGTACTCTTTTCTGAAGCGTCCGTTGTGGACGAGTTCAAATCATATATTCCGGAATTCAAGGAATCCTTTCGCACCATGACATTGGAGCTTGCCGATCTCAAAGTCAGTGTAGCGGGTAGCAAAGAATGATGAATATGAACATGGAAAATCAAGAACTGTCGGTGCAAGAGCAGGAGAACATCGCCGATAAAAGGGCTGTAGCGCTGCGCTACGAACCGCAGCGACAGCAGGCGCCGAAGGTCGTGGCGAAGGGGCGTGGCTTCGTCGCGGAAAATATCCTCGCGGCAGCGCAGAAAAATGCGATTCCCGTCTATCAAAATAAATCGTTGGTCAACATGCTGATGGCACTTGAACTTGACCGCGAGATTCCGCCGGAACTTTATCGCACGGTGGCGGAAGTTCTAGCCTATGTCTATCGCATAGACAAGCGGCATCAAAATCAAAGGGTGGAGTTGCCCAGATGACGAAGAAAGACTTCGGCGATCAGGGCGAAGAAGCGGCGGCACGGTATTTGGAACAGCACGGCTGCCGCATCTTGGAGCGCCAGTTTCGTGCAAAGGTTGGCGAGATCGACATCATCGCCGAGAAAGGCGGCGCACTGATCTTCGTCGAAGTCAAGACGCGCCGCCCGACGCACTTCGGCGCACCTGCACAGGCGGTAGGACGCACGAAGCAGCAGCGCATTTTTCGCACCGCCTTTTTGTATGTGCAAAAGCATGGATTTGAAGAACGCGCCTGTCGGTTTGACGTCATCGAGATTCTCGCTGCGGGAGAATCGTATACCGTGCGTCACTATGAAAATGCCTTTGAATTTAGCGGCTTCTAAGGACTGCTTTCTGCATCATACAGCAGCATTTATGCTGCTGTATGATGCAGAAAGCAGAAATAAGGCTTGACAAGCCATACCTTTTTGAATAGAATATCTCTGTATGAGCCGTAGCAAGCGCATCCATTAGCCCCGGAGCGCCGACGGATCATCATCTATGAAAATAATGCATTGCAATAAGTTGAGGGAGGATTCGCATGAAGACGACATTTATGGCGAATGCAGCGAATATCGAGCGCAAGTGGTATGTTGTCGATGCTGCCGGTCAGACGGTAGGTCGATTGGCTGCGGAAGTCGCTAAGGTGCTCCGCGGCAAAAATAAGCCGACCTTTACACCGCATGTTGATACGGGAGATTTCGTCATCGTAATCAACGCAGAGAAGGCGGTCTTTACAGGTAAGAAACTCACGGACAAGATGTACTTCCGTCATTCCGGATATCCGGGTGGCACGACGTTCACAGCGGCGGGGAAGCTCATGGAGAAAGCTCCGGAAAAGGTCATTGAAAAAGCGGTGCGCGGCATGTTGCCGAAGAATCGTCTCGGCGCACAGATGTACCGCAAACTCAACGTCTATGCCGGTTCGGAACACCCCCATGCAGCGCAGAAGCCCGAAGCGCTCGCGCTCGACATCCGTTGATTTCTGGAAGGAGGAGCTTTAATCTATGGCATTAGTCAGCTATTACGGCACGGGTCGCAGGAAGACCTCGGTTGCTCGCGTTCGTTTGGTTCCCGGTGACGGCAAGGTCACGATCAATGGTCGCGATATGGAAGAGTATTTCGGTCTCAAGACGCTTGAACTCATCGTTCGTCAGCCGCTGAACCTCACCGATACCGTCGATAAATACGACGTCATCGCCAACGTCAAGGGCGGCGGTGCTTCGGGTCAGGCAGGCGCGATCCGCCACGGCATCACGCGCGCTCTGATGGAGCTGGACGGAGAGCTTCGTCCGGCTTTGAAGAAGGCTGGTTTCGTCACGCGTGATCCGCGTGAGAAAGAACGCCGCAAGTACGGTCTCAAGAAGGCTCGCAAGGCCTCGCAGTTCTCGAAGCGTTAAGCAGCAAGAACCGAATAGAAAGTTACAAAAGCCCGTCAGTCCAGTACTGGCGGGCTTTTTCGCTTATCGCGACGTGCTGAATTTGTCCGTGAGATTGACAAAATGCGCTGATTCTCGGCTTGAAAGTTACGTACAAGTTACAAGAAAATGACAGCGCCCTGTTCTGATTTGTCGGATTTCCTTTGCATGGAGCAGGACAAAGAGAGAGTCAGCGCGAAGTATAAAAAGATACTGATTGCGGAGGCGATACGATGGACAACAAGAAGGAAATGGAGCGGGCGGAGCTGCATCGGGCGATCTGGCAGATTGCGAACGATCTGCGCGGTTCGGTGGATGGCTGGGATTTCAAGCAGTATGTCTTGGGCACGCTCTTTTATCGCTATATCTCGGAGAAGCTGACGAATTACCTCAACCATGAGGCGCATGAGGCGGGGGATATGGCGTTTGATTATGCCGCACTGTCCGATGAAGAGGCGGAGACGGAGCGCGAGAATCTCGTAGAGGAGCAGGGATACTTCATCCTGCCGAGCGAGCTTTTTGCCAATGTGCGAAAAAGTGCGCCGACGAATGAAAACCTCAATGAGACGCTGGAAAAGGTGTTTCACAACATTGAAGCCTCGGCGACCGGCACGGCGAGCGAAAACGATCTCGCGGGGCTTTTTGAAGATCTCGACGTCAACAGCAACAAGCTCGGCGCTACGGTGAAGGAGCGCAATGCAAAGCTCGTGAAACTCCTCGACGGTATCGGCGAAATGCAGCTTGGGCACTACCGGGACAACACGATCGACGCTTTCGGCGACGCCTATGAATATCTCATGGGCATGTACGCTTCGAACGCTGGTAAGAGCGGCGGCGAATACTATACGCCGCAGGAAGTCTCCGAGCTTCTGACGCGCCTCACGGTCATCGGCAAGGCGCGGGTGAACAAAGTATACGATCCTGCCTGCGGCAGTGGATCTTTATTGCTGAAGTTTGCCAAAATTCTCGGCAAGGAGAATGTGCGAAACGGCTTTTACGGGCAGGAGATCAACATCACGACGTACAATCTTTGCCGCATCAATATGTTCCTGCATGACATCAATTTCGATGACTTCGACATTGCGCGCGGCGACACGCTGACCGATCCGCAGCATGATGCATTCGAGCCGTTTGAGGCGATCGTTTCCAATCCGCCGTATTCGATTCGATGGGTGGGCAAGGAAAATCCTCTGCTCATCAATGATCCGCGTTTTGCGCCTGCGGGTGTGCTTGCGCCGCCGTCGAAAGCCGACTTCGCCTTCATTCTGCACGCGCTCGCTTGGCTGGCGGCGAATGGTACGGCAGCGATCGTTTGCTTCCCCGGCATCATGTATCGCGGCGGCGCGGAGAAGAAGATTCGCCAGTACCTCATCGACAGCAATTTCGTCGATGCCGTGATCCAATTGCCGGACAATCTCTTTTTCGGCACGAGCATCGCGACCTGCATCATGGTGCTAAAAAAGTCGAAAGCGGATACGACTACGCTCTTCATCGACGCTTCGAAGGAATGCATCAAGGTCACGAACAACAACAAGCTCACGCAGGAAAATATCGAGCATATCCTGCAGATGTATACTGACCGCGCGGATGTCGCCCACACGGTGCGCCGCGTCCGAGGCGAGGAAATTGCCGCTGAGGACTACAACCTCTCCGTCAGCACTTACGTCGAGCCGGAAGACACGCGCGAAGTCATCGACATCGTGGCGCTCAATGCAGAGATTCGCGAGATCGTTGCACGAGAAGAAGTGCTGCGGCGTGAAATCGACAAGATCATTGCCGAGATCGAGGACGAGGAGGGCATCGCGCTATGAGCAGGCTGAGGGAGTTGATGGAAGAGCTTTGCCCGAATGGGGTGGAGTATAGGAAGCTGGGGGAATTTTTATCTCGTCATACAGGGATGGCAATTACCGCAGGGAAAATGAAAGAATTGCATATACCGAATGGTGAAATTCGTATATTTGCGGCAGGAAATACTTTTGCGGATGTTAGAGAAAGTGATATTGATAAATCGGCTGTTATAAGAGAACCAGGTATTATTGTGAAATCACGTGGTAATATAGGATTTGAATATTATACAAAACCCTTTTCGCATAAAAATGAAATGTGGTCATATACATGTTGTGACAATGCGACTTCTTTGAAGTATGTTTATTATATGCTAGAAAAAAATGCAACGTATTTTCAAAACAAAGCAAAGATGGGAAAGTTGCCACAAATTTCTATCGTGGATACAGAAAACTATGAAATTCCCGTCCCGCCATTAGAAATTCAAAATGAAATCGTAAAATTGTTAGATAATTTTACGGAACTTACAGCGGAACTTACAGCGGAACTTACATTACGGAAAAAGCAATATAATTTTTACCGCGACAGCCTTTTGAATTTTGTCCGTGTGGATGATACAATTATTCAGACAGACAGACAGACAGACAGACAAGCTCAAAGAATAAGTAAATTTGGGCTGTGGCAAAAAGCGTTTGAGGTTGAATGGAAGGCTTTAGGAGAGGTTGCTTATTACGTTAGGGATAGAATTGAAACCAAGAATATCCATGTTGACAACTATGTAGGTGTTGAAACTTTATTACAAGATAGAGCGGGGAGACGTGTTGCGGACAGTCTTCCAAACGTACATACATCCATAGCATTTACTCACAACGATATATTGATAGGAAATATTCGTCCGTATCTAAAAAAGATATGGATGGCGAATTGCAGTGGGGGAACGAATGGGGATGTATTAACCATTCGGCTAAATGAAGGCGAAAAAATCCTTCATCGGTATTTGTATTATACATTGTCATCTAATCAGTTTTTCCATTACGATGTAACATATTCTAAAGGCACTAAAATGCCTAGAGGAGATAAAGGCGCAGTAATGAAATACCGTATCCCCGTCCCGCCGCTCGAAGTTCAGCAAAAAATCGTCTCCATCCTCGATCGTTTCGACGCCCTATGCAACGATCTCACAAGCGGCCTTCCCGCCGAGATCGCCGCACGCAAGAGGCAATACGAACACTACCGCGACAAACTGCTGACCTTTCCAAGAAGCAAGCTCGAAGAGTGCAGCTGATTGGCGAAAAGGTTGTTTCTATGCATATTGTTATAAGAATATATATTTGGTATAATAGGCTTATGGAAAATGGCAGGAGGTTCTTATGAGTTATAAAACCACGGATGGTTTGATGCGTCATCTTCGCGATAAGGGCATAGCGGTTTCTGGGAGTACGCAAAAACGCCAACTGATCAATACAGGATATTTTCATGGCTACAAAGGGTATCGGTTTTTTCATCGTGCAGGAAATAGTCTGCCATTTACTTCGTATGGCGAGGTATATGCGACGATTCGATACGATGCAGCTCTGAAATCTTTGCTGTATGGAAAGGTGATGTTTATCGAAACTGCAGTCAAGAATATTGCGGTGGAGGCGATTCTTACAAAGGTAAGGTCGGAGAGCATCCAAGTGATGTGTGATCGTGCGGTCAGTGGATATCATAATTCGCCAGTTGGAGCGAATGTGGAAAAAAAGAGAAAACTACAGCAAGCAAAGCTTAATTTGCAAAACGCGATTCAGTCGAGTCTTGCAAAAGAATATCGAAGAGGAAATCCTAAAATAACGCATTTCTATGATAATGCGAATTATTCGGGTGTTCCTATTTGGGCTCTTTTTGAGATCATGACAATGGGAGATTTTGGATTTCTTTTGTCATGTTTGACGTATAATGTGCGTGATGATATTTCCCGTAGAATCGGATTGAATTTGGCATATGATACAGATCGGCAGCTTGTCTACAAGTATATTTACATGCTAAAAGATTTAAGGAATGCAATCGCGCATAACGCGGTGGTTTTTGATACACGCTTTCGAAGTGTTGATCCCAATAGAGCCGTGAGGCAGTGTTTGCTGCAAGAAATCGGTCTGTCCTATGTGAATTTCAAGACGATTGGCGACTATATCATTCTCGTGTGCTATTATCTAAAAATCCTGCATGTACCTAAGACGGAGATTAAAGCATTCGTTAGAGAGTTTGAGAACATTAGGGATGACTATGTCAAATCAGTGAATCCCGCAGTTGCAGCAATCGTGATCCATAGGGACTTATCTGCACGAATGACTGCACTTAAAGCGTATATTTAAGCTTGCATATTTTCTTGGTCGGTAGTATAATAAGAACACAAATTGGGGTATGTGTTTGCGGACGCATACTTGAGAGAGTCGGAGAGATCTGGCTCTCTTTTTTTGTAGGAGCGAAACGATGGGAGTGCAGGACAAAAGCAGTCCTTTCACGAAATACGAGATAGAATATTGGAATAATAGAGGGATTAGGGGAATAATAAGGGACGCGCTGATAAAATGAGGTCGCCCAGATTTGCACAGATGCACTGTATCTATCGATGAGACAAACCACAGGCGTAGCGGTGCTACGTCGAGGATTTGTCGCCGACGGGAGGACAGCGCAGATGTGTGAAGGTGGGATGCTGAATTTATCAGTGATTCCTAAGAAGGAAAACCTACGAAAGAAACGAGGGATACTCATGTACTATAACCTGATTGCAAGCGCAGAAGAGAGCACGGTGCTCTCCCAGTATGTTTGCGAGGAGCGGGCGCCGTATGCGGCGTATCAGTCGGAGGCGACGCTTGAGCGGGCATTGATCGGGCTGCTGGAAGAGGAAGGCTATACGTATCTTCGGATTCATGACGAGGCGGAGCTGCTCGCGAATCTTCGCGAGCAGCTTTCGGCGCTCAATGACTATGCGTTCAGTGATGCGGAGTGGGAGCGGTTTTTTAAGGCGTCGATCGCGCCTGCGGGCGACGGCATTGCAGCGAAGACGCGGCGCATTCAGACGGATTACATTCAGAATCTTCGGCGCGATGACGGAACGACGAAGAACATCAAGCTGATCGACAAGGAGAACATTTACAACAATCGTTTGCAGGTCATCAACCAATATGCGGTGGAGGGCGGTGCGGGCGCTCAAGCAGAGAATGCGGCGGCTCATGCGAACCGCTACGATGTGACGATTCTCGTCAACGGCTTGCCGCTCGTGCATTTGGAGCTGAAGCGGCGCGGTGTGGAGATTCGGCAGGCGTTCAACCAGATCAACCGCTACCAGCGCGACAGCTTCTGGGCGGGTGCGGGGCTGTATGAGTATGTGCAGGTGTTCATTATTTCGAACGGGACGAATACGAAGTATTATTCCAATACGACGCGTGCGAGCCATATCCGCGAGATGGATGCGGCGGGGCGCAGGGCGAGCAGGAAGACGAGCAACAGTTTTGCGTTTACGTCGTTTTGGGCGGATGCGAGCAACCGCCTCATCACCGATCTCATGGATTTTGGACGCACGTTCCTTGCCAAGCATACGCTGCTTGCCGTTTTGACGCGCTATTCGATCTTTACGACGGAAGAGGTGCTGATGCTTATGCGTCCGTACCAGATTGCGGCGACGGAGCGCATTTTGTCGCGCATCAAGATCGCGTCGAATTATAAGACTTGGGGCAAGATCGAGGGCGGCGGCTATATCTGGCACACGACGGGCTCGGGCAAGACGCTGACTTCGTTCAAGACGGCGCAGCTTGCCGCAGGGCTGCCGGATATTGACAAGGTGCTCTTTGTGGTCGACCGCAAGGATCTTGACTATCAGACGATGAAGGAGTACGACCGCTTTGAAAAGGGCGCGGCGAACGGCAATACGTCGACGCGCGTGCTCGCGGGGCAGCTCGCGAATGATGCGGCGCGCATCGTCGTCACGACGATTCAGAAGCTCGCCATGTTCATCAAGCAGAACAAGACGCACGCGATTTACGGCAAGCATGTCGTGCTGATTTTCGATGAGTGCCATCGCTCGCAGTTCGGAGACATGCACACGGCGATTGCGAAGGCGTTCAAGAAGTATCATATCTTCGGCTTTACGGGCACGCCGATTTTCGCGCCGAATGCGTCGGGCGCGGGCAAGCCTTCGGCGCGGACGACGCCGCAGCTTTTCGGCGACAAGCTCCACACCTATACGATTGTGAACGCCATCAACGACGGCAATGTGCTGCCGTTTCGCATTGATTACATCAACACGATGAAGAGCAAGGCGGAGATCGAGGACAAGGAAGTGCGTGCCATCGACCGTGAGAAGGCGCTTGCCGCGCCCGAGCGCATCCGTGCCGTGACGGAATATATCCTCGCGCATTTCGATCAGAAGACGATGCGCGGCAAGGCGTATTCGCTCAAGGGACAGCGCGTGCTGGGATTCAATTCGATGTTCGCGGTCGCGTCGATTCCTGTCTGCATGAAATATTACGAGGAGTTCAAGCGTCAGCTTGCAGCGGCGGGGCGCGACCTTGCGGTTGCGACGATTTTCAGCTATGCGGCGAACGAGGACGATCCCGAGGACGCTTTGCCCGATGAGGATTTTGATACGGCAGGGCTTGACCGCACGAGCCGCGACTTTCTTTCGGACGCGATTGCGGACTATAATGCTCGTTTTTCTACGAATTTTTCGACGGACGGAGATTCCTTTCAGAATTATTACAAGGATCTTTCTCAGCGCATGAAGAAGCGTGAGATCGATTTGCTCATCGTCGTCAATATGTTCCTCACGGGCTTTGATGCGACGACGCTCAACACGCTTTGGGTGGACAAGAACCTCAAGTACCACGGGCTGATTCAAGCGTTTTCACGCACGAACCGCATTTTGAATTCGGTCAAGACGTTTGGCAATATCGTTGCTTTTCGCAATCTGGCGAAAGCGACGGATGATGCAATCTCGCTTTTCGGTGATGAGAATGCCGAGAGTGTCGTGCTGCTGCGCGGCTTTTGCGACTACTATGACGGCTATGACGATGCGAGCGGCCGTCATCACAAGGGCTATGCGGAGCTTATCTTGGAGCTGCGCGAGAAGTTTGCTGTCGGTGAGCCGATCTTGGGCGAGCAGGCGCAGAAGGATTTCGTGCGCATCTTCGGCAGCATTCTGCGGCTGCGGAACATTCTCACGGCGTTTGACGATTTTGAGGAAAATGATCCGCTCCTGCCGCCGCGCGATTTGCAGGATTACCAGAGCATGTACTTGGACATTCATCGCGAGATGACTGGCGCAGGAAATGCGGAGAAGGAGAACATCAACGACGATGTCGTGTTCGAGCTGGAATTGATCCGGCAGGTGGACATTAATATCGATTACATTCTGCTGCTCGTGGAGAAGTATCATGCATCGAACGGTTTGGACAAGAGCATCATCGGCGCGATCGACCGCGCCGTCGGCGCAAGTCCTGAGCTTCGGAGCAAGAAGGAGCTGATCGACGGCTTCATCGCGACGGTCAATACGAGTACGAAAGTGATGGAGGACTGGCGCACCTATGTCGATGCGGAGAAGGAGAAGGCGCTTGAGAAAATCGTGCAGGAGGAGAAGCTGAAGCCCGAGGAGACGGAGAAGTTCGTCCGAAGTGCGCTGCGCGACGGCAGGTTCAAGACGACGGGCACGGCGATTGATACGATCCTGCCGCCCGTTCGCCGCTTCGGCGGCGCTCGCGCCGAAAAGAAGGCGGGCGTCATCGAAAAGCTCAAGACGTTCTTTGCGACTTTTATGGGGCTGGTCGAGGAGTGACGGGGCAGTTTGCTTGAACGCACCGACAAAATGAAGTTCGCCAGATGTACTCCGTCGGTTGAAGATGGATAAACTTTTTTCTATGGTATTCACTGCGGGCATATCGCTTTTCAAGATCTTGCGTTTCAATCGGTGCTTCTCTTGCAGCTGATTTATGATATAATAGTATAAGCGTATTGGTTCGTTTTAAAGTACCATGTATATTGGGATGTATATGAAAGAACCGCGGAGAAGCGGATTTTGGTATGGTATGCGATATGGGGAGGGAGAAACATTGAAAAAGATGGCAACGGGAAAGGTGATTCTTTCACTGACGGCTGCAATCCTGCTGGCTGCCGCGCCCTGTGGGGCGGCGGATATGGAGGCGGGAGAGGGAAGCGGCGCGGCGGCAGAGGAACTGACGCCGGATTCAAAGGGTGCGACGGAATTTACCCGACAAAAGAACGAGTCTGTTTATAGCCTGTTGGATTTTGCTGACAGACAGGAAGCGGAATTTGCCCAAAGAGGGCGGATTGCCTCGCCTGAAAAGCTGGAGATCAAGGATTCCTACGGCAATATCGTATGGAGCCAGAAAGCGTATAGTTTTCTGGAAGACGCAGTGGAAAGTCCCGATACCGTCAATCCGAGCCTTTGGGAAAATGCCAAAAACAACCATGCCTATGGTCTTTTCGAGGTGGAAAAGGGAATCTACCAAGTGCGCGGGTACGACATGGCGAATCTCACCCTTGTGGCGGGCGATACCGGCTGGATCGTACTCGATACGACGATGGGCATCGAATGTGCAGGGGCAGCTCTCGATCTTGTCGAACAACATCTCGGGGAGAAACCGATCAAAGCAGTCATTATCTCGCATCCTCATATTGACCATTTCGGTGGTGTCGGGGCTTTCGTGAACGATAAAACGGTTGCGGACGCCTCCCTTCCTATCGAGAAGCAGCTTGCAGGAGGCAAGATTCCGCTCATCGTTCCAGAAGGATTTACCACTCATGCGGTGGAAGAGAATCTTTATGCGGGCAAGGCCATGGGGAGGCGTGCAAACTATCAGTACGGTACGCTTATCGACAAATCCCCGACGGGCGCGCTGTCAATCGGCATCGGCATGGGGCAGTCCAAGGGGACGGTATCCTTTGTCGTGCCGTCGTACGAGGTAAAGAAGACCGGCGAAAAAATCACGATTGACGGCGTGGAGATGGAATTCCAGCTGACGCCCGGAACGGAAGCTCCTGCCGAGATGAACATATACTTCCCGCGCTACAAGGCGCTCTGGGCTGCGGAGAACTGCACGGCAACGCTCCATAACCTGTACACTCTGCGCGGCGCTGAGGTGCGCGACGGAAATGCATGGGCGAAATATATCATGGAAGCGATGTCGCGGTACGCCGATCGATCGGAGGTTGTCTTCCAGTCGCACAACTGGCCGCATTGGGGCAAAGAGGTCATCCGCGATTATATGCTGAATACCGCTGCGGTATACAAGTACATCAATGATCAGTCATTGACCTATATCAACCAGGGGTATAACGGCGTGGAAATCGAAAATATGCTGCAGCTGCCGGAGCGGCTTTCTAAAAATTGGTATACAAGGCCGTATTATGGGACGCCGGCGCACAATGCCATGGCGGTCTATCAGAAATATATGGGTTACTATGACGCCAACCCGGTGAACCTTTGCAGGCTTCCTGCCGAGCAAAGCGCGAAGAAGATGGCACAATATCTGGAGCTTGGCAGCATGGACGCCTGCCTTGCGCAGGCGAGGCGGGATTTCGCCAAGGGGGAATACCAGTGGGTTGCCGAATTCACTAATCAGCTCGTATTCGCGGATCCTTCTAATCGGGAGGCAAGACTTCTCTGTGCAGACGCGCTCGAACAGCTGGGCTATCAGGCAGAATCCGGCACATGGCGCAACTGCTATCTGACCGGTGCGCTTGAACTGAGGAAGGGCAATAGGACAAAACGGCCCAGGAGCGGCGGTGAATTTGGCCGTGCTCTCATGCGCCAGCTTACACCGGAGATGGCATTCGACTACATGGATATCCTGCTGGATAAGAAGGCTATGGCAAACCGGGATGCCGAGATTCTTTTCCATATCGAAGATCTCGGCAAATATTACAGAGCCTATCTTGTGGACGGCGTCCTTCTCCATGCTGAGGATGCGGGAAAAGCTCCTGCGGACACGACGGTTGAATGCAGCTCCAAGACGATGCTCCTGCTGCTCATGGATTACGATGCATTTGCCCGGAAGGCAAAAATCGAGGGAGATGCAGCCTTGCTGCAAAGACTGGCGGCCAATCTGACTGAGCTCGATCGGAAATCCGGCATGTTCAATATTGTGGAGCCGTGACAGCAGCAACGGTTGGCTCACTGCCCAGTTGCTGCTAAATAAAGGAAAACCTCAAATGGGAGTATGTCGATATTGCCATGAGAACCTAAGAAGTCAAGCCACGGAGGCAGACGGATTGGCCAGGTTTCTGTAAGGCGTGAGGACATATGTACAGGGTGACGTTTTGATGTGCCATCACTGAAATCGGGTGCGAAAACAAAACATGCCGTTTCGCGTGATGGCTGAACATATGTCCTGAAAGTTTATTCGGCATACACCGTGTGAAGAGCTGCGATTGCGGTGATGGATGCCGGCGTGCAAAAATAGCAGGCGCGGTCTGTAGCCAAACTACAGATCGCGCCTCCTTTGTCATTTCAACGGATAAGCCTTGGTGAAAAGCCTAGGGGCGTCCTCGCGCTTGATGGTGAGTGTGAAGTCGCCGGAGGCATAGGGCGCGAGGGCGTAGGGTGAGTAGAGAAAGACGAGTTCGCCGCGCGTGCCCATGTACCACGAGAAGGTATCGAGTCCTTTTTCGGCAGGATGGATCCGTTCTAACTGCTTGTCAATGTCATACGCGAAGAGCTCCTCTTCACGATTTGGGTATTGGGTGCGGAAGGCGGCGGCAAGTGCTTGGAGCAAAGTCTCGCGGTTGGAGACAATCGCAGCGAGGCCGACTTCTTTTCCTGTCTTTGCGTCGAAGGTCATGCCGCCCTTGCCGTGCATCGGGTGTGCACCGCCGGCGTAGGAGATGCCGAAGAGGCAGAAGCTGATCATGTGTTCATCGACGCGTCCCCACTTCGCGATGACGGAGTAGTCGAAGTAAGCAGTCTCTTTGAGAAAGTCGCGTCTAAGGTCGTCTTTTTTGCATTCATAGGTAAAATCGAAGCCCTTTTTTGCATCTTGCGCTTCCTGTTTGCTCCAAGTATCAAGACTGTGTGCGAGAGCAGTGCGTCCTTCACCGTTGATGCGAAGTATCGGATGGCTGCTGTAGGTCACGCACTTGCCGGCGGCGTTGCAGGCTTCAAGACGATGGTCTTCGACGATGAGCCATGAAACGGGGGCTTCGACGGAGCGGTCGTTGTATTCGCTGTTCGCTGTTTTTGCCGGACGTGTATACTCTCTGATCGTGTCGGGCTGCACCGCTGCATGGGCGGCGGTGGGGGCGAGAGAGACGGCGCTTGGGAGAGGTGCGAGTGAGGAGAGCAAGAGAGCGGCTAGGATGGGGGATGCAAGTTTTTTCATAAAGAAACCTCCAAGCTGTGAAAAAAATTATGCGGATACCTAAGGGAAAATTTTGTTTGCCTGTCATTTACTACAGTATGCTTGCTCGGGTTTTCGCTCATATAAGGAATGAATGGTACAAGGGCATTCGCAAAGGATGTTGAGAATCAGGAAAAGGAGATGAAGTCTTATGAAACGAGCAGTAAAGGTCGTGGTATTCAGAAATAACATTATGCATTAAAATCATAAAAAAGAGATTTGAGAAAATATTTTCTTGAAAGGAAAACTTCGAGTAACCGCGTCGATGGCATGGGGATCAAGGGACAAAGAAGCGCGTCATATCTACGCCTTCAAGCTCTAAGAGTTTCACCTTCTTGTCGATGCCGTCGGCATAGCCGGTTAGGCTGCCGTTCGTGCCGACGACGCGGTGGCAGGGGACGATGATGGAGATCGGGTTGTGCGCGACTGCGCCGCCGACGGCGTGAGCGGCTTTTTTCATGCCGATGCGGGCGGCGATTTCGCCATAGGTCGTCGTTTCTCCGTAGGGAATCGAAAGGAGGACGTCCCAGACCTTTTTGCGAAACGGCGTGGCTTTTGGCGCGAGCGGCGGCAGAAAGTTCGGCTTCTTGCCGCTGAAATAGAGATCGAGCCAACGGAAAGTCTCTACGAATATGGGGAGGCTTTTTTGCTTGTGCTCATCTTCGAGTGTGGCGGCGAAATATTTCTGTCCGTCGAACCAAAGTCCGACGAGGGATGTGCCGTCGCTGGCGAGGGTGATGGAGCCGAACGGCGACGCGTAATGCGCTGTGTATTGCATGAGGGTGTTTCCTTTCGTGCGTGCATGAAATGCTGCACTTACGTTTTGGACGCTGGAGGAAGTTTTTATGAGAGAATATTCGCTAGGGAATAGAGAACGGCTGAACATATGTCCTGAAAGTTTGCGGAGCAAGGGTTTACCGTTTTCATCATTGATTTCGCGAAATATGTCGTTGAGTTCCGCTGTGCGTGTCACGATGGCGCCGACGTCAATCAAACCACAGTCGAAATATGTGCGCATAGCGAGAAGATCACGATCAAAAATAACACGATGCGTTTGTATGGAAAACCATCCCGTGCATTTGAAAACTGCACGGGATGGTTGATGGCTTATCCTTCCATCGTCATGGCGGCGGCTAGGGCGGCGCCGAGGGCGGAGCCGGTGTTTTCGAGGACGATGTGGATCTTTTCGGCGTCGTCGCCGAGGAGGGCTGCGAGTGCTTTCTTGAGGTTTTCGGCGACGAGGGGCATCTTCTCATAGACGGAGCCGTCGATGGCGATATGCTGCTCCGGGATTGCCGCGCCATGTGCGCGATGGCGCACGATGCCTGCGAAGGTCGCGGCGACAAGGCGGGCGGAGCGGGCGATGATGACAGCGGCGAGGGTCTGCAGCAGGTGCAGCTCAAGCGCGGTGAACTTCTCGCCGGTCTTTTCTTCGAGGATGGCAGCGGCTTCGTGGCGGTCGAGGTAGGCGTCGGCGACGATGGTGGAAAGGTCGATGCTCGTGAAGGAGAAAGGATCGTTCTTGCCGAGGATGTCGGCGAGCGCCTCGCCGTAGATTTCGCCGAGGTAGCGTCCTGAGACCATCTTTTCCATGTGCTGTGCGCCGGGCTTTTCAGAGGTTTCGTCGATGTGCCTGTCATATTTCGTCGGGCGCAGTTTGCCGAAGCCGCCCGATTCCATGTTGATGACGGTGGGTGGCTCGGAGCCATCGTTGAACTCCTCGAAGTAGCAGGTGTTCTGACCCGTGGCGTAGATCGAGCCGATGTAGGCGTTCGGCTTTTTGTAGGCGGCGGCGAGGAGCGTGGCGACGGTGTCGTTGATGACGGCGACGGGGATGACGTTTCGTGCGCCGCGTCGTGCGAGGGCTTCCTTCAGCAGGTCGTTGACGACCTTTCCCTCGACGCCTTGCGTCGCGAATTCCTTCGTCCAAGTGATGAGCTTGGCGTTGTAGAGGTTGGTCTGCACCGATGGGAAGGAGAAGGTGTGACCGAGCAGGTATGTCGTCGAGCGATTGCTCTCGATGGCTTCGTCGATGAGTTCGGCGAGGAAGTCGAACATCTCCTCGGCGGTGGCGCTTTCTGCCACATAGTCGTAGATGCCCGGCTTGGTCAGGGGCTTTGCCACCTTCTTGATGACCTGGTACCTGCCGCCGCCGTGCAGGAGGATGTGCAGAGCGCGTACGTTCGTGCCGCCGAAGTCGAGCGCGAGGAAATCGCCGATTTCCTTGCCCGTCGGCAGGGCGACGTAGGAGCGCAGCATTCGCAGTGTGGAATCTTCGCCCTTAAGTCCCGTCTGCATCTCCGCCTCGAAGGCGGCGGAAATCTTCTGAAGCTCGTCGTCGCTGATGCTGAAGGCGGCGAGCACCTCGTCGTATTTCTTCTTGTCCATAGTCATGGCTGCTCCTCCTCGTATACTATGTTTTGTAGGCAAGACGACATCGCCTCGCCTACAGAAAGATCTTCTTTTATACTAAATATTGTTTCAGCATGGCTCCGACGCTGGAAAAAGCCTGCTTCGCCTGCTTCTGAATCGCTTCTCGTGCCGTCGTCAGCGTATAGCCGTCGAATGCTTTGAGCATCGGCAGGTCGTTCGTTTCGTCGCCGATGGCGAAGATTTCTGCACCGTCCCAGCCCATGACGGAGAGCAGTGTGCGTATGCCCTGATCCTTGCCGACGCCGACGGGCGTGATGTCTAGGCTGCAGGCGTTCGGGTAGGCGTGGATCTTCGCGCCGAGTTTCGCGTTGAGCGCGGCGGCGCAGGCGTCGGATTCGGCGGGAAGCGGGAAGCCCATAGAAAATTGCTGGATCTTCTTGAGCGTGCCGATCTCGGCTTCTTCGATGTAGATGATAGGGAAGTCCCATTCCTTTGCTTCGCGCTCGATCCACGAACCTTCCGACTGGTGGCAAAGGTATGTCACATCGGCTGCCGAAAAGGCGAAGTGGAAGGATTTCTGCGCCAAAGGTTCCTTGGCGATTGCCGCCAAGGCGGCAGGCTCGATCTCGGCTTGGAAGCGCACGTTTTCTTCTGCGTCGCGAATGATGCCGCCGTTGTTGCAGACCGTATAGTCAAATTCCAGTCCGAACGCGCGAAGCTGTGGTACGAGTATACCGTAGTCTCGTCCGGAGACGACGCCGAA
>NZ_JBQNBV010000021.1:0-21161 GCF_052169755.1 Selenomonas sp. | reverse complement strand
CGCGCCTTTGCCTTTAACGCCGGCATCACGCTTCATGCCAAGGTGCTTTACGGCAGGAATACGCATCACAAGATTGAAGCGATCTTCAAGGCGCTCGGTCATGCGCTGCGCATCGCCGTTGCCAAAGATCCGCGCATCGAAGGCGTGCCGTCGAGCAAGGGTGTTTTGTAGGAGGATCGGCATGATTGCAGTCATTGATTACGGCGTGGGAAACCTCTTCAGCGTGGAAAAGGCGCTTTTATACGCGGGTGCAGCGGTGGAAGTCACACACGATGCAGAAAAAATCGCGGCGGCGGAAAAACTCGTTTTGCCCGGTGTAGGCGCGTTCGGCGACTGTATGAAGCGCTTGGAAGCGACGGGACTGATTCCTGTGATTCGGCGCGAAATCGAAGGAGGAAAGCCGCTTCTCGGGATATGCGTGGGCTTGCAGATCCTCTTCGAGGGCAGCGACGAATCGCCGGACGTTCATGGACTCGGGATTTTTTCGGGCAGAGTGCGCCGTATTCAAGCGCCGCAGCTCAAGATTCCGCACATGGGATGGAACTCCCTGACGTTTGGAGAGAGGCGCGGGGAGATCGACCTTTTTCAAGGGATTTCGGCAGGCGCTTACGTCTATTTCGTCCACAGCTACCATGCCGCGCCCGAAGCGCCTGAAATCATCACGGCGCAGACGACGTACGGCGAATGCGTCACGGCGGCGGTGGCGAAGGACAATGTTCAAGCCGTCCAATTCCATCCCGAGAAATCGGGCGCGGTCGGCAGCGCAATCTTGAAGAATTTTGTAAATCTTTGAATCCATAGGGGGCGGAAGGTATGCTCATCATTCCGGCGATTGATATAAGAGACGGCAAATGTGTACGCTTGTTCAAGGGAGATTTTGCAAAGGAAACTGTTTTTTCCGACCGACCGGAAGAAATGGCGCGGAAATGGCAAAATGCCGGCGCACGCTTCCTTCATCTCGTGGACTTGGACGGCGCTTTGGCAAAGAAGCCGATGAACCTCGATACGGTCGAGCGTATCTTACGTAGCGTCGAGCTTCCGGTGGAGCTGGGCGGCGGCATCCGTTCACTCGAACATATCGAAACGGCGCTTGCCCTCGGCGTACATCGCGTGATCCTCGGCTCCGTGGCGGTACAGGAGCCGGAACTCGTAAAAGAGGCTTGTCAACGGTACAAGGAGCGCATCGTCGTGGGCATCGACGCCAAGGACGGCATCGTCGCCGTTGACGGCTGGGGCGTTTCGGGCGATGTAGAAGCGGGCGAGCTGGCACGGCGCATGGTCAAGGCGGGCGTCCGCACGATCATCTACACCGATATTTCGCGCGACGGAACTCTGGCGGGCGTCAATGCGGAGGCGACGGTCGCTCTTGCCAAGGAGAGCGGCGCGTCGGTCATCGCTTCGGGCGGCGTAAGCTCACTCGCTGACATCCGCCGCTTGAAAACGCTCGAAGCCGAGGGGGTATGCGGCGTGATCGTCGGCAAATCCATCTATACGGGTGCGCTCGATTTAGCAAAAGCCATTGAAATCGCCGAAGGAGAGAGGTAAAATGTATACGAAGCGCATCATTCCCTGTCTCGATGTCAAAAACGGGCGCGTCGTCAAAGGCACGAACTTCGTCGGTCTGCGCGACGCGGGCGATCCCGTTGAGCTTGCGGCGCGTTACGACCGCGAAGGCGCCGACGAGCTGGTGTTTCTCGACATCACGGCATCGCACGAGGAGCGTTCGACCATCGTTCAGATGGCTGAGGCCTGCGCGTCCGAGATGTTCATTCCGTTCACGGTCGGCGGCGGCATACGCACGCCCGAGGACATACGCAGACTTTTGAAATCGGGCGCGGATAAAGTTTCCTTCAACACGGTGGCGGTCAATGACCCCGAAGTTCTGTGCCTTGGCGCGGAACGGTTCGGCAGGCAGTGCATCGTCCTCGCCATCGACGCGCGAAAGAGCGGCGAAGGTCGATGGGAGGTCTATATCAACGGCGGCAGAACGCCGACGGGCATGGACTGCCTCGAATGGGCGAAGAAAGGCGTCGCTCTCGGCGCAGGGGAAATCCTCTTGACAAGCATGGATGCCGACGGTACGAAGGACGGCTACGACATCGCGTTGACACGCGCCGTTTCCGAAAGCGTTCCGGTGCCTGTCATCGCCTCGGGCGGTGCGGGAAAGCTCTCGCATTTTTACGATGTGCTGACGGAGGGAAAGGCGGATGCCGTTCTCGCCGCCTCGGTTTTCCACTATGGCGAATTTACCATAAGGGAAGTCAAGGAGTATCTGAAGAATCGTGGAGTGGAGGTCAGATTATGAATACTTCTGTTGATATTTCCATGATACATTTTGATGAACAGGGTCTTGTTCCTGCCATCGTGCAGGAGGAAAACGGCGAAGTCCTGATGCTCGCCTACATGAACGAGGAATCGCTGAAAAAAACCTTGGAAACGGGATTCACATGGTTTTACAGCCGCTCGCGCAAAAAACTCTGGCGCAAGGGAGAAACTTCGGGCAACGTGCAGCAGGTCAAAGAGATTTTGTACGACTGCGACGGCGATACGCTTCTCGTGCGCGTTCATCAGACGGGCGTCGCGTGTCACACGGGTACATACTCGTGCTTCAGCGGGCGCAGGCTGGGCAAGGACGAGAAGGGCATCGCCGTCATCACTGACGAGCCGCAGACCTCGCTGGCAGAAGTCCTCAATGCCGTCTATCACGTCATCCAAGAGCGGCGCGTCCACCCGGTCGATGGCTCGTACACGAATTATCTCTTCGACAAGGGACAGGACAAGATCTTGAAAAAAGTGGGTGAAGAAGCGGCAGAAACCATCATCGCCTCGAAGAATATGGCGAAGAGCGACATTCTCTATGAGATGGGCGATCTCTGGTATCATTGTCTCGTGCTTCTCGCGTTCCACAACATCGTGCCGGACGAGCTGTTCGTCGAGCTGATGAACCGCAGGAGCGGCGGCAACTATCATCAATTCACGGGCAAGGACGGCGTGCGTCCCGATGTCTGAGATGAACGCTGCAATCCTGCGCCTGCCCGAGCCGGATCTTCTGCCCGACAAGGAAATCAACTTCCTCGAACTCATCGAGCTTCGCGCAAGCCGCAGGCAATATACAACGGAGCCGTTGTCTTTGCAGGAGCTTTCCTATCTCCTCTGGTGCACGCAGGGCGTCAAGATGATCGCTGAAAGCGGACGCACGCTGCGCAATGTCCCGTCGGCAGCGGCGCTCCATCCGTTGACGACCTTGCTGTATCTTTCGAACGCAGAGGACGTCCCCCGAGGCTTTTATCAATTCTTGCCTGTGGAACATGTGCTGAAGAAGCTGGATGTTGCAGAAGAGCTTGCACAGGATGCGCTTGCCGCTTTTGAGCAGCAAGCGATGGTACAGCAAAGCGCAGCGATGTTCCTCTGGGTCGCCGACATCCTCTCCGGCATACGCACATACGGGCGCAAGGTCTACGAGTATATCTATCTCGATGCCGGTCATATCGGGCAGAATCTCTATCTGACAGCACAGGCGCTGGGCTTGGGCGCATGTGCTGTCGGTCGGTTTGATGAAGCCGCACTGCATCAAGCGCTGACGCTCGACGGTGAGGAGAAAAAGATCGTACATGCAGCCTGCATCGGCAAGATATGATTTTCTATCTTGCCGATGCGGGCTTGCTTTTCGTGTGTATCGTAGGCTATAATGGAAATCATCATATATCATCTGAAAACGGGAGGCTTCTTTTCGATGAAAAATACGAAACCGATCTATACGATAGGGCATCGCAATCCGGATACGGATTCCATCTGCTCCGCCATCGGCTATGCGCATCTGAAGCAGGCGATGGGCGAGAATGTCGTGCCGGCGCGTGCGGGCAAGATCAATGAGGAGACGAAATTCGCTCTGAACCACTTCCGCGTGGAGCAGCCGCTCCTCATCACGGATCTCTATCCGCGCGTGAAGGATATCACGCTTGACTGCAAGACCGTCGTCAAGGAGACGGACAGTCTGCGCCATCTCGGTGAAATCATGCGTGAAAACGATTTGAAGTCCGTTCCCGTCGTCAATAAAGAAGAGCAGCTCGTCGGCATTGTGACGGTCAGTGATCTCGCGCAGCGCTACTTCAAGGAACTCAGTATGCAGAATCTTGCCGACGCCGGTGTTTCCTTCCGCGATATGATTCGTGTCATCGACGGTGAAGTTATCGTCAGCGGCGACGAGGGCGGCAAGATTCGCGGCAATGTGCGCATCGCCGCCGGCAGCATCCACATGATTCAAGATGTCGTCAAGGAACACGATGTCGTCCTCATCGGCGACCGTAGGGACGAAACGCTGATCGACTGCTTGAAACAGGGAATCGACTGCATGATTGTCACGGGCAACGGCAGGGTGTCGGCAAGCGTCGTCGAAGAGGCAGAAGCGCGTCACATGCTCATTATCAATACGCCCTACGACACGTATACCTGTGCGCGACTCATCAACCAGTGCGTTCCCGTCAAGCGCATCATGCAGGAGGATATCGTCGCCTTTAAGCCGCTCGATCTTTTGAGCGACATCAAGGGTACGATGGAACAGTACAGCTACCGAAATTATCCCGTTGTAGAAAATGGCAAACTCGTCGGTCTTGTGAGCAAGGACATGCTCATGGTGCCGGAGCGCGAGCGCGTCATCTTAGTCGACCACAATGAGCGAGGACAGGCGGTCGAGGGTATCGAGGAAGCGAAGATCCTTGAGATCATAGATCATCATCGTCTCGGCGGCATCCAGACAAGCGAGCCGATCTTCACGCGCCAAGAGCCTGTGGGCTGCACGGCGACGATCGTGGCGAATATGCACTGGCATCGAGATGTCGATATCCCGCCGTCGATTGCAGGTCTGCTTCTCTCGGCGATCCTTTCCGACACCGTACTCTTTAAGTCGCCGACCTGCACGCCCTACGATAAGAAAACGGCGGAGCGTCTGGCGGAAATCGCCGACGTCGATGTGATGGAGTATGGCATGGCGATGCTCAAGGCAGGTTCTGGCATCGGCAACATGTCGCCGCTTGAGATCACCAAGAACGATATGAAGGAGTTCCAGATCGGTGATTATCGCGTCATCGTCAGCCAGATTTCCGTGATGGATCCGAAGGAAGTCATGGAGATTGAAACGGACATCATCAAAAGCATGACGGACGTCTGCAAGAAAGAGGGCTATGACATGAGCCTCGTCATGGTCACGGACATCATCGCCGAGGGAACGCATCTGCTCTATGCAGGATCGCCCAAGACCTTGATCGGAGAGGCATTCCATAAGGATGCCAGCGGCACGCATATCTATCTGCCCGGCGTCATGTCGCGCAAGAAGCAGATCATTCCGCCGCTTTCGGAAGCCGTCAAATTGATCAAGAAGCAGTGAGTTCCTACCATAGGCTGTTGCAGTATACCTGCGGCAGCCTTTTCGCTTGCCGTGCGCAAGCTGAATTTGCGAGGTTGATACAGTGGATATTTTTCAAGGCTTGAATCCCATGCAGCAAGAAGCCGTCGCGCATATCGACGGACCTTTGCTCATCATGGCGGGAGCCGGCTCGGGCAAGACGAAGGTGCTCACATGCCGCATCGCCAATCTTCTGGCGCACGGCGTGCCGCCGTATCGGATCTTGGCGATCACATTTACGAACAAGGCGGCTGCAGAGATGCGCGAGCGTGTTGACCGCATGATCGGCGGCTTGGGCAAGGAAGTCTGGCTCAGTACCTTCCATTCGTTCTGCGCACGCTTTTTGCGGCGTGAGATCGAAGCGGGCGAAGTCTACAAGAAGAATTTCGTCATCTACGATACGTCGGATTCCAAGACTGTTATCAAGGCGTGCCTCAAGGAGCTGAATCTCGACGACAAACAATTCGCGCCCGCGAAGGTGCAGAGCGCCATTTCGAACGCGAAGAATCTCATGCTCGGCCCGCGCGCTTACGCAAGGCAGGCGGATACGTTCCATGCGAAGAAGATTGCGGAGCTTTTCAGTCTCTACGACAAGAAGCTGCGCGAGAACAATGCTTTGGATTTTGACGATCTCCTGCTGCTTTCCGTCGATCTTCTCGAAAACAACGACGAGCTTCGCCAAAGATACCAGCGGCGTTTCCGCTACATTCTTATCGACGAATATCAAGATACGAACGGCGCACAGTACAGGCTCACGACGCTTCTGGCAGGCGAGCATCAAAACCTCTGCGTCGTGGGCGATGCCGACCAGTCGATCTACGGCTGGCGCGGTGCGGACATCAGCAACATCTTGAATTTTGAGAAGGATTTCCCGAACGCAAAGACGATCAAACTTGAGCAAAACTACCGCTCGACAAAGACGATTCTAGCGGCGGCAAACGCCGTCATAGCAAATAATACGAACCGCAAGCCCAAGAAACTCTGGACGGAGAATGCCGCGGGAGAGAAGATCGCCGTCTATCAAGCGAACGATGAGCGCGACGAGGCGCGATTCGTCGTCGATACCGTGCAGAAGCAAAAGACGCTCTTTTCCGTCGCCTATGGCGACATCGCCGTGCTTTACCGCACGAATGCACAGTCGCGCGTTCTCGAAGAAGCGATGATGGCGACGGGCGTGCCCTACACGATGGTCGGCGGCTTGAAGTTCTATGACCGCATGGAAATCAAGGATATCGTTGCTTATCTGCACGTTCTCTATAATCCGTTCGATGCTGTGAGCCTCCTGCGCATTATCAACGTGCCCAAGCGCGGCATCGGCGCCGCGACAATTGCCAAGCTCACAGAGTACGCCGCAGAACAGGATGCTTCGATGTTTGACGTTCTGTCTAGTCCGGAAGCGCTCGATACCTTGGGATTCAAGACGCGCACGAAGAATTTGCTCGAAGCGTTTTCTGCACTTCTTTTTAATCTCATCGGAAAGATCAGCGTCATGCCGCTTTCTGCGTTTATCGAAGCCTTGCTCGACGATACGGGGTATATCAAGGATTTGGAGAAACAGAATACGCCGGAGGCGCAGACGCGCATTGAGAATTTGCGTGAATTTATCGGCTTGGCGCGTGAATTTGAAACGACGGAGGATGATCCGTCGCTTGAAAATTTCTTGAACCAAATCGCGCTCGTTTCCGATGTTGATACGGCGAATATGGAAGATGATCGAGTAACGCTGATGACGCTTCATTCGGCAAAAGGCTTGGAGTTCCCCATCGTCTTCCTCGTGGGCATGGAAGAGGGGATCTTCCCTCATGCACGAACCTTGCTTGAGCCGAGTGAGATCGAAGAGGAACGGCGTACCTGCTATGTCGGCATTACGCGTGCCGAGCGAAAGCTCTACTTGAGCTATGCACGCTATCGGACGCTCTACGGCAAGGGTAATATCTATCCGCCGTCGAGATTTCTTGCAGAAATCCCCGACGCTTATGTAGAGCAGGCGCAGCCCTTCGGGAAAAGTACATACGCAGCGTCGCTGCGACAGGGGAAACCGCAGTCCGCTTTTGAAATTCTGCAAAGTTTGCAAGGAGCAGCGACTTCTTCCTCTGCGCCGCTTTCGCCCGAACCGCCTGTTCCCCGCGCGGTGCGTCCTGCCTCGACCGCTGCCATTCGCCCGCGCATGGATGTGACATGGCGTGCCGGCGATAAGGCGCGTCACGGCAAGTGGGGCATCGGCACGATCGTTTCCGTCAAGGGAGAGGGCGAAGAAGTCGAGCTGAAGATCGCGTTCCCGCAAATCGGCATCAAGGGGCTGATGCAAAAGTACGCCCCGATTGAGAAAGTCTGAGGTTCTTATGGACATGCAAGAAGTAAAAAAAGAGATGACACAGCTGCGGCGCACGATCCGCCGCCACAATGTGCGCTATTACAACGACGATAATCCCGAAATCAGCGACTACGAATACGATCAGCTCATGCTGCGCTTGAAAGCGTTGGAAAAAGAGTATCCCGAGCTTATCACGGAAAACTCACCGACACAGCGGGTTGGCGGCGCGGCAAAGCGCACGGCGGGAGCATTCGTGAAGCACGATGTACCGATGCTATCGCTCCAAGACGTGTTTTCGCGCGAAGAGATCGAAGCCTTTGTGTATGATTTGCAGGAGCGCGTGGAAAATCCTACCTTCATCGTCGAAGAAAAGATTGACGGGTTGTCCCTTGCGCTGCGCTACGAAAACGGCGAACTTGTGTGCGCTGTCACGCGCGGCGACGGCGTCGTACAGGGCGAAGACGTCACGGAAAACGCCAAAGTCATCGAAGATGTCGTACATACGCTCAAAGAGCCGCTGCCGTACTTCGAGGTACGCGGCGAAGTCTATATGACAAAGGCGGCATTCGATGCCGTCAATGAAAGGCGGCAGATGCTCGGACGCAAACTCTTCGCCAATCCGCGCAACTGTGCGGCGGGAACGCTGCGCCAGCTTGACAGCCGCATCACGAAGGAGCGCGGGCTATCGCTCTTTGTGTTCAATTTGCAGGCAGTGCGCGGCAAAGATTTTCAAACGCATGTCGAAGCCTACGATTTCATGCAGCGGCAGGGCATCAAGGTCATTCATGCCTACCACATTTGCCATACGGCAGAGGAAGTCTGGCATGCCATCGAAGATATCGGCGGCTCACGCGGTGAGTTGCCCTATGATATCGACGGCGCCGTGGTCAAGCTCAACGATTTTCGGCAAAGAGAGCTCCTCGGCGCGACCTCGAAAGCGCCGCGCTGGGCGATCGCCTATAAATATCCGCCGGAAGAGAAGGAGAGCGTCGTGCGCAGCATCATGCTTTCCGTCGGGCGGACAGGGCGCATTACGCCGACGGCGACGTTCGATCCCATCCGCCTCTGCGGCACGACCGTCGAGCGTGCGACACTGCACAATCAGGATTTCATCGACGATCTCGATGTGCGTGTGGGCGATACCGTCGTCGTCTATAAATCGGGAGAGATCATTCCAAAAGTCAAAACGGTCGTGAAGGAAAAACGACCGCTGGGAACGGTTCCGTTCAAGATCGGCGATCATTGTCCTGTCTGCGGCTCAAAAACTGTGCGGGAAGCGGACTCTGCGGACGTCAAGTGTATCAATCAGGCATGTCCGGCGCAGGTGGAAAGCCATATCTTGAATTTCGTCGGCCGCGATGCTATGGACATCAAGGGTTTAGGGGCAAAGAACATCGCCGCTTTGATTGAAACAGGAGTGCTCCATAATATTGCCGACATCTTCCGATTGAAAAATCATCGGGATGAACTGATCGCGCATGGCGTGGTCGGCAAGGAAAAAAATACGGACAAGCTGCTTTTGGCGATTGAAGAAGCAAAGAAGAACGAGCCGCAGCGCCTCTTGACGGGCTTGGGGATCCCCGGCATCGGCAAGGCTGCTGCAGCTGCCCTTATGCAGCGATTCAAGACGCTTGACGCCTTGGAAAACGCGGATAAAGAAGCGATTCTTTCCGTGCGCGATATGGGAGAAACCAGCGCAGCCGCCATTCAAGCATATTTTCAAAATGAAGGCAATGCCAGGATTTTTCGTGAGCTGCAGCATCTTGGCGTTGCGACGACGGCGCAGGAACGCGCGGCGCAGGACGATGTATTCGCCGATATGACGTTTGTCGTCACAGGTACATTGGAAAGGTTCGGGCGCAGAGAAATCAGCGCCTTGATCGAGCAGCACGGCGGCCGCGTGACAGGCTCCGTTTCGAAAAAGACGGATTACCTTGTCGCGGGTGAAAATGCCGGCAGCAAACTGCAAAAGGCGGAGCAGCTCGGCGTTAAGATCTTGACGGAAGAAGAATTTCTGCATCTGATCGGCGATATTGACATCATATCTTGAAATGACTGGAACAATGACGGCAAGATATGATATAATTATTCGTTAGTATGAGGTCAGACGAATGGATGTAAAATAGAATTTGTTCGTGTGTGCCGGAATCTCTGATGGAGGTAGGTTCTTTTGAAATACATGACAGGAAATGAATTGCGTGAAGCATATTTGCAGTTCTTTGCAGAAAAGAAAGGGCATCTGCGTTTGCCGAGCGCATCGCTCATTCCGGCGGACGATCCGACGCTTTTGATGATCGGCGCGGGCATGGCGCCGTTCAAACCGTTCTTTACGGGCAAAATGAAGCCGCCGCGCACGCGCATCACGACGAGCCAGCGCTGCGTGCGCACGGGCGATATTGAAAACGTTGGGCGCACGGCGCGTCATCAGACATATTTTGAGATGCTCGGGAATTTCTCGTTCGGCGATTATTTTAAGAAGGAAGCAATTCCTTGGGCGTGGGAGTTTTTGACCGACGTTTTGGATCTGCCGAAGGAAAAGCTCTGGGTTACGGTCTATCCGAAGGACGATGAAGCTGCCGCGATCTGGCGCGAACAGCCTGATTTTCCACAGGATCATATCGTGAAGCTCGACGACAATTTCTGGGAGATCGGTCCCGGTCCGTGCGGGCCCGATTCGGAGATCTACATCGACCTTGGCGAAGAGCGCGGCTGCGGCAGTCCCGACTGTGCCGTCGGCTGTGACTGCGACCGCTACCTCGAAATATGGAATCTCGTCTTTACGCAGTTCGATCGTACGGAAGACGGACAGTACAATCCGCTTGAGCACAAGAACATTGATACGGGCTGCGGTCTTGAACGACTGGCATCGGTGCTGCAGAATAAGAAGACGAACTTCGAGACAGATTTGCTCTATCCCATCATTGCATACGCCTCGAAGGCATCAGGCGTCGCTTATGGCGAGAATGCGGAGAAGGACGTCTCGCTCAAGGTCATCGCCGATCACGCACGCAGCATGGCGATCATGATTATGGACGGCATCTTGCCGTCGAACGAAGGGCGAGGCTATGTGCTGCGCCGCATCCTGCGCCGCGCCGTGCGTCATGGTCGGATCCTCGGCATACATGATAAATTCTTGGAGGGCGCGATCGACGCTGTCGCCGAAATTTATAAGGGTGCAGCGGATTTTGAAGAGCTTGCCAAAAAGAAAGAATATATCAAGAAGGTCATCCGTATCGAAGAAGATCGCTTCGCTGCTACACTTGCACAAGGTATGGAGCTTTTGAATGGTCATATTGACGACTTGAAACGCGAAGGGAAAAAGATTCTTGCCGGCGAGATCGGCTTCAAACTGTATGATACATACGGCTTCCCGTGGGAAGTCACCGATGAGATCCTGCATGAAAACGATATGGAACTTGATAAAGAAGCGTTTGAAAAGTCGATGACAAAGCAGCGCGAACGTGCTCGTGCCGCACGGCAGGAAAATCAGCGCGTCGCTGTGCCTGACCTTTCGAGCATTGATACGACGCATCTTTGCGTTGACGACAATGCGAAGGAATCAACGGTTGTTGCTATATGGAAGGACGGCGCTCTCGTTGATGAGCTTACCGACGGCGAAGAGGCGGGCATCATTTTACAGACGACGCCTTTCTATGCGGAAGGCGGCGGTCAGGTCGGTGACGCCGGTCTTTTTGAGAGCGAGCTTGGACGCATCCAAGTCGCAAACGCCAAGAAGCTGCCCGACGGTACCGTTTATCATATCGGCTATGTAGAAGAGGGCATGTTGAGGGTCGGCGACAAGGTTTCCATTCGAATCGATATGGTGAAGAAGCTGTCGTCGGCGCGCAATCACACAGCGACGCACCTTTTGCAGGCGGCATTGAAGCGCGTCGTCGGCGAACAGGTCAATCAGGCAGGCTCCTTGGTCATGCCGGATCGCCTGCGCTTCGACTTCTCCAATTTTGAGCCTGTGACTGCGACGCAGCTGCAGGAGGTCGAACGCCTTGTCAACGAGCAGATTCTCATGGCGAAGTCGGTTGAAGTCGCGCACATGGCGATTGACAAGGCAAAGGAAATGGGTGCGATGGCGCTTTTCGGCGAGAAGTACGGCGATGTCGTGCGCGTCGTTTCCGTGCCGGATTTCAGCATGGAACTCTGCGGCGGTTCGCATGTGAAGAACATCGGCGAGATCGGCATGTTCAAGATCGTCAGCGAAACGGGCATCGCCTCGGGCGTACGCCGCATCGAAGCTTTGACGGGCAAAGCCGCTATCGATTATATGAACGAAAAGGCAGATGCTTTGGCTACTGCCGCGCACACGTTCAAGTGCCGCGAGGACGAGGTGCTTTCGCACATTGAGAACACTTTGGCGGATAATAAGAAACTCAAGCAGGAAATCGCCTCCTTCACGAAGGAACGCGCTATGGGCGATGTTGATGCTCTGCTCGCCCAGCAGAAGCAAATAGCGGGTGTTTCTTTTGCTGCGGGAATCGTCGAAGCCGACAATATGGACGATCTGCGTAAGATCGCCGACATGCTTCTCGACCGTCTGAAGAGCGGCGTTGTCGTGCTTGCCGCCGCGCATGAGAGCAAAGTCAACCTCGTGGCAAAAGTGGGCGAGGATGCTGCCGCGAAAGGCGCTCATGCGGGCAACATCGTCAAGGCGGCGGCAAAGATCGTTGGCGGCGGCGGCGGCGGGCGCAGAGAGATGGCGCAGGCGGGCGGCAAAGAGCCTGCAAAGATGCCGGAAGCACTGCAAGAAGCCGAGCGAGTTCTTACCGAACAGCTTGCGTAATGCAGAATTTTTTAGCGCACGCTCGATGTTGTTGACTTGCTTCGGAGCGGGGGGATTTTTCTGGAAGTTGATGTTACAAAAAAAGCCATCCGATTTTTGCAGTTCGGCTTGCTTGGCTTCTTGACGCTCACCGCGCTCACGATTGGCGGCGTATGGCTCTACCAGCGTGCGCACAACACGGTGACGTTGGAAGATGTACAGGTGAAGAGTGCGCTCGTGCCTGCAAAGGCGAAAGCGGACGGCACGATTTCCGAGATCTTAGTTACGGATGGCGCTCATGTGAATGCAGGAGATGTCATTGCGCACATCAAGCTCAATGTTACAGACGAAGATCTTGTGCAGCTACAGCAAAACGTCGACTTGGCGAAAAAGAGCCTGGCTGATCTGCAAAAAGGCATCGCCGTTACACAGCCTATGATGAGCGATGCTCCCATCGCGGCTGCCGATACGGAAGCCGCGAGACAACGTCTTGAACGCATGAACGAACTCCATGCGATGGGGGCGATCAGCGCCGTCAAGCGCGATGAAGCAGAAGCAGCCTACAACGCTGCTCTTGCTGCCGATCAGGCGCGTGCGCCTGCGGCAAGCTATCACACCGTCATGCAGCCTGCTTCTGCGGAACAGATCAAACAGGCAGAACTTTTCTTGAAGCAGGCAGAGATCGCTCTGACAAAGGCACAGCAGGATAAAGCGGGTACGGATATTACAGCGACCGTTTCCGGTACACTCTATCTTGCAGAAGGCGTTTCTGTCGGGAGCAGGATCAGCAGCGGGCAGACCATTGCCAATATCGGCAACGCCGAAGATTTGTGGCTTGATGCTCAGATTGACGTCAAGCAGAAAGAGACTGTGCGCTTGGGGCAGTTTGCCTCTTACCGTTTGAACGGCCGCGAAATGCAGGGAACGGTTCAGGATATAGAGGATGATGCCGAAGCAGGCGATGGTGAAGAATCTTTGCCGGAGAAGATTCATGTGCGCATTTCGATTCCCGAGGAAACGGGTGCAGAAATCCTGCCCGGCACGAGGGTCACAGTGCGCTTGTCGCCTTGATCTATCACAGGAAAAGAGGGATGTTTTGCGTATATTACTAACAAATGACGACGGCATTGAAGCCAGCGGCATCGAGGCTCTTGTACGCGTGCTTTCGCCGCATCATACGGTCGTCGTGGCTGCCCCGGCCTTTGAGCAGAGCGGCATGTCCCATGCGATTACGGTTAAGCGGTGCATTCGTCTCGACCGCTATCGCCCCCTAGAAGAGAAATACGGCGTAGCGGCATACCGCATCGAGGGTACGCCCGCAGACTGCGTGAAACTTTACCTTGAAGCGATTTCTTCCGATATATATCCGGAGTATGTAATCTCGGGCATCAATCACGGAGCGAATCTCGGCACGGATGTACTGTATTCCGGCACAGCCAACGCCGCTATGGAAGCATATCTGCACGGAATTACGGCGACTGCCGTATCCCTCGATATGAAGTCTGAGATTTCGTATGATACGGCTGCAAAACTCTTGGAAGAGAATCTTGCGTCGATTCTTTACGAAGAGGGAACTGCGAACTTCTACAATGTGAATTTCCCGAGGAAATTCAGCGAGGATGGTCCGCAGTTCGTCTTTACGCAGCTTGGTCGCCGCGATTATATCAATGCTTTTCAAAAGATGGAGGACGAAGACGGTAAAGAATGTTACTTTCTCGGCGGAGAGATTCTCGACGAGGGCAACAGTGAAGCGACGGACATCGCTGCCGCAGAGCGTGGCTACATCTCCGTCACGCCGCTTCAAACAGATCTCACCAATTACATCTATTTGGATAAAATGCTGCACAGATAATCGCTTTGCGGCAAACGATTTTTAGGAGGAACAACTCACATGGAATCCATGATCAAAGACATCAAACTCGCACCGTCCGGCCATGACAAGATCAACTGGGTCAAAAATTTCATGCCCGTTATGGAAAATGTCAACAAGGAATTTTCCGTGACAAAACCTTTTGCAGGCAAGAAGATCGTCATCACGCTCCATCTCGAAGCAAAGACGGCGTACTTGGCGCTGATCCTGAAGAATGCCGGCGCAGAAGTTGCCATCACGGGCAGCAATCCTCTGTCTACGCAGGATGACATCGCTGCGGCGCTCGTCGAGGACGGACTGCACGTTTTTGCAACGCATGGCTGCAGCGATGAAGCGTATGAAGAGTACATCAACAAGGCGCTCGACATAAAACCTGATATCATCATCGACGATGGCGGCGATCTCGTGAATATCCTGCATACGAAGCGCCGCGAAATTCTGCCCAACGTCCTCGGCGGCTCGGAGGAAACGACGACGGGCGTACATCGTCTGCATTCGCTCGCCCGTGCAGGGAAGCTTGAGTTCCCGATGATCGCGGCGAACGACGCCTATTGCAAGTATCTGTTCGACAACCGCTACGGCACGGGACAATCGACGTGGGACGGCATCATGCGCACGACGAATCTCGGTATCGCCGGCAAGACTGTCGTCATCGCCGGCTACGGCTGGTGCGGCAAGGGCGGCGCCATGCGCGCTCAGGGGCTTGGGGCGAACGTCGTCATTACGGAAGTCGACCCGATCAAGGCGATCGAGGCGGTCTTTGACGGTTTCCGCGTCATGCCAATGGATGAAGCGGCGCGCATCGGTGACATCTTCCTGACCTTGACGGGCGATAAGGACGTTTTGCGCAAGCATCATTATGAAGTCATGAAAGACGGCGCCATGATGGCGAATTCCGGTCACTTTGACGTGGAAATCAACATCCCCGAGCTTGAGGAAATCTCCGTATCGCGTCGTACGGTGCGCAAGAACATCGAAGAATTTAAGCAGAAGGACGGCAGGAAGCTCTATCTCCTTGCCGAAGGACGTCTTGTGAATCTCGCAGCGGGCGACGGACATCCGGCGGAGATCATGGATCTCTCCTTCGGCGTGCAGTTCTTCTCGGCGCTTCACATCCTCAACCATCATGCAGAGTTGGATAAAAAGGTCTATTTGATGCCCGATGAAATCAATACGAAAATCGCCGAACTCAAACTCAAGGCTTCGGGTGTAGCCATCGACTATCTGACAGATGAACAGAAGGCATATCTCGGACTCGCCTGAGAAGAGGTGCAGAAGATGAAGATTCTGATTTCCCATGCACATATCTTCCAAGCGGATGGTGTAGTGCAGGAAGGAAGCATCGCGATTGAGGGCGATAAGATCACGGCGATCGGCGAGGTCCCCGCTTCGTGGAAGCCCGATCGCACGATTGACGCGAAGGATAAATTTGCCGTTCCCGGTTTTGTCAACGCACATACCCATGCTTCGATGACGCTTCTTCGGAGCTATGCGGACGATATGAAACTCATGGATTGGCTGCAGCAAAAGATCTGGCCGATCGAAGCGAAGATGCGGAACGAAGACGTTTATTGGGGCGCAATGCTTGCCGCCGTGGAAATGATCCAAAGCGGTACGACGACATTCGCCGATATGTACGGCCCCGATATGGAAAAGGTCGCCGAGGTCGTCGAGACGTCGGGGCTGCGTGCCGTGCTTTCACGCGGTTTGATCGGCGTCGCGCCCGATGCTGACGAAAAACTGCAAGAGAACGCGACGCTTTTCAAAAACTGGCACAAGAAAGCCGCAGGGCGCATCACGGTGATGTTCGGACCGCACGCGCTCTACACATGCCCGCCCGATTATCTGCGTAAAGTTGCGGAAACAGCCAAGGCGCTTGGTGCAGAAATCCACATCCACATGTCGGAAACGAAAGGGGAGGTGGAGGACTGCCTCAAACAATACGGCAAGCGTCCTTTCGCGCATGTCGCTTCTACGGGGCTTTTCGACAACGGCACGCTGGCAGCGCACTGCGTGCATCTGGACGATGAAGATGTTGCCATCATCAAGAAGTACGGCATCCGTGTCGCGCACAATCCCGGCAGCAATATGAAGCTTGCGAGCGGCATCGCGCCCGTACCGCGTCTCCTCAAAGAAGATGTCTGCGTTGCACTCGGTACAGACGGTGCATCGAGCAACAACAACCTCGACATGCTCGAAGAAGTCAATCTCGCCGCCATGCTGCACAAGGTCGCGAGCTATGATCCCGAAGCCGTACCTGCACGAGAGGCGCTGCGTATGGGGACGGTATACGGAGCGAAAGCTGTCGGTCTATCTGAGGTAGGGAGCTTAAAGGAAGGCTATAAGGCAGACATCGCTCTCTTTGATATGAACAGCCCCGCATGGGTGCCGCGTCATGATCCTGTATCGCTCCTCGTTTATTCCGCCAACGCCGCTTCCGTCGATACCGTTATCGTCGATGGCCGCATCCTCATGGAAAAGCGCGAGCTTCTGACGCTTGACGAGGAACGTATCCTGTTTGAAACAAAACGTCGAGTGGCGCATCTTCTTGAAGCTTAAATCTCCCGTTATTGGGAAGAATCTCGTTCCATTTATTTCGTGTGTATTTTGCAGCAGCCCGCTATGGGCTGCTGTGATTTTAGGAATATCCATGTTTCTTTTAGATAGGTGATGTCGTTTTGAAAAAGAAAATTTCTAATAACGGCAAGGGAAAGAGCAGGGGAAAACCTCGGGCAAGAAATAAAAAGATGACGTCGATGTCATCTGCCCCCACAGGCAGACGCTATGAGATCATAGGTCTGCTTTTCCTCGCCGTAGGTCTTATATCCGTCGGTGGCTTACTCGATTGGAATGTTGGTTTTATCGGTTTGTATTTTGCCAAATTTCTTCGCTATCTTTTTGGATTAGGCGCTTGGGTTGCATCAGGAGTCATTTTGCTCATCGGTATGCAATATGTAACGAAGCATCGCGGCATCGTCTATTCTACGCACTTTTTTGGACTCATCGGACTCTTTGTTTCCCTGCTTGCCATACTTCACCATTTTCTTGTACCCGTAGGGGCGGAGATATTGCCGGAATATCTGCCGAATGCAGGCGGACTGTTGGGCGGCGGACTGCTCTTTTTCATCCGTAAATTTTTCGGTGCGACGGGAGGCATCATTCTCCTCTGTACCGGCGTTGTCGTCGCTGTCCTGCTTTCTACTAAATGGTCGCTTGCTGTGGGAATGCTGCGCACAAAAAAACAAGCGGAGGAAAGCATCGTCAAGGCGAAAGATACGCTCACTGTCGCACAGCAAAAGGTGGTGCAGGCGGAAAATATCTTGGAAGATCATGTACGCGAAAGGATCAGAAACTCTTTTTACAATCAAGATAAAGATGAATCTTTTGATGAAGTTTTTGCAGCGAATGATACATCTGGCGGATCGACGGAAGCGCTTTCTGCGCCGGCATTTTCCGACTTTTCCATACAAGAAGCTCCCGTCTTGCAGCAAACGCAGGATGAAGCGGATGATTTTTTTGCCGCGCTTGAGCCTGCTGCCGCGCAGGAAGAATCAGCGCGTCTTGATTTTAGCGAAATGCACCGCGAGGAAGATGTTGCGGCAGAAATCGTGTCCAAGGAAATCGCACAAGAAGAATCGACAGATGAAGGGGAATCTCCGTCCTTTTCTATCGCATACGCTTCCGACAAAATAGATACGATGCCGGAGATCGCCGCAGAGCCGCCGCCGGACATTCCCGATGACTTTGATGTTGTTCCTTTGCCCGCAGATGTACCCATGTCGATGGAAGTGCAGGACAAGCGTCTCGCAATGATGCAGCCGACGACCTCTACACAGGCTATGACAGCGACTCTGCCGCAGGAAGCCGCTTTGCCGCCGCCTGCAGTTTCGACCACGCCGCAGCCGATCTCGGAAGCGCAGGCGCAAGCAGCGGTTCATCCTGCAGAGAAGCCTTATGAATTGCCTAAGGTAGATGAGATACTCGCCGCCGAGGTAAAGAAGAAGAACCTCGCTTTGGAAAGGGAGATTGCCGAAAACGCGCAAACTTTGTCGCAGACCTTAGAGAACTTCAAAGTCAAGGCGAAGATCATCAACGCGTGTCACGGTCCTGCTGTCACGCGCTACGAGCTTGAACCGGCGCCCGGCGTCAAGGTCAGCAAGATCACAAACTTAGCGGATGATCTGGCTCTTAGCCTGGCGGCGTTTTCCGTACGTATCGAGCCAATTCCCGGCAAAGCAGCCATCGGCATCGAAGTGCCGAACAAAGAACTTGAGGGGATCCGTCTGCGCGAGGTCTTGGAGAAGCCTGCTTTTGCAGAAGCAAAATCCAAGCTCACGGTTGGCTTGGGCGTTGATATTGCCGGACAAGGCATCTTCGCCGACCTTGCCAAGATGCCGCATCTGCTCGTCGCCGGCGCCACGGGGTCGGGAAAATCCGTCTGCATCAATACGCTCATCACGAGCGTTCTCTTCAAGGCGAAGCCGGATGAAGTCAAGTTCATCCTCATCGATCCTAAGATGGTTGAGCTTTCCAACTATAACGGCATTCCACATCTAATGGTTCCCGTCGTCACGGACGCGAAAAAGGCGGCATCCGTCTTGAATTGGTCGGTGCAGGAGATGGAGAAGCGCTATGCCAAATTTGCCGATACGGGCGTGCGCGATATGACACGCTTCAATGCAGCCAAACCCGAAGAAAAAATGCCTGCTCTCATCATCATCATTGACGAGCTTGCTGATCTCATGATGGTCGCACCTCACGACGTCGAGGATGCGATCTGCCGTCTCGCACAGAAAGCGCGTGCGGCGGGCATACATCTTGTGCTTGCGACACAGCGTCCTTCCGTCGATGTCATCACGGGCATCATCAAGGCGAACATCCCGTCTCGCATATCGTTTGCCGTTTCCTCGCAGATCGATTCACGCACGATCTTGGACATGAGCGGCGCTGAAAAGCTCTTGGGCAAAGGCGATATGCTCTTTTATCCCGTTGGCTCGGCAAAACCGCAGCGTGTGCAGGGCGCTTTCGTCAGCGATGAGGAAGTGGAACGGCTTCTTGACTTTATCCGCAGCCAAGGACAGGAAATGGAGGAAAATCAAGAGATCATCGAATACACGGAAAATGCCGCTATGGAAGCGGATGAGAGTAAAAAGGACATGACAAAGGAGAAAGTTGACGAGCTGTTAGGCGATGCCATCGAACTCGTCATGAACTCGGGTCAGGCATCAACATCAAGCATACAGCGGCGTTTCCGCATCGGCTACACACGCGCCGCCCGCTTGATTGATACGATGGAAGAAATGAAGATCATCGGACCAAGCGTGGGCAGCAAGCCGCGCGAGATTCTCGTGTCATCCGAAGAAGCAGAAGCGGCTCTGCGAAAAATCAGCTAAAATATTCACAACATAGAATATGCCCCTTGGTCGATTTTCTCTGACCAGGGGGCATATTCGTTATCGTCTCAGCAAATTGTAGTGATGATTGATGATTTCCGCCATGAGCATCTTGCCGAGAATATCCGGGTGCAGTCCATCAACAGACAGATTCGGCATCATGACCGTGTGATTCTCATCATAAAAGTAAGGTTCTAAGTCAATGTAATACTTCTGACTGCGGATGTAAGTGTTGACACGCACGAGCTTTTGCCACCATGCGGGATCGGTATCCACATGGAATGCGTTCCGAATGTTCGCGGGATTGATGGGCATGAGCGTCAAAAAGATTGGGCGGATGTCGTTTGCTTCGCACTTCTTTTTTATAGCATCAAGATCAGAGATAATCTGATCGGCGCTTATTTCTTCGGCGCGCAGGCTGTTTGACCCCGTGAGTATCAACAAGTTGTAAGGATGAAAGTAGAGGACGTCCTTTTCAAAGCGAAGCATCGAGGTATGCGCCGTATCGCCGCTGCGCCCGATATTGACCGTGGGGAAATCAAGATATGTCGTGAAGCTGTATTCAAGATCAATGGGCGAAAATGACAAAGCGCCGCCGCCGTGTGTTATGCTGTCGCCGAAAGCTGCAGCAAAGATGCGGTTGTTTTTCTCCTTCACAGAGAATTTCTCAACATCGGAGTAAGTGCCGATCGTGCTGCCGTTCGCGTCGATCGCACGCACGCGCCAATAGTAATCTCCGGCATAAGGACGTGCATATTCGTCATAGCAGCTGAAAGAACCCGTGACTTTTTGCGACCATTGACGATTTTTTGCAGGCAGCGCATTGTTTTTTTCTTCGGGAAGGAGCGGCGTCACCATGAGTTCGACTTCATAGGTTTCGATGCCGTTCAAGGGTATCCACTGGTAAACGGGATAGACGGGCTGCGTCGCATTTGGCATCCGGTCGAAGTTGTTGATCAAGGGCTTCGTGGGAAGCGGCTCCTTTGCATCGATATAGATCGGCTCCGCTTCGGAAAATTCCCCGATCTTTTCATGATGAAAACCGAGGGCGCGCACGCGCCAATACAAAGTTTTCGTTTCGGTATTTACAAAAGGGCTGAGATCCGCTTGATAGCCGTTCGTGAAGATTTGATTCGTGCTGTAGAGATGATTTTTGCTGGAAAGAGTTGTTCCCCCCTCTGCATCCGGCTCATCCGAAAGAATTTCCAGTTCGTAGCAAACGGCGCCGGGAATTGTATGCCATACGAGAAACGGTTTGCGGCTTGCCGGATGACTTTTGGTGTAGGAGAAGATGGGGCGAGGGCGCAGCGGCTCCTTAAAATTCGGATTTTCGACGACATTTGACGGCTCGGTGAGCTGCCCGAATATGCCAAATGCCGTGATGCGATAGTACATGGGAATCGGCGTCG
>NZ_JBQNBV010000020.1:0-21380 GCF_052169755.1 Selenomonas sp. | reverse complement strand
ATTGGGCAACGGCTCGTATGCGAAAACGTCCCAAGAATGCAAGCGCGAAGCGCGCTGCATGTTTGGTCGACGCTGACCGCCATAGAACCAGCGCATTTGTGAAAATCTGGGCGACTTCATTTTCTCAGCCTTTCCTTGAAAAAGGGATTGACGGCGCAAAAACTTCGATGTAGTATAGGCTTTATAGAATTACAGAAGGATAGTTGCGGCTGTGGATGGAGATTCTTCCTGAAGAAGCAGATGTCTTTTTGTTGGTTCGGAACGATGTGCGTCTGCGGTACGGATTGAGGAGGAATCATCGTGGAAAAGAAGGATATGGATTGGAGCAATTTAGGTTTTTCCTATTATGTGACGGAACAGCGCTATGTCGCTCATTATAAAAACGGCGCTTGGGACGAGGGCGGACTTACGGGCGACGATAAGATCGTCTTGAGTGAGGATGCGGGTGTTTTGCAGTATTCGCAGTCGGTTTTCGAAGGGCTTAAGGCGTATACGACGGAGGACGGCAGGACGGTTTGCTTCCGCCCCGATCTCAATGCGCACCGCATGTATGAGTCTGCCGAGTATCTTGAGATGCCGCCTTTCCCCGAGGCGCGTTTTTTGGATGCCGTGCAGCAGGTTGTCAAGGCAAACGAAGCATGGGTGCCGCCTTACGGAAGCGGTGCGTCGCTCTACATTCGTCCGTATATGTTCGGTTCCAGTCCCGTCATCGGCGTTGCTCCGGCAGACGAGTATCAGTTCCGCATCTTCGTCACGCCGGTCGGTCCCTATTTCAAGGGCGGCGTGAAGCCGCTGACGGTCAAGATCAGCGACTTTGACCGCGCCGCGCCGCACGGTACGGGGCACATCAAAGCGGGGCTGAACTATGCGATGAGTCTGCATGCCATCATGACGGCGCATCGTGAAGGCTTCGCCGAAAACATCTATCTCGATGCGGCGACGCGCACGAAGGTCGAGGAGACAGGCGGCGCGAACATCATCTTTGTCGATGCGGACGGCAACCTCGTCGTACCGAAGTCGCCGAGCATTCTGCCGTCGATTACGCGCCGTTCGATCACTTATGTGGCGGAGCATTATCTCGGTCTCAAGGTTGATGAGCGCGAAGTGCTTTTCTCCGAGGTGCCGCGCTTCAAGGAGTGCGGACTCTGCGGCACGGCGGCGGTCATTTCGCCCGTCGGCAAGATCAACGATCATGGCAGGGAGATTTGCTTCGCCAGCGGTATGGAAAAGATGGGGCCAATCATTCAGAAGCTCTACGATACCTTGACGGGCATCCAGATGGGACATATCGAAGCGCCTGAGGGTTGGATTTACGAGATTAAATAAGAATTGTGCAGCGAGTGTGCGGGTCGCATACGAGAAGTCGGGCGGGGAATTTTCCCGCTCGGCTTTTTTATGAAAGGAAGGGGGTGCGTGATGATTTTGAACACGGGAAGCCGTACGGACATCCCCGCGTTTTATGCCGACTGGTTCGTGCGGCGCTTGCGTGAGGGATTTGTCATGGTGCGAAGCCCTTATGCTCCGCAGCGTATTACGCGCTACATTCTCGATCCTTCGGTCGTCGATCTCATCGTATTCTGTACGAAGAATCCCGCGCCGCTTCTCGTGCATCACAATATGCTCTCGCCGTTTCGCCAGTTTTGGGGCGTGACGATCACGCCCTACGGATCGGACGTCGAGCCGCAGACGCCGCCTGTGGCGGCAGTGATCGAGAGTTTGCGCGCCCTCTCCCGCATCGTTGGCAGCCGCGCCGTGCATTGGCGCTATGATCCCGTGCTGATTACCGAAACGTATACGCTGGATTTCCACAAACGCGCCTTTCGTCGTATGGCGGAGCAGTTGGCGGGCGCGGTGAAGAACTGCGTCGTGAGCTTTGTCGATCTCTATAAGAATACGCAGAGAAACTTTCCTTCCGTGCGAGAGGTCGCCGCAGAGGAGCGTCTTGCCCTCGGCGAGACGCTCGCCGCTGTCGGACGCGCGTGCGGCATCAAGGTGCGCACTTGCCTTGAGGGCGAGGATCTCGCGCGTTTTGGCATAGATACGTCGGGCTGCATGACGCAGGCAGTTTTGGAAGAAGCCTGCGGCTGTCGGTTCCATGTGCCGCGGCTGACGTTGGCAAGGAAGGGGTGCAGCTGCCTCCTTGGCAACGACATTGGCGCCTACAATACTTGTGCGCATTTCTGCCGCTACTGCTACGCCAACGCGAGCGCCGCCGCTGTCCGCAGAAACCGCGCCCTGCACGATCCCGCCTCACCGCTTCTCGTAGGAAGCATAGAGCCGGGAGATCGCGTGCAGGCGGCGCATCAGGTATCGTATGTGATGAAGAATGAGCAGATGGAATTGTTTTCAAAAAACTAGGGCGAATCCCCTATTGTGGGAAAATGTCCCTTTTGTTACAATAATAAGGAGAATATAAGAATGTTTACAGGAAAAACAAAGAATCTTGCTGTGATCGGTTCACCGATTGAGCATTCGATGTCGCCGGCGATGCAGAATGCGGCGATTCAAGCAGCGGGACTGGACTTTGCTTATGTCGCCTTGCATGTTCTGCCCGAGGTTTTGGCTGATGCTGTGCGTGGTTTGCGCGCATTGGAGTTTCGCGGCTTCAATGTGACAATTCCACACAAGTCGGCGATTTTGCCGCTTCTGGACGAAGTGGATGAAGCGGCGCGTGTTGTCGGTGCGGTCAATACGGTCGTGCAGGAAGCGGGGAAGCTCAAAGGCTTCAATACAGATGTTCAGGGCTTTGTCGGCGCTCGTGAGATGCGCGGTTTTTCTCTTCGAGGGAAAAGCGTCGTGATCTTTGGCGCAGGCGGCGCGGCGCGCGCCGCGCTCTATGGCTTGCTGCGCTCGGGGGCGGCAAGAGTCACGCTCGGCGTGCGAAATCCAGAGAAGGCACGATCTTTGGTGCAGGAGTTCTGTCCATACGGTGAGATTTGCGTTTTCGATTGGCATGATGCAGCGTTTGCCAAGGTTGTAGCGGATGCGGCGCTCATCGTTAATACGACGCCGCTCGGCATGGCGCCGCGCACGGATGAGATGCCGCCGGTTCCTTGGGCGGCGGTGTGCGCCGGGACATTTTTCTATGATATCATTTATACGCCGCGAGAGACGAAGTTTTTGCAGCACGCAGCAGCGCTCGGCTGCCCGACGCTCAATGGCGAGGCGATGCTTGTGGGGCAGGGGGCGGCGGCGTTCTCCCTATGGACGGGGAAAGAACCGGATCTTTCCGTGATGGCGCATGCTTTGCACGAAGCGCTTGGAGAGGGAGAACTGTAATCGCTGCATTCGTCGGATGCGTTTTGTATCCGGCGGCGACAGGGAAAAGTAAGAAAGTCAGCACGAAAGCCGAAGCAAGATGTTTCAGGGGGAAGTCTTTTGGAGGCTCGGAGATGCAAAGGACGGCAGAGGATTCGTATCAGATGCTGCTCCATCGTTTGGTGCAGAGCGTACGCGGCAAAAGCGCGGGTCAGGCTTTGCTGCATCCGGACGATTTGGGGCGCGTGCCTGTCGTGGAGTTCGTCGATCACATGATCGCAGAGGCTCTGCGGTTGCGGGCGAGCGACATCCATATAGAGCCTTACCGGGAATCTGTCCGCATTCGTTACCGTGTTGATGGAAGATTGTTGGAAACGCATGCACCTATCCCGTGGGAGGTTCATGCGTTTTTGCTTGCGCGATTGAAAGTCATGGCGCATTTGGACAGCGTAGAGCGGCGCACAGCGCAGGATGGGCGCATCTCTTACGTGCCGCCTGCGGGCGGTTCTGTCGTCGATCTGCGACTGGCTACCTTGCCGCTTTTGGCAGGGGAGAAGGCTGTTCTGCGCCTGTTGAATCGTTCGCATGAGCTGCTTTCCATAGAGAATCTCGGCTTTTCTGCGCGAAACGAGGCGCTTTTTCGACGTTTTTGCCGTATGCCCGACGGCATGGTTTTGATTGTGGGACCGGTCAATTCGGGCAAGACGACGACGCTTTATGCGGCTCTATCTGAGATCAATACGCCTGAACACAACATTATGACGATAGAGGATCCGCCCGAGTATCAAATCGAGGGAATCAATCAGGTACAGGTGAACAGGAAAACGGGCATGACCTATGCGGCGGGGCTTCGTGCTATGCTGCGCTCGGATATCGACGAGATCGTGCTCGGCGAGATCCGCGATGCGGAAACGGCTGAGATGGCGGTGCGTGCAGCTTTGACGGGGCATCTGCTGTTTTCTACGATGCACACGAAGGATGCGGTCAGCGCTGTCTTGCGTTTGCTCGATATGGGCGTGCCGGCGTATCTTCTGGCGGCGGCGGTTTCGGGGGTCGTCGCGCAGCGTTTGGTGCGCCGCCTTTGTCCGCATTGCCGCGAGCCGTCCGAGGAGACGTTGCCGGCGTGGGCGCAGGGGGCGTCGAAAGAGCGTGTGCAGCTCTGGCGTGCGGTGGGCTGCGAGATTTGCGGCGGCACGGGCTTCTTGGGGCGATTGGCTTTGCACGAGATGCTGGCGGTCGATGCGCCGATGCAGCAGGCGATCCTTGGACGGTCAAGGCTTGCGGAGCTGCGCGAAGCCGCTCGCCGACAGGGGATGAAGATGCTTGCGGAGGACGGCGTGGAAAAGGCGCGGCAGGGCTTGACGACGCTGGCAGAGGTGGCGCAGGTGCTTTACGGCGAGGACGGCGCGTCGGATCTTGCCGAGATCTGCTGCTTTGATGGAGATGATGCAGGGGCGTCAGAGGCGCATATACCGCAGGGAAGGTTCGTCTATGGAAGCGGCTGACCTTGTGAACATCTTCACCGAAGGCTGCGTGCGCGGGGCGTCGGATATTCATCTCGCCGCCGGACAGCGCCCGTTTTTGCGGCTCGACGGTGAGATGATGCCGCTTTCGGAGGATTGCCTGGCAGAAAATGCGTTGGAGAATTTCTTCGCCTCTGTTTTGACGGAAAAAGAGCGTATGCGGCTCAGCCGAGAAAACAGTTTGGACGTTTCCTTTACGCTTGCGGGACGGCGCTGTCGCGCTCATGCGTACCGCATGGGCGGATCGACGGCTCTTGCCCTGCGGCTTTTGCCGCGCGAAATACCGCCGCTTGCGGATCTTGGCGCACCGCCTGTAGTCGAATCACTTCTTGCGGCGCGAGACGGGCTGATCCTCGTCGGCGGACGCACAGGCTCGGGCAAGTCAACGACGCTTGCCGCTTTGATCGAGGAGATGAATGTGCGTCGTGCCGCGCATATCGTCACGCTTGAAGATCCCGTCGAGTATGAATTTTTGCCGAAGCGCTGCTTCATCAGTCAGCGTGCGCTCGGCAGGGATTTCGCTTCGTTTCCGGCGGGGCTTCATGACGCCCTGCGCGAGGATCCCGACGTGATTTTTATCGGCGAGCTTCGTGAGGCGGAAACGGTGCGCATCGCTCTGCAGGCAGCGGAGTCGGGCTGTCTTGTGCTCGCGACGCTGCATACGAGGGATGCGGCAGAGGCGGTTCTGCGCATCGAGGGAATGTTTCCGGGAGAGGAAGCGCAGATGCGCAGCCAGCTTTCGTTTGTGCTGCGCGCTGTGTTGTCGCAGCGCCTTCTTCGTGCGGCTGCCGGCGGTCGCGTCTTGGCGACCGAAGCGCTCGTCGCCGTACCCGCCGTGCGCAATCTCATTCGCACGGGCAAGGTCGCACAGATCCGAAGTGCCGTTCTCGCGGGCGGCGCTTCGGGGATGCAGACGATGGCGCAGTCCGTCGAGGCTCTGCTTTGCGCACAAAGGATCACGCGCGAGGTCAAGGAACAGGCGCTTGCTGATCTTGACGGCGTCTTGCGCGAGAGGTGACGGGGAGCCGATCAGAAAAAGGAGGGGGCGGTATGGCGTCCTTTGCTTATACGGCGCGGACGGATGCGGGGGAGCTACGGCGCGGTGAGATCGAGGCGGCGTCTTGTCTAGAGGCGGCGCGGCGCATACAGGCGCATGGGTTGTTTGCGTTGACTCTGCGGCGAAAGTTCGCGCTGCATCTCGCGTTTCAGCGCATGTCGAGACGCAAATATTGCATGGTTTTTTGCCGTGAGCTGTCGTTGATGATGGCGGCGGGTCTGCCTGTAAGTGAGAGCCTGCGGCTTCTTGCAGCAGGTGCGCCGAAGGAACGGCGGGGGATGCTCTCGGATATGGCGCATCGCATGGCGGCAGGCTCGACGCTTGCAGCGGCGATGGCACGCCATGCGGAAGTCTTTCCCGCAGCGCTTTCTGCCCTCGTCCGAGCAGGAGAGATGGGCGGCAGCTTGGAGCCGCTTTTAAAGCGTCTTGCCGATAGAGAGGAGCGGAGCTGGCGCGTGCGTGAGAAGCTCCGTACGGCGTTGGCTTATCCGACGATTCTTTCATTTGCGGCCCTGGTCGCCATGAGTTTCATTTTCCTCTTCGTGCTGCCGAATTTCGTGCATATACTCGATGGGCTTGCCGTCGAGCTGCCGCTGCCGACACAGCTTGTTTTGGGTCTTGGCATGTTTTTTGAGGCGCACGGTATGGCTGTCTTTTTCTTTTTGCTTTTGCTGCCGTTCGTGTGCGTGCTCTTGCGGCGTGAGAAGCGGCTGCGCTTTTGGCTGGATCGCTTTTTGCTGCGCGTGCCTTTTTTCGGCAGACTGCGCATGGATTTGGAACTTATGACGCTTTTTGATACGCTTGCCGTTCTCATGGAAAGCGGCTGCGCATTGCATGAGGCGTTTGTGATTTCCGAGGGGGTGTTGCAGAACAGCTTCCTCGCGGCGGTGTTTTCCAAGGTGAAGCGCGAGATCGAGCGCGGCGGTGCGCTCGCTGTTTCTATGGCGGCAAGCGGCGTGTTTCCGCCGCTTGCCTTGGAGCTTTTGTCTACGGGGGAGCAGACGGGCGAGCTTGCGGCGATGCTCGAAAAGGCGGCAGATTTCTGTCGTTTTTCCGGTGAGCTGCGTGCAGAACGCATGGAAGCTCTGCTGGAACCGCTGCTCGTGATCTTTTTGAGCGCAGTCGTCGGCACGATCGTGCTTTCCGTCGCGCTGCCGCTTTTGGAGATGATCGGTTCTTACGGATATTGACCATAGGAATGGGAGGACAGCGGATGCGTGAAAGTGTGTACTTGCAGGAGAACAGAGAACGAGAAAATGCAGAAAAATGTGCGCTGGCAGAAGGTCGACCAGCGATGCTCCAATGGCTCCGAGACATGCAAAAAAGGAGCCGTCCGTTGGATGAAGCGGGTTTTACTCTTTTGGAGATGCTGCTCGTTATCTGCATCATCGGCGTGCTTGCCGCCGTCGCTGTGCCGAAGTTCGCGCAGTCTATGACGCTTGCGAATACGTCGAAAATCCAGACGGATCTCAGTACGCTTAATACAGCGGTGGGGCTTTATCGCGCGGAAAAGGGCATCGATCCGAAGAATCTGGAACAGCTCAAGGACTATATTGTCAATCTTGACGCATTGAAGCCGCCGTCGGGCAGTTACTTTCTGCGCGACGGAAAGGCGGCAGAGACGACGGATGCAGGCTATGTGCTGACGAAGGGAGCGGATGGCGAAACGCAAGCGACGCTTGACGGGCACCGCTTGCAGGATTTCGGCAGGACGGAGAAAAAAGAGGCGTCGGGGGGCTGACGATGGGCGGTTTTCAGCGCGTAAAGCCGTTGGCTTTGCGCGGCAGAGCGGCTTTCGTCGGCGGACTGCTTGGCGCAGCCGTTTTGCTGTGGCAGACGTATGGTTTCGGCAGGGCATTTTTTATACAATGGATATTTTTCGGCTTTCTTTGGCTCATCGCTCTGTTGGATTGGCGGGATGGTTTGATCTATGATCGTATCGTTGCACCGTTTGGCATGATAGGCGTTTTCCTCGCTGTACTTTTCGGCACTCTGCCGCTGGAAAATGCTTTATTCGCCGCCGTTTTGGCGGGAGGCGGTCTGTATTTTCTGCGCTTTGCATCACATGGCGGCATGGGCGGCGGCGATGTGAAGCTCGCCTTTTGTCTGGGGTTATGGCTGGGGATTGAGGGCGTTGCAGTCGCGCTTTTTCTCGCTTTTTTGAGCGGCGGCATCCTCGCTTTTTGTCTGCTGCTCTCGGGTCGGGGAAAGAGACATAGCCGGATTGCATTTGCGCCTTTTCTTGCTTTTGGCGCGATGTCTGCGGCGCTTTTCGCCGATTCTTTGCTCGCTTTTTACTGGGGGCTGCTGCGATGAAGGAGGCGGGTTTCACTCTTTTGGAGATACTCCTTGTATGTCTCGTGCTGGCGCTCATCGCTGCGCTTTCTCTGCCTGTCGTGCGCGCGACGGAACGTGTGCGCTTGGAGCGGGAAGCGGCGTTTTTGGCAGGGAATTTTCGCTATTTGCAGGAGATTTCGCGCACGGAGCGTACGCCGGACGGCAAGGGTGAGTGGCGCGTACGGCCGAAGCTCGTCGTCGAGGCGCATCGCTGCTATTTTCTTTTTCCCGAAGTGCAAGGCGAGCAGATGGTACACGATTTTCCCGAAGATATTGCAGCGGCGCCGCGCACGCTAAGTCCACAGAAAGCGACAGCCTATTATTTTTATGCTTCGGGGGATCCGGGCGGGGAGAGCGCCTTGGGGCAGTCGGTCGAGCTGCAGTCGCTGCATTATTCGCTGGATGTGATTATTGATGAGGCTGGGCGTGTACGTACGGAAAGCCGGTGGCTGCCATGAAGAAAACCGTGCTGGGTGAGGATGGATTTCTGGCGGCAGAAGCGGCATTGCTGGCGCTGCTGCTGCTTTTTGCCGCACTGTCTCTGGCAGCCGTGGAGCGCTCCGCGCACCTCTTGGCGCAGAGCGAGGCGGAGACGAGCGCGATGTTTTTGGCAGAAGGCGAACTGGCGCGGGCGGAACAGTTGGCAGGCGGAGCTTCACTGAACGCGCCTTTACTGCGCGAAGTGGAGGAAAATGGCAGAGAATTTTCTCTTAAGACAGAATTTTTAGAGGAAAACGAGGACTATGCGTCGGTTTGCCTGGCAAGAGTTCGTGTCGTGTGGATAGAGGAAGGAAAAGAGCGGGAGTTTTTCCTGCAAAGGACGGTGCGTCGTCATGGCTGACGGGAATTTCTCGTTTGCATGGGCAAGAATGTGCCGAAAATGCCGACTTTCGGCTCGCTCGAATGAGGGCGGCTATATGCTGCTGGAAGTTTTGGCGAGTTTGCCCGTTTATCTGGCGCTTCTCATCAGTTTTTTTGCCGCGTGGATGTTTTTTCTCAAGAGTTATGTTCTTCTTATGGGAGATTGGGAATTACAGCAGGAGATGCGTTTGACGCTGGAACGCATTGCACAGGATGCGGCTTCGGCGACGTACATCGAGGTGAAGGAGCCGCGCGCAATCTATGTCGAGAGGTATGTCAAAGGAGAGAAGTGCTCGGTGGACTATGCGCTGCGCGAGGGAAAGCAGGATATGCCGCCGTACATCAGCAAGAAAGTCAGCGGCGGACCTTATGGCTATTCCGTGCCGCAGCCCATGACAGGCGGACGCAATATATTCGGCAATCTTGCCGTCGTCGACTTTTTCTGCGAGGAGAAGGATGGACTTCTTTTTCTTCGTTTGACGGGGGAGAATCGGCGAACGAAGAAGCGCATCAACTTTTCGACGGCTGTTCCCTTGCCGAAAAAGAACGAATAGATGAGCGAGGAGAGGAAACGTGACAAGGTTCGATGAATGCGGCATGGCATCTGTCATGGCGCTCGCAGCGGTCTTACTGATGCTTTCCGGCACGGCGACGCTGTTCATACTCTCGGGGCACAACCGTCTTGCCGCGAAAGAGGCGGTGCAGACGATGCGTCTTTTGGAAGCGTCGAGAAGCGCTGTACGCATGGAAGCGGCGCGACTGGAAGCGGATGCACAGGCACGCCGACAGCTTGGCTCAAAAGAAGTGCAGGGCGTATCCGGCACTGTGCAGGGAGACGGCGTCTGCTATCGTGCCGCCGCTGTACGGCTTTCGGAGGCAGGTGCAAAGAAAGCGGAGTATCGGCTGACGGCGATGAGCTGGCAGACAGCGGCGGAGAAAGCGGATCCGATGAATACGGCAGCCGTCGGCGGCAAGCGTTCGTATGCGGCGGCGCTCTATCGCTTGGAGGGAGAGCGCATGGTGTTTGTTCGTTGGGAGAAGTGAGAGGCGGTGCGATGGTTTGTTCAAAATATCGGAAAAGTTCCATGCACTGTTTCATGTGCCGTGGACAAAAACCGTGGGAGTTTCTGTGCATGAGGGAATGCTTCATCTCGTATGCTTCGAAAGGGAGACGGCGCTGTGGCAGATGAAGGAGACGCTGCACATTCCCCTGCGATGGGAAGAGACGGACGCTTCGTTTTGGTGTGAGACGGCTGCCGTCCTTCATGTCGCTCTTGCAAAACGCGGTTGGGAGAAGAGCCGCATTGCCCTTTGTCTGTCTGAAAATCAGGTTTTTTCCTATACGAAGGAGTTTCCGCCGCTGTCGGTTAAGGAAATGAAGAAAGCGGCGCGTTGGGATATGCTTGCGAGCCTGCCGGCATCTGAGGCGGAAACGGCGTATTGTATGGATTTTGTACTGATCGCGGAAGGGGAGCTTCTTCTGGCGGCTTTGCCGCGCGAGAAGGCGCAGAAACTTCATCAAGCCTTTTTGGAAGCGGGACTGTGTCTTGCTTCTCTGTGTTTTTTGCCGCCGGCTGTCTTGCAGACGGCAGGCGTTGCCGTGGCGGACGTGCCTTTTTTGGGAGCAGACTTGCTGCAGGATGAGGATTTTGCCGCTTTTGCGGCGGCAGTTGGACTTCTTATGCCGCAGAAGAAGTACGCGGAGCTGCTGCCCGCACGCTTGCGTCCCGATCTTTGGGCGGTCGGCAGGATCGCCGCTCTTTTTGCGGCGCTGTTTTTCCTTTGTATGGTGTTGATCTATGGCTGGAATATATGGCGGATTCATGAATTGCAGGAAGAAGAGCGGCAGATTGCGCAGGCGATGGTGTTGCTTTCGCCAGAACGACAGCGAATGGAGAGGGAGCTGCAGGAAGGCGGACGGATCGCTGAAAAAGAGCGGCAGCTTCTTTCTTTGGCGAAAGGCGCTGTGCCGTGCCGCAGTTTGCTCGTGCATTTCGGCACGCGCACCGTCGAGGGGGCGTGGATTCGCGAGCTGCGCGTCGTCGATGGGCACGTGATCGAGATCGAAGGTGCGGCGACGAGCTACGATGCTTTGGCGAACTTCGTGCGCTCCTTGGAGACGGATCGCAGCTTCTTTACTGCCGCGCCGCTGCTGAAAAGGTCGGAACTGCGGATGGAAACGGCGGGAAAGCCGCTCGTGTATTTCTCGCTGGAGCTGAAGATTTAGGAAATAGGGGAGGGGAAGAAATGCGTCCGATCATGCTTTTGCCTATACTTTTTGCGTCGTTGCTGCTCGGTGCGGCATTTTTCCATATATGCTATGCGCCGCAGCGTGCAGAAATCGCAAGGATTGAATCCGAGATTCGGGAGGAACGGGAGTCGCTTGTGCGCGTGCAGAATTTTATGAATGCAAGCGATGCTCATACGCATGAGGAAGCGCTTGCCGCACGCGGCGCTGCTGCCGAGAAGCGTCTGCCAAAGAGCATGGGGCAGGGCAGTTTCCTCGAACTTTTGGAGCGCGAGGCGCAGCATGAGCAGTTGACGCTTGCCGCTGTCGTTCCGGGGGTGACGGCAAAGGAAAGCGGCGCTCTGCGGTTGCCGCTTGAGGTGGAAATCGACGGTGACTATTTTCATTTGCTTGCCTTTTTGAAGGAGTTGGAGAAAAGCGAACGCTTTGTGCGCATGGAAAATGCGGAAATTCACAGCGACGACGGCAGACTGCATGTGAAGATCCGCCTTTCCATTTTTGCGGAAGAAGCATAAGCGTCCTCTGTGCAGACCTTTTAAGACTTGCATAGGGGACGCTTTTTATTGTAGACTAGGAAAGGTGGAAACTTCGTATCCATCGAATTTACGTTTGGATGAAAGTGGGAAATCATATTGGGTGCATTGCGTTTTTTGACGGCGGGCGAGTCGCACGGCCCGTCTTTGACAGCTATTTTGGAAGGGATTCCGGCGGGGCTTTCGCTGGACGCGGGGAAAATAAACCGCGAGTTGGCGCGTCGGCAGCAGGGGTATGGACGCGGCGGACGCATGAAGATTGAAACGGATACAGTGCGCGTTCTTTCGGGCGTGCGTTTTGGTGAGACGCTCGGCTCGCCGATCACACTCTCCGTAGAGAATCGCGATTGGCAGAACTGGCAAGAGCGCATGGCAGCGTTCGGAGAACCGCAGGGGGACAAGGTCACGGCGGCGCGTCCCGGTCACGCCGATCTCACGGGTGTTCGAAAGTACGCGCGCGAGGATGTCCGCGATATCTTGGAGCGCGCCAGCGCGAGAGAGACGGCGATGCGCGTCGCCGTCGGCGCTGTGGCAAAGGAGCTTCTTTATGCACTCGGCGTCACGGTCGAATCCGCTGTGCTCGACATCGGCGGCGTCACTGCCGATGCCGCGAAGCGCGAAGCGGGTGCGGCGCACAAGGCGGCGTCGGATTTGAACTGTTTCGACGAATACGCCGAGGAGAAGATGAAGGAGAAGATTCGTGCTGCGAAAGAGGCGGGCGATACGCTCGGCGGCATCTTCGAAGTGCGTATTTCAGGCGCACCGCTTGGACTCGGCAGCCACATCCAGTGGGATAGAAGGCTCGACGCGCGTCTTGCCGCCGCCATGATGTCGATTCAGGCGATCAAGGGCGTCGAGATCGGCGCGGGCTTTGGCTATGCCGCGCTTTCCGGCAGCGAGGCGCACGACGAGATGTTCTGCGGCGAAAACGGTGCAGTGGTTCGCAGGACGAACCGTGCAGGCGGTCTTGAGGGCGGCATGACAAACGGCGAGGACATCGTTGTTCGCGCCGTCATGAAGCCGATTCCGACGCTGATGAAGCCGCTTCATTCCGTGGATATTGCAAAAAAGGAGCCTGTACTCGCCTCAAAGGAGCGCAGCGACGTCTGTGCTGTGCCCGCTGCCTCTGTCGTCGGCGAGGCGATGGCGGCTTTTGTGCTTGCCGAAGCGTTCGTCGAGAAGTTCGACAGCGACAATCTGCGCGATATGCAGGCGAACATCGCAGCGTACAAGAAGCGCACGGAGGAGGCGTGAGATGAAGAACGTCGTATTGATCGGCTTCATGGGTACGGGCAAGACGAGCACAGGACGCGCTCTCGCGCATCGGCTCGGCAGAGCGTTCGTTGACCTTGACGCAGAGATTGAAGCGGCGGCGGGCCGCTCGATCCCCGAGATCTTCAAGGCAGACGGCGAAGCGGCTTTTCGAGCCTTGGAAAAGTCTGCGGTCAAGCGTGTGGCGGATCGCCGCGCCCTCGTGATCGCGACGGGCGGCGGCACGGTCAAGGATGCGGCGAATGTGGCGGCGCTCAAGAAGAGCGGCGCGATCATCTGTTTGACGGCGTCCATTGACGCCGTACTCGCACGCACGGCGCATGTAGGCGCTCGCCCCGTGCTCGATCAAAAGGATGCAGGCGACCGTCGCCGCGCTGTGGAAGAGCTTATGGCGGAGCGCCGCGATCTTTACGCTGTCGCGGACTACAGCGTAGACACGAGCGAGCTTTCGCCGCTGCAGGTGGTGGATGACATCGTCGGCTATTTGAAGAGAGAAGGTGTTTTTCGTGCGTGAAGCGCATAAGGTGCGCGTAGAACTCGGCGCAGCAAGTTACGACATCTTTCTCGGCGAGGGTCTTTGCCCCGCACTCTCCGCTTTCGTAAAAGAGCAGAATTTTTCGCGCAAGGCGCTCATCATCTCCGATGAGAACGTGGGGAAGATCTACGGTGAAGGGGTGGCGAAAGCCTTGCGCGAGGTAGGTCTTTGTCCGGAGCTTCATCTCGTGCCGGCGGGTGAAGGCTCGAAATCGCTTGCCGTCGCAGATGAAATCTTCACACATGCCATCGAACTGGGGCTTGACCGCCGCTCGCCGATCTTCGCTTTGGGCGGCGGCGTCGTCGGCGACCTCGCCGGCTTCATCGCTGCGGCGTACATGCGCGGCGTGCCTTTTGTCCAGCTGCCGACGAGCCTTCTCGCGCAGGTGGATTCGAGTGTCGGCGGCAAAGTCGCCGTCAACCACCGTCTCGGAAAGAACCTCATCGGCGCCTTCTATCAGCCGGCGGCTGTTTTTGCCGACTTGGCAGCTTTCGCTACTTTGCCCAAACGTGAAATCTGCACGGGGCTCGGTGAGATCATCAAGTACGGGATCATTTTCGATGCGGATTTTTTTGCATGGCTCGAAGAACATGCGGCAGATGCGCTCATCCTTTCGCCCGAGGCGGCGCTCACTATGGTTGCGCGTTCGTGCGAAATCAAGGCGGATGTTGTAGCGAAAGATGAACGAGAGAGCGGTCTGCGCCGCATCTTGAACTACGGGCACACCATTGCCCATGCGATTGAAAAGGAAACGGGCTATGTGCGCTACAATCACGGAGAAGCCGTCGCCGTCGGCTCCTTAGGCGCAGCCTATATCAGCGAGGCGCTCGGTCTGATTGAAGCTTCTGTCGTCGAGCGCGTGCGCCGACTGACGGAACGCCTCGGACTGCCTTTGATAGCGGAGGGATGTACGGTCGATGGTCTTTATGCGGCGATCTTCCACGACAAAAAAACAGTTGACGGCAGAGTTAACTGGGTATTGATGGAAGATATCGGCAAAGTGCGCGTGCAAAGTGATGTTCCGGAGAGCATCGTGCGCATGGCAATGGCGCGTTGCTTAAAAAAATGAGAAATTATTTGCCCTCAGCATGTGTCATTGCCTTCTATTTTATTGACAGATTAAGCGGTAGGGTCTATAATGAAATTGCGTGAGTATCAGGCGCGGTTCTGCAACACACCAAGAAACAGGAGGAATTACTATGGTTGGTAAGGTCAAATGGTTCAGCGCAGAAAAGGGCTATGGTTTCATCGAGAGGGAAGACGGCGATGATGTTTTTGTCCATTTCTCTGCAATCCAGGGAGATGGCTTCAAGACGTTGGCTGAAGGACAGGGTGTCGAATTCGAGATTGTCGAAGGCGCGCGCGGTCCGCAGGCTTCCAATGTTGTGAAGACTGCGTAAGCTACACGCACAAGCGTTCATTTTATGGACATTGTGCGCCGCCCCTACCTGAAAAAACAATCGGTCTGTATTCTTTGGACTTGGATTCTTGGGTTTTCATGGTAAAGCAGACAAAAGTATCATGTACTTTCCTGAGAGAACGCAAACTGAACCTCGCGTTTTCTGAAGTTTGGCAAAGGCCGGCTCCATTTGGAGTCGGTTCTTTTGTTCTTGCGGGGAATGTCTTTGACGAGGGAGCTTTCTCAAAGCAAGCTGCTTTCATTCTTGACTGATCTCGTGAAAATTTTCAGAAAGATTCTTTCCAGAAGAAGGGTTTTTGTGGCGAAGAGAGAATATATACAACATAAACTTGTTGGACACATTTTGTGTCCACTCGCCTTACATGAAAGTGCCAATCGGACCTTCATCGTAAGAAACAGGAAAGGGGACATGTCACTATGGCAACATTCACAGTACGAGGGAAAAATATTGAGATCACCCCGTCACTCAAGGATTATGTCGAGAAACGTGTCGGCAAAATCACGAAGTATTTTGATGAGGTGGGCGAAATCTCAGTGCTCCTCACAGTTTCTAAAGGACGCCATATTGTCGAAGTCACTGTGCCCATCCCGGGCGGCGTGCTGCTTCGGGGCGAGGAAGCTACGATGGATATGTATACATCCATCGACCTTGTCGTCGAGAAGCTTGAGCGTCAGATTCGCAAGCAGAAGACGCGGCTTGCCAAGCGTTTCCGCGGCGGCGGCTTCAAAGAAGAAGCTGTGCAGCAGCTGGGCGCCATTCCCGTGCAGGAAGAGGAAGGCGAATTCCAGCTTGTCAAGACGAAACGCTTCGTCGTGAAGCCGATGGATGTGCAGGAGGCAATCATGCAGATGAACCTTCTGAATCACAACTTCTTCGTGTTCCGCGATGCCGAATCGGAAGAGATCAACGTCGTTTATCGCCGTACCGATGGCAAATACGCTCTGATCGAGCCGGGTAATTGAGTTTTGTGTTCTTTCGCCCGCCGGCGCTTTGTGTCGGCGGGCTTTTCGGTTCCAACGATGCGGCACCTGTGGTATAATATTCCCATTCAATATCTCATAGGAAGATTTAGGGGGCTTTTGTGTGGATTTAAGTATTATGGAGCTTTTGAAAACGGTGGTTTTGGGCATTGTCGAAGGTCTGACAGAGTGGCTGCCGATCAGCAGCACGGGGCATATGATCCTCGTCGATGAGTTCATCAAGCTTGACGTATCGAAGTCCTTTATGGACATGTTCCTCGTCGTCATACAGCTCGGCGCCATCCTTGCCGTCGTCGTGCTGAACTTCGAGAAGCTCAATCCGTTTTCGAGCTGGAAGTCAAGCTGGGAGAAGCGTGATACATGGCGGCTCTGGTACAAAGTCATTCTCGCCTGCGTGCCGGCGGCGGTCATCGGACTCTTGTTCAACAAGTTCATGGAGGAGCACTTCATGACGGCGCCTGTCGTAGCGGCAACCTTGATCTTCTACGGCGTCATGTTCCTCGTCGTCGAAAGCTACAACAAGCGCCGCACGCCGCGCGTGCGCGAGATCGAACGGCTCGACTACAAGACGGCGTTCATCATCGGTTTGTTTCAGGTGCTGTCGCTCGTGCCGGGTACTTCGCGCTCGGGTGCGACGATCTTGGGCGGCATCCTCTTCGGCACGTCGCGCTATGTGGCGGCGGAATTCACATTCTTCCTCGCGATTCCCGTCATGTTCGGCGCGAGCCTCCTGAAGATGGTCAAGTTCGGCTGGCATTACACAGGCAGCGAGATCCTGATTCTTGTCGTGGGCATGGCGACGGCATTCGTCGTGTCGATCCTTTCGATCAAGTTTCTGCTGCGGTACATCAAAAACAACGATTTCAAGGCGTTCGGCTGGTATCGCATCGTACTCGGCATCATCGTCGTCCTCTATCTCTACTTCGTCGGCGATCCCGTGCAGGGGTAAGGGGGGAATATCATGCGTTTCGTATCATGGAATGTCAACGGGCTTCGCGCTTGCCTCGGCAAGGGCTTCATGCAGTCGTTCAAGGCGCTCGATGCCGATGTCTTTGGCGTGCAGGAGACGAAGATGCAGCCTGGACAGGCGATCTTGGAACTTACGGACTACAAGCAGTATTGGAACAGCGCCGAGAAGAAGGGTTATTCCGGCACGGCGGTATTCAGCCGCATCGAGCCGCTTTCCGTAAGCTATGGCATCGGCATCGAAGAGCACGATCACGAGGGGCGCGTCATCGCGCTGGAGTTTGACGATCTCTACTTCGTGACGGTCTACACGCCGAACTCTCAGCGCGGGCTTGAACGGCTCGCCTATCGCATGACGTGGGAGGAGGCGTTCCGCGACTATCTTTTGGCGCTCGACGCGAAGAAGCCCGTCGTCGTCTGCGGCGACCTCAACGTGGCGCATACGGAGATCGACCTCAAGAATCCTAAGACGAATCGAAAGAACGCGGGCTTTACCGACGAGGAACGAGAGAAGATGACGCAGCTTCTCACAGCGGGCTTCACCGATACGTTTCGCGCACTCTATCCGGACAAGACGGGAATCTATACATGGTGGTCGTATCTCCGCAAGGCGCGTGAAACGAACGCAGGCTGGCGCATCGATTATTTTCTCGTATCTGATCGCCTCGCACCGAAGATCAAAGAGGCGACGATTCACAACGAGGTATTCGGCAGCGACCATTGTCCGGTGGGTCTTGTCTTGGGGTGAGAGGGAACTGCGCAGGAAAACGTTTGTCTGTCATATTCGAGATCGGGATATCTCCGGCGTAAGCATGGCTTATGTGTACATGGTGCTTTTTATCTCGTATGAGCTATCGCAGGGGAGCGTCGCTTATTATTTCTTTGAACCCTTGGTATTTCTGGGTTTGCGCATAGTTGTCATAAGTCGTTGCAATATGCTATGGACAAATGGTCATTTTTTTTGATATAATAAACTTGTGAGAAAATTAGTTTTTCTGTGAGGTGACGTCTATTGAGGAAAACGGTGATTTTTTCGTTCGTTTTTTGTCTCTGTCTTTTGCTGACAAGTGCAGCGGCGTTTGCTGGCGGATTTCTTGTCAAGGAAGGAATGCGGGGAGACAGTGTGCGTGCCGTACAGAAGCTCTTGATTGCGCACGGCTATCTTGCAGATGGTGAAGCTGACGGTGTATGCGGCAGGAAAACGACGGCTGCCATCACGAAGTTTCAGCAGGAAAACGGTTTAGAAGCCGACGGCGTATGTGGCCGTCTGACCTACAAAGCTCTTTCGGGCGGAGAGGAGCCGCCGGCAGCGGAGCCGGCGCCCAATCGCGGCGGCGGACGTTCGTTGCTCGTTTCGGCGACAGCATACAGCCGCTTCGACCCGGGTTTGTCGAATCATACGGCGAGCGGGACGTTGGTCAGAAGAGGTGTGATCGCTGTGGATCCGTCTGTTATTCCGATGGGTACGCGCGTATTTATTCCGGGCTATGGCGAGGCTATAGCTGAGGATGTCGGCTCAGCGATTCGCGGCAATACGATCGATATCGCTTTTGATACGGCGGAAGAAGCGATCCAGTTCGGTCGTAAGACTGTCGAGATTTTTATCATGGACTGAGAGAGAGTCATCGTTTTCGTCGATGAACGTTTGCCGTGAGGCAGTGAGTGAAAGTTGGCTTTCGGTGCGAAATGTTCGCGCTGAAAGCCTTTTTCTTCTTGGAGGCGAGCATTTTGCGAAGAGCGGAAGTTTTTGTCAATATTCCCGTGAAAAGCATAGCGAAGGCGTACAGCTACGCCGTGCCCGACGAGATGTCCTTCCTTGCGGCCGGCTGGCGTGTATTTGTGCCCTTTGGCGGACGAAGCGTCGAGGGATTCGTTCTTGCGGTTCATGACGAAGAAGTTGGGCGCTGCGCCTACGATTTGAAGGCGATCATCTCTGCTGTGGATGAGGAAGCGTGGTTTACCTCTGAGATGATGGAAGCGGCGCACTGCATCGCAGACTTTTACTTGTGCGCTCCTGCCGAAGCGATGCGTTTATTTATGCCCGGAAAGAGTGGTTTGAAGATCGAGGTGGAATATGAGGCGATCGAGGGGGCGGAACCGCTTTCTTTAAGCATCGAGGCGCGGCAGATTCTTCAGTACTTGCAAAAAAATGGCGCGGTAGAGATGCTTGCTCTTCAGAAAGCATTCTCTGCGTTTTCTGCAAAAATTCCTGCAATCGTGGCGCGGTTTATCCAGCAAAAGGCTGTGCGAAAGCTCTATCGAGCGAAGGCGCGCGACAGAGCGCGTTATGAAAATGTTCTGTCGCTTGCACGGCCTCTTGATGATGAAATGCTCGTGCGTTATCGAAAGCGACATGCACAGAGACGTCTGTTGGAGCTGCTTGCCGCCGAAGGGCAGCAGAGCGACGCCGCGCTGCGCAGGAAGGGCGTCTCTGCCGCCGTGCTTCGTGCCGTGCTGGAATCCGGCGATGTGAAGAGTGAGAAGCGGCGCATTCTGCGCGACAGCTACGGCGGCATGACGGGATTTGCCGCATCTTTCGATCTGACGAAGGAGCAGCAGGCGGCAGTTTCAGCTGTATGTCCTTATATCGAACGCTGCGAGTACCGTGGTTTTCTGCTGCAGGGTGTGACGGGCAGCGGCAAGACGCAGGTCTATATCGAAGCGGCGGCGGCGGCGCGAAAGGCGGGGCGCAGGGTCATCGTGCTTGTGCCGGAAATCGCCTTGACGAGCCAGATCGTCCTCGCCTTTAAAGGCTCTTTTCCGGAGGATATCGTCGTCATGCACAGCCAGCTTTCGCTCTCTGAGAGAAACGACGCGATTTTCCGCGTGCGGCGCGGTGAGGCGGGCATCGTCATCGGCGCACGTTCGGCGCTCTTCACGCCCGTTGAGGATGTCGGGCTTATCATCATGGATGAGGAGCAGGACATGTCCTACAAGCAGGACGAAGCGCCGCGCTATCACGCGCGGCCCATCGCTGAAGCGATGGCGAAAATCCATCGCGCCGTGCTGCTTCTGGGCAGCGCAACGCCATCTCTTGAGACGGCGTACCGCGCGAGATGCGGAGAACTCACGCGCCTTTCCATGCCTGAACGCATCGGCGCGAGGCCCTTGCCGCGTGTCGAGTGCGTCGATATGCGCGAGGAGCTGCATCATGGCAACCGCAATATCATCTCCGCACGTTTGCGTCGCCTTATCGAAGAGACGATGGCGAAGAAGGAGCAGCTCATTCTCATGCTGAATCGCCGCGGTTTTTCGACTTTCGTCATGTGTCGTTCGTGCGGCGCCGTCGTCAAATGCCCGTCATGCGGCTTGCCTCTCGTCTATCATCGAAGCGGCAGGCTCTTGTGCCACCATTGCGACATCGAGCAGGCGTCGCCGCTCCTTTGCCCCGAATGTGCCAGCCCTTATATCAAATATTTTGGTTCGGGAACGGAAAAACTCGAAATGGAGCTAAAGGCGCTCGTGCCTGCGGCACGCATCGTGCGCATGGATCGGGATACGACGACAAGGAAGCTCGCACATCAGGAAATACTTACAGCTTTTCGCGAGAAGCGGTATGACATCCTGCTCGGCACGCAGATGGTCGCCAAGGGGCATGACATCCCGGGCGTCACGGCGGTCGGCATTCTCAGCGCCGATTCGAGTCTCAACATGCCCGATTTTCGCGCGGCGGAGCGATGCTTCATGCTCATCACGCAGACGGCGGGGCGTGCGGGTCGAGGCGATGCTTCGGGGCAGGTCGTCGTGCAGGGCTACAGCCCTGAGCATTATGCGGTGCAGGCGGCGATCAAGCAGGATTACGAGGCGTTTTATCGGCAGGAGATCGCCATACGGGAGCAGCTTTTCTATCCGCCGTTCAGCCGTCTCGTCAAACTCATTGTGCAGCACGAAAAGGAAGAAGCGGCACGTCAAGAAGCGTGCCGCATACAGGAAAATTTTCTCACCGCTTTTGCAGGGCGAACCGGCCAGCAGATCATCGGTCCTGCGCCCGCTTTGATCGCGCAGTTTCGCGGCGTCTATCGCTTCGTGCTTCTGATCAAGACGGCAGATCTGGCGGTTGTGAGAGATTTTCTGCGCGGTGAGGGGCTTGATACAAGAAATGACGTGCTTATTGATGTTGATCCGATCATGACGATGTGAAAATCCTTGCAAAATCTTTGGAAAGGATGTATACTATATGTCTTAGCTGGGATAGATCTCAGGAATCTTTCCAGCGAACGCTTCATGCGCATACCGACGGGGACGTAAAGGTTTCGACGGGGGTAGATGGTGCATGGGCAGCGAGCCGGGGGGTCATCATCCCATCAGTAAGGTGAAACTTTTATTTAAATATAAAAGCAAACGAAGACTACGCTCTGGCGGCTTAACGCCAGCCTCTGTTCGCTTGGC